>NZ_QAIL01000009.1 GCF_003061025.1 Pedobacter sp. HMWF019 | reverse complement strand
AGAATGCACGGAAATTATTGATTTTTTCTAAACGCTTAATTGGGAGGTTATCCAGGCAAGGCGCTGAAAAAAGGAAGCGTTGAAAGGAATAGAATGCACGGAAATTATTGATTTTTTCTGGGCGCTTAATTGGGAGGTTATCCAGGCAAGGCGCCGAAGATAGAAAGCGTTGAAAGGAATTAGAATGCACGGAAATTATTGATTTTTTCTAAACGCTTAATTGGGAGGTTATCCAGGCAAGGCGCTGAAAAAAGGAAGCGTTGAAAGGAACAGAATGCACGGAAATTATTGATTTTTTCTAAACGCTTAATTGGGAGGTTATCCAGGCAAGGCGCTGAAAAAAGGAAGCGTTGAAAGGAATAGAATGCACGGAAATTATTGATTCTGAGTATATAATGGGAAAGATATCCATGCAGGAAGCAAAAACCAGGGCAATATCTCAACTACTCATCAACAAGCGAGAAGTAAACCGTTCAAAAACAGAACAAACAACAGCCATAAATCAACCCATCTACACTAATATATGGATATGTCCCAGTTAAGCGCACCCGGAAAACCGAACCTATGAGCTCTTGAAAACAAACAACATCCATAAACCCTTCTACACCATACATGGATGCGCCCTCTAGTTAAGCACCCAAGAAAAATCAATGCTACTCAGAGGAGACCTCAGCTTTCGCAGCAGGCCGCAAAGCGGCGCGCAGAAAGCGTAGTCTCCGAAGAGTACATTTATTTTTCAAAAGCTTAACCTCCTTACAACGCAGCTTTGACAAGAAATGGCAACAACTCCTTTTGAAAACTCACAAAATTCTTCCTGACATCAGAATCGCTCACAGACGTGAAAGCGAAAGAAAAAACAATACTCTTACTTGCTTTAAGCAAGAAAGCCAATCCCTCCTTACGGGAAGGATTATTTTTAAAATGATCAAGCTCCAGGTAAGCCGCCAGTAGTAACGACTCCAACTGATCAGAAAGGTGCTTTAAAAACTCCTGGGAATTCGCATTCTCACGAACAAAATCCCAACCGATAAACTCATTGCAAACCGTAAAAGTAAGCCGGCAAGTTTTCATCACCAAAGCCTTGAGATGCTCCTCTTCGTCAGCAAATTGCGCTTTATTCCTCAGGATCTCCCGCAAGTTTAAATCCAGATAATCCATCAGAATAGCATCCAGTACATGCTCCTTACTATCAAAATACTTATAAATCGTTGCTTTAGCAATACGCGCTTTCTTGGCAATCTCATTTACACTGGTCTTATGATAACCGTATTTCCTGAACAACTCCTTAGCTGCTCTCAGTATACTCTCTTTTATTTTTTCCGGTTCCATTAGTTAGATATATGTAAAAGCTGTCCACCCTGAAGGGAAACATTATAAGATTTTAAATTTCGAACAGCGGGCGCTTTTGAAGGGCTTCCGTCAAGCAGAGAGAACTTCGCTCCTGTACAAGGATCTGTGGCACTCAAACCCCCATCGTCCGGATTCACCTTACACATGGCCTCCGGATTCACAGAACTACAACGGTCGTAAGCCATATAAGCACTGTTAAATGGATTATAAACGACCAGTATACCTGCCACACCAACCCCCTGAACGGTTAGAACATTATTCACAGCTTTAATTTTAAACTCTTGTATGGTTACATTATAATTCACCGCCACATTGGCAATATAATTACTTTCCTTCCCACACCTGGTAAAAAGGCCGAGTATAAAAAATAGAACCGTGATCTTTTTAATCATTAAATCAAAGTTGTTTTATATTGTTTAAGGAAACGCACATCGTTCTCAGAGAACAAACGCAGATCCTTAATCTCAAATTTCAGATTGGTAATCCTTTCAATACCCATCCCGAAAGCAAAACCGCTATATTTTTTGGCATCTATACCGCAATTTTCCAGAACATTCGGATCTACCATACCGCAGCCAAGAATCTCTACCCAGCCACTGTACTTGCAAAACTGACAACCAGCGCCCTTACAAATGGTACAGGAAATATCCATTTCTGCCGACGGTTCTGTAAATGGAAAATAAGAAGGGCGAAAACGCACCTTAGTCCCTTCGCCGTACATTTCCTGAACAAAATAAAACAAGGTTTGTTTCAAGTCTGCAAAAGAAACATTTTCATCCACATAAAGACCTTCTACCTGATGGAAGAAGCAATGAGCCCTTGCAGAAATCGCTTCGTTACGGTATACCCTTCCCGGCATAATAGCCCTGAAAGGTGGTTTACCAGACTCCATCATACGTACCTGCACTGAAGAAGTATGGGTACGCAAAGCGATATCCCCTTTTTCTCCACCCTTCTTGATAAAGAAAGTATCCTGCATATCTCTTGCCGGGTGTTCTTCCGGGAAATTCAATGCAGAGAAATTGTGCCAGTCATCTTCAATTTCAGGACCTTCTGCTACAATAAACCCAAGTTTATTAAAGATCTCCACAATTTCTTTTCTCACCAAAGCCAGGGGATGACGTGATCCAATTTCAAAACCCTCACCAGGCAGCGTCAGGTCTAATCCTTCTTCTTTTCCTGCAGAGGTTTCAGTACTTTGCTCTTTTAAAGCCTGGTACTTGGATTCCGCCAATTGCTTAAATACGTTCAATACCTTCCCCAGCGTTCTCTTTTCCTCTGGTGAAACGGCTTTAAACTCGTCAAAAATATCCTTAATAATGCCCTTAGTACCCAAAAATTTAATTCTGAATTGCTCCAGCTCTGCAGCTTTAGCGGTAGAAAACGCATTAATTTCTTCAGTGTATTGTGTTATCTTCTCTTGTAACATGGGGCAAATATACAGCTATTTCAGTAATAATTTTCATATAGCAGGGTTCAAAAACAAGGTCAAAGCCCGTGTCATTAAGGAAAATGAACCCGGGCTTTGAAAATCTCAGGGCGGGAAGTTGTTAAATAACCCCTAGTGCTTTCCCTACCTTTGTAAATGCGGCAATAGCCTTATCTAAATGGTGCTTCTCATGACCAGCAGAGAGTTGTACCCTTATCCTTGCTTTACCCTGGGGCACAACCGGATAATAAAAGCCAATCACATAAATTCCTTCTTCCAGCATTTTAGCCGCAAATTCCTGTGCAAGCTTTGCATCATACAGCATCACTGGTACAATCGGGTGAACGCCTTCCTTAATATCAAAACCTGCTTCTGTCATTTTTTGACGGAAATATTGCGTATTGCCTTCCAGCTTATCTCTTAATTCTGTGGTTTCGCTCAACATATCCAGTACCGCAACAGATGCACCAGCAATGGCCGGAGCTAAGGTGTTGGAGAACAAATAAGGACGGGAACGCTGACGAAGCATTTCAATAATTTCTTTTTTCCCGGAAGTAAATCCGCCTGAAGCGCCCCCCAAAGCTTTACCTAGTGTACCAGTAATAATATCTACACGGTCTATTACATTGAAATGCTCATGTGTACCTCTGCCTGTTTTTCCAATAAAACCAGTACAGTGCGACTCATCAATCATCACCAATGCGCCATATTGATCAGCCAGATCACAAATCTTATCCAATGGTGCTACTACCCCATCCATAGAAAAAGCACCATCTGTAACAATAATGCGATGTCTGGCATCCTTTGCGGCAATCAATTGTGCCTCCAGATCTTCCATATCCGCATTTTTATAACGGAAACGCTTGGCTTTACACAAACGTACCCCGTCAATGATAGAAGCATGGTTCAGTTCATCAGAAATGATGGCATCCTGATCATTAAAAAGAGGTTCAAACACACCACCATTGGCGTCAAAAGCTGCCGCATACAGGATTGTATCCTCTGTACCCAAAAATTGGGACAGTTTCGCTTCCAGTTCTTTGTGCACATCCTGTGTACCGCAAATAAACCGAACTGAAGACATCCCGTAGCCATACTGATCGATTGCTTTTTTTGCGGCTTCAAGCACTGCAGGATGAGAAGATAAACCCAGATAGTTATTCGCACAGAAATTAACAACATCCTGTCCTGTACTTACCTTAATATCAGCACCCTGAGGGGTAACGATAATTCTTTCACGTTTATATAATCCGTCTTTTTCTATTTGTTCAAGTTCCTGTTTCAGAACGGGCTGTAGTGTTTTGTACATTTTATAATGAATTGATGCAACCAAAGTTAGGAAAATATCATCTTCCAGTGGTAATCTAAATTATTCTGCCCCGGCAAATCAATGATATTTATATCTTAGGGTTTTTATGAACAGAATCTGCCTTGTCCTTCTTTTATCTCTAGCCCAAATCCTTGCGTCGCATGCGCAACAATTCAAACTCAGTGGCCATATTAAAGATCCAAACGGTGAAGCGGTATCTTTTGCTTCCGTGTATCTGAAAAATACCACTAGAGGTACCTCTGCCAATATCGACGGACACTACAGTTTAAATCTGGAAAAAGGCAGTTACACGGTGGTATACAAGGCAATTGGCTATAAAAGCATAGAAAAAGAGTTCAAAATAGACACCAATATAACGCAGAATGTAATCCTTAACCCGGAATCCTATACCCTGCGGAACGTCACCATTAGTGCTTCAGCAGAGGACCCAGCCTACCAGATCATTCGAAATGCGATAAAAAACAGGAAACATCATTTAACCGAAGTTAAAGAATTCAGCTGCAGCGTCTATATTAAGGGCCTTCAAAAATTGATGGCCGCCCCAAAACGCTTTTTTGGAAGAGATATCCAGAAGACTCTGGAACTGGATACCAACCGGAGAGGCATCCTTTACCAATCCGAATCACAGTCCAATTACCACTATAAAAGAACAAATCATATCCGCGAGGAGATGATCGCATCGAAAGTTGCCGGACGTAACAATGCCTTTAGTTTTAATAAAGCTTCTGATCTGGAGATTAACTTTTACAATAACTTCCTCCTGGAAAATGTACTCAGCTCCAGGGGCTTCGTATCCCCGATTGCCGATATGGCCTTATTCTACTATCGATATAAATTATTAGGTACGTCCGTAGAGAACGGAGAAAGCGTTCATAAGATAGAGGTTATTCCCCGCCGGCAGCATGATCCTGTCTTCAGAGGGATCATTTATATTGCCGATGACAGCTGGCGGATCATGGGAACTGAATTGTACCTCACTAAAAATACCGGCATCAACCTTATTGACACGCTGAACATTACCCAGCAATTTATGAAGGTAGAACAGCACTATATGCCCTCTAATATCAATTTCACCTTTAACGGCAATGTAATGGGTTTTAAATTTGAAGGCTATTACCTCGGGGTCTACAACAATTATAACCTCCAGCCTAATTTTCCCAGGAACTATTTTAGCGGGGAAATCCTGAAAGTGACTAAAATGGTCAATAAAAAAGATTCTGCCTACTGGAACACCAATCGGCCAATCCCCTTAACCCGGGAAGAAAGACTGAATTATTTTAAAAAAGACAGCATAGAAAAAAGGAAAGAGTCCAAATATTACCTCGATTCGCTGGAGCGGACCAATAATAATTTTACCGCCAGCAAATTCCTGTTTACCGGCTACACGATCAATAACCGTTATGATCAGCAATATCTAAGACTGGATCCTATTCTCCGGGGTTTATTTTACAATACAGTTGAAGGTTTTGGACTTCGTTATGGTGTTACCTATACCAAGCGTTTCGAATACAACCGCTATTACAGCATTCGCCCGGAACTAAGGTACGGACTGGCCAATCATACTTTAACAGGTAACCTAACTGCCAATTACCTATATGATCCTTTAAAAAAGGCTGGCATTGAATTTTCTGCCGGATCTGGCATTTATGATCTGAACCGGTATAAAACCATGAGTACCTTATCCAACTCTTTAAATGGGTTGCTTTTCGAAAAGAACTTTTCGAAATTCTATCAGAAGAATTTCCTGGAAGCAAGTACCTCACGCGAACTGGCTACCGGTCTGCAGGCCCATGTTTCTGTAGAATATGCCAAAAACAAGACGCTGGTTAACCATACCCATTTTACCTTTTTTAACTGGAAAGGACGAGAGTTCACTTCAAACAACCCCTTCACACCAGACTCAGAAACGCCTCTTTTTCCGGATTATAAAGCATTGACTTTAGATGCCACCCTAACTTATACTATAGCTCAAAAATACATCAGCCGCCCGGATGGCAAATTCTATACGCCCTCTGTTTACCCGCAGATCCAGCTGAATTATAGAAAGGGAATTAAAAATGTTTTTGGCAGTACTGCTGATTATGATTTATTGTCTTTTGAAGTTTACCAGGACAGAATTGGTACGGGCTTATGGGGCTATTTTTCCTTTGTAGCGGGAGCTGGTAAATTCCTGAATAATAAAACAGTGTATTATCCGGACAGTAAACACTTCCGAGGAAACAATTCTTTAACCGCACTTCCTGATCTGAGAAGGTTCTCTTTCCTGGATTTCTATGAATACAATACAGATAAGCATTATATTGAGGCTCACCTGGAACATAATTTTGCGGGTCTGATTACCAATAAGATCCCTTTGATCCGTAAACTGAAGCTGGAAGAGGTGCTTGGTGCCAATTATCTGACTCAGCCTTTGAAGAAAAACTACAAGGAGTTTTATTTTGGCTTGCAGAGGTTGATTTTCAGAGCGACTTATGGCTTTGCATACGACGGAAACAAGAGGGTGATGCAGGGATTCAGGATTTCCTACGGATTTTAACACCGGTTTTCTTTTTGTGAAAAATCAATATACTCTTCGAGGACTGGACTCCTTGCCCCGCTGCGCTCTTGTGGCAAGGCGCCCTGAGGTCCTCTCGGAGTAATATTGATTTTTTAGGCGCATAACCCGGATGTAAAATCTGCAGGAAATATAAGCACCCTGCAATTGGGAGGAAATCCATGGATGGTGCAGAACGGGGGACGGTTAGAAAGACCAGAATAATTTAGAATGCAGATTAGAATAAGTGGTGTTTTCAGAATCCGATATACCAATTAGATCAGATTGGGACAGGAATGGGATCAGGCAGCTCGCATACCCAGTTCTGGCTGCCACCTGGTTAGCCCCAGCCAGACATCTAAAAATATAAAACTATCCAATAAACTCATCTGCCCTATACCTGGACACCTTCCCCAGCTAAGCGCCCTAAAAAAATCAATAGTACTCAGAGAGGACCTCAGGGCGCCTTGCCACAAGAGCGCAGCGGGGCAAGGAGTCCAGTCCTCGAAGAGTATATTGATTTTTTCCAATGGCTTACCTTTCCCCTCAACTGCTATTTGTTAAACAAATTTCGTATTTTTGCAGAAAACTACATTAAACGCCGTATGCAACGGTATCAATGACTTATGACAAAATTTCAAACACTACTTTACTATTGCTATAGTCCAATAGCAGATGCGGAGCAATTTGCTGCCGACCACCTCACTTTTTGCAAATCGCTTGGCCTTGTAGGCCGTATCATTGTGGCAGATGAAGGATTAAACGGTACTGTTTCAGGTACAGCTGAGGCCTGTGAAGCCTATATGGCTGCCATTAAAGCAGATGAACGCTTTGCAAAAACCGATTTCAAAATTGACAATGTAGAGGAACCTTCCTTCATTAAAATGCATTGTCGTTATAAATCGGAAATTGTACATTCAGGCCTTCGCGATCCCAATATCATTGATCCAAACAGACAAACAGGTAAACATCTGGAACCTGCAGAATTTCAAAAAATGATAGATCAGGAGGACGTCGTGATTTTGGATGTACGCTCCAACTATGAACACAACCTGGGCAGATTTAAAAACGCAGTAACACTCGATATAGAGAACTTTCGCGATTTCCCCGATAAGATTAATGAACTGGCCCAGTACAAAGACAAAAAAGTACTGACCTACTGCACCGGAGGAATTAAATGCGAAAAAGCATCAGCTTTACTCCTGCACCACGGCTTTAGCGATGTTTATCAGCTTCACGGAGGGATTATTAAATATGGAAAAGAAGCCGGAGGAGAAGACTTTGAAGGCAAATGCTATGTTTTTGACAACCGCATTGCTGTAGATGTAAATTCAGTGAACCCAACTGTAGTATCAAAATGCTACAACTGTGGAAAGGTAACACCAAAAATGATCAATTGTGCCAATCCGGAATGCAACGAGCACATCACCCAATGCGATGATTGCGGAACAGAACTGCAGGGTTGCTGCTCAACGGCCTGTATGACCAATCCACGCAGGCGCCCATACGACGGCACTGGCTATTATGTAAAAGTTCCTCAGCCCGTTAACAAGGTTTCATGATCAGAGGAACCCTGAATTTTCTTTTATACGGCCTGCTCACTTTGTTCAGCCTTCGGGTTGCGGCAGGAGATATTAAAAGTGTCGGGGTCCCTTATATTCAAAACTATTCCAAATCTGTTTATCTTTCCGGCAATCAAAACTGGTCTGTCGCAAAAGATAAGAACGGCGTAATGTATTTTGGAAATGCCCAAGGCCTGCTCAGCTTTGATGGCAAATACTGGCAGCAGTATAAAATGCCAAACCGGCAAATTGTGCGATCTGTAGTGGCGGATACCAATGGCAGGATCTATACGGGCAGTTTTGGTGAGTTCGGTTACTGGAGAATCGAAAACAAGCACCTGAAATATACTTCACTCATCCCGCTTATCCCTAAAAAACACAAGATCACGGATGAAATCTGGAAGATTTACATTGATGGAAAGAGAATTATCTTTCAATCCTTTACCAGCATTTATATTTATGAGAATAATAAAATCAGTGTCATTAAAGGCCCTGCTTTCTTTCTGTTCCTGTATAAAGTAGACAAACGTTTCATCATCGAAGCCCTTGGCAAGGGGCTGTATGAACTGAAGGGCAACCAACTGGTCCCTTTAAAAAATGATGGATCGCCCCTGCCGCAAAGCATACTTTCCATCCTACCCTATAAAAATGGAAATCTACTGATCGGGACCAGTAAAAACGGACTCTTCCTCTATGATGGACAGCGATATACTCCATTTAATACGCCGGCTAATGCATTTTTGCAAACCTACCAGCTCAATAACGGGGTAAAAGTACTGGGTAAGTATTATGCCTATGGCACCATTTTGAACGGATTGATCATCATTGATGAAGATGGCCGCATTATACAGCAAATCAACAAATCAAGCGGTTTGCAGAACAATACTGTATTAAGTATATACGCAGACGACGAGCAAAACCTATGGACTGGTCTGGACAATGGTATTGACCGGATTGAACTGAACTCGCCTCTTTATTTCTATTTTGATAAGACCGGATTATTTGGAACGGTGTACTCCAGCCTGATCTACAAGAACAATATCTATTTGGGCACCAATCAGGGCTTGTTTTACAGTCCCTGGACCGGGGACAAGGGCCAGTCCTTTAATATGTTTAATTTTAAACTCATTCCAGGCTCCCAGGGCCAGGTTTGGGACCTCAGTCAGATTGATGGGCAGTTGCTTTGTGGTCATAATGACGGTACATTTAACGTAACCGGCGGTTCCATTAAAAAGATATCCAGCATCAGCGGGGGCTGGACCATAAAGAAGTTAAATGACGACTACCTGATACAGGGGGCTTACAACGGGCTGGTACTCTATAAAAAAGATCCATCGGGGCAATGGAAGTACTTCTATAAGATTGAGAACTTTGGTGAACCTTCCAGATATGTGGAAAAGGACTCCAAAGGAGACATTTGGGTAAGTCATGCCTACAAAGGCCTGTATAAACTCACGCTTAGCCCTGACTTCAAAAGAGTAGTTACTACAAAATATTATGATGAACGGAACGGCTTACCCAGCAGTTACAACATCAACTTATTTACACTGGAAAATAAATTGCTGTATTCTTCAGACGAGGGCTTTCTCACCTTTGATGAGATCAGCAACCGCTTCAGCAAATACGAGACCTTAAATAAAGCCCTGGGTTCTTTCTCTACATCGAATAAGATCATTAGTGCAGACAACAAGAAGTATTGGTTCATCAATCATGGCAAAATGGCCCTGATCAATTTTGGCCAGCCAGGTAAAATTGAGATCGATTCCAACCGTTTCAGTGTTCTTGACGGAAGAATGGTGCAGTATTATGAAAACATCAGCAAGATCAGCAATCAGATCTATCTGATCAGCGTAGACGACGGATTCGTAATCTACAATGCCCAGGATACACAAGACCGGAAAAAGACCATTTTGCCTGCAGTACTTATCAGAAAGGTAGATGACATTACCGATACCTATTCAACCATCAGTGAGGTGGGCAATAGCGAGTCGGATATCGAAATTCCATTTAGCCGGAACAATATCCGGATTTCCTACACCCTTCCCTATTACAGGCAAGCGAAGATTAAATTCCAGTATTACCTGGAAGGTTATTCCAAGATCTGGTCAGACTGGAGTACGGCTTCTCAAAAAGATTTCACCAACCTCGGGCGGGGAACCTATAAATTCCTGGTAAGGGCCAAGATCAATGACCAAACGGTTACGGAAGTCACCTCATTCGAATTCACCATACTGCCGCCCTTTTATGCCAGCAACTGGGCTCTTCTGCTTTATGTGATCCTGATTGTTGTGGTGCTGCTGATGGGCAAAAAACTCTATGAAAAGAAGCTTCTAAAAGACCAGCTGGCCATTACGGCTAAACTGCAAGCAGAAAAAGAAGCCTTTTTAAAAAAGGAAGCAGAAGCTACAGAAAAGCAGATCATCAAACTTCAGACAGAAAAACTACACGCTGAACTGGCGGGCAAAAACAGGGAACTCGCGAATTCGGCCATGAGCCTGGTGTACAAAAATGAGCTCCTGCAAAAGATCAGTGAAGAAATGCTGAAGCTGAAAGATGAAAATGGAAAGAAGCTCTCTGAAGATCAGTTGAGAAAAATACAGAAAGTGATTGATGAAGGTATGAATGATGAGCGCGACTGGAATTTGTTTGAAAGCAGTTTCAACGAAGCCCATGAAAGCTTCTTCAAAAAGTTAAAGGCCAACCATCCGGACCTGGTACCAAATGACCTGAAACTTTGTGCTTACCTGCACATGAACATGAGCAGTAAAGAGATGGCTTCTTTATTAAACATCTCGCTCCGGGGTGTGGAAATCAGAAGGTACAGATTGAGAAAAAAGCTCAATGTACCTCACGATAAAAACCTTGTAGAGTTCCTCATGGAGCTATAAACACTACTACATTACCTCTCATAACCCAAAATTATCTGCCCGGATATTTTTTTTAAAAAACCCTGCTGATGTAGTGCCGAAATTTGCATTTCACCTACAAAAACGATGTTTTTATACTGAAAACAACGATTGCACATTCGTTTGAGATAGTACTAAATTCGCTCTTGATGTATTAATGTTGAGGTACACAAGCTTGTAATAGCAGATTAACTAATGGAGATTTAACAAACAATTAAACAAAACATAATACGAGCATGAAAAGAATCTTTACAAAATTTTCTGTTTTAACTTTTCTTTGTTTGCTTTTTATCAACGCCGCCTTTGCACAGAACATTACTGTGAAAGGTGTGGTTACTGATGGCTCGGACAAATCAACGATCCCTTCAGTAAGTATCATGGTAAAAGGTACAACAACCGGAGCACAGACAGACGCTGCCGGCCGCTATAGCATTAGCGCACCGGCCAACAGTACGCTGGTGTTTACTTATATCGGCTACGTGACTAAAGAGGTTGCCGTTGCCGGTCAAACCACCATCAACGTTGCCCTGGCTTCCGCTTCACAGCAACTGGATCAGGTTGTGGTTGTAGGATACGGAACCCAGCGTAAAATTGATGTAACAGGAGCAGTTGCCAGTTTAAAAGGTGACGAGATTTCCAAGCAAGCCTCTACCAATCCGGTAGCTGCATTACAAGGTAAGATTGCAGGTGTATCCATTACCAATACAGGAACACCCGGTACTACACCTCAAATTCGGATCAGAGGTCTTGGTACCATTTTTGGTAATCAGGCACCTTTGTATGTTGTAGATGGTGTTTGGTACAGCGACATCAACTTTTTAAACCCTGGTGACATTGAGAACATGAGTGTTTTAAAAGATGCGTCTGCACAATCGATCTATGGTATCCGCGCTGCAAACGGTGTTGTTTTAATTACCACCAAAAAAGGCAAGCTCGGCGCACCAACAACAGTAAACTACGATGCTTATGCAGGTTTTCAAAAAGTAACCAATCAGGTTAAAATGGCCAATGCCTCTGAATATGCACAGTTCACCAATGAACTATCGGTATTAAATGGCGGTGCACCTGTATTTGCCAATACCAATTTAGGTGCGGGAACCAACTGGTACAACCAGATCTTAAGGGATGCTTTTGTAACCAATCACAACGTGTCTGTTAATGGCGGTACTGAAAAATCTACCTACAATATTTCATTAGGTTATTTGGATCAGGACGGTATTATAAAAACCAATAACTACAAGAGGTATACTGCAAGAGTTTCTAATGATATCCAGATCTATAAAAATTTAAAAGTTGGCTACAACATTACAGGGGTAATGGGTAAATCAAATGATGTACCGACTACGATTTATCACCAGCTCTATGCTGCTGCACCTTCTATTCCGGTATTCAATCCAGATGGCAGCTATGGTGATCCAAGATCACAAAATTTAGGTGATGGAGCCAATTTCAATCCTCAGGCGACAATTGATTTCAACAATCAAATTACCAAACAATATAGTGTTACAGGTAATATCTTTGCAGAATTGAACTTTGCCAAGCACTTTACTTTTAAAACCAGTGTTGGTGGAGAATTTGGTCAGTTTGAGAACAGAAAGTACAGCCCTAAATACTATGCAACTTATGCACAGAAAAGTGATGCCAGTGAACTGGATATTGTACGCATAGATACCAGGAACTGGATCATAGAAAATACCCTGACCTATCAGAATACTTTTAATGAAGATCACAACTTAACTGTATTATTAGGACAATCTGCACAGAGTAATAAGTCTTATACTTTGAATGGCTCAGCTCAGAATGTCCCTTTTAATACCGATGCCGACTTATACCTCTCTTTAGGTGACCCAGCTTCCAGAACGGTAAGCGATGCGGGCTCCAGAATCACATTTGCATCCTATTTTGCCAGGGCGAATTATGCATTCAAAAGCAAGTACATGCTGAACGCTTCGATACGGGCAGATGGAGCATCTCAATTCTTTGGAGGACAACAAACCTGGGGTTATTTCCCCTCTGTTGGTGCGGGCTGGGTAATCAGCAATGAAGATTTCATGAAAGATCAAACCGTTTTTAGTTCTTTAAAATTAAGAGGTAGCTGGGGTATGATTGGTAATGCAAGTGTTCCAATTAACCCAACTCAAATTGTAGTTGCCCAAACTGCAGATCTTACTGCATTTTATGGAAACAACAACATCCCTCTTCCGGGAAAAAGCATCAACACTCTGCCTCCACGTCCTATTGTTTGGGAAAAAGGTATCGGTACAGATGTGGGTGTAGAAGCTAGTTTCCTAACACACAGATTAAGTGTAGAAGCGGATTATTACAATAGAAAAACATCAAGAGCAATATTCAATCTCCCTATTTTAGGCTCTCTTGGAACGGTGAGTAATGAGATCTTAGGGAATCAGGCAGACATCCAAAACAAAGGTTTTGAATTTTCTGCATCCTGGAATGACAAGACTGCCGGCGGCCTGACTTATTCTATTGGAGGAAACATTGGTTATAATACCAACAAAGTACTGGCTGTTCTTTCAGGAGCTACCCCAATTTACGACGGAAGTACAGGAATTACTAATGGCTATACTGCAACCAGAACCATTGTTGGAGATCCAATTGGAATGTTTTATGGTTATAAAACTGCAGGCATTTTCCAAAATGCAGCGGATATAGCCAATTCACCAACACAATCAGGTGCAGCTCCGGGTGGTTTCAAATACCAGGATCTTAACGGTGATGGCAGGATTACTTCTGCAGATAGAACAACTCTAGGTAATCCAAATCCTAAATACACTTATGGTGTCAATACCAGTTTTGCTTATAAAAACTTCGATCTGGCTTTAGATTTTCAAGGTGTAGCGGGAGTTGACATTTACAATGCTAACCTTGCTTACCGCTACGGAAACGAGAACATCACCAAAGATTTCTTTGACAACAGATGGCATGGAGAAGGCACCTCAAATAGTTATCCTTCAGCAAATATTGGTTCTTCAGCCAACTCCGCACCAAATTCTTTCTATATTTCCAGCGGATCTTATTTCAGGGTTAGAAATGCACAATTGGGTTATACCCTGCCTTCAACCATTTTAAATAAATGGAAAATCAAAAAAATCAGGTTCTATGCCAATGCTCAAAATGCCATAAACATTTTTGGTTACAAAGGATTCAGTCCTGAAGTAGGCCCTGTACCAACGGATAATGCAAAAACGATCAGTACTTCCAATCCAAACACGACTTTAAATGGAGGTATTGATGCCAATGTTTATCCATTGTATGCGACCTATAACTTTGGTATTAACCTTACTTTTTAACCTGCAACATCATGAAATTACATAATAAAAAATATACAAGTGCAGTATTGGGTATTGGTTTAGCTATTACCATAGCCTCCTTCCCTTCCTGTAAAAAAAGCTTTTTGGATGTTCCACAAGAAGGAAAACAACAATCCACAGCATTCTGGAAGACAGCTGACGATGCCGCAGCAGGCGTAAATGCCATTTATGGCAATATGCGTTCCTGGGAAAACACTGCTTTCCCCGCCATCGCCATAGAAAGTATGGGCTCTGATGATGCTGATAAAGGCAGTACACCTTCTGATGCCAGTTTCTTCCTGGATTTTGATCGGTTTACAGTAGATCCGGATCAGGGAAATATTTCTGGTTTCTGGAATGGTCAATACCGCAACATCAACTACTGCAACCAGGTATTGCAAAATGTACCTGGCATTACTATGGACGCTACGTTAAAAGCCAGGTATTTTGGAGAAGCTAAATTTATACGTGCACTTTCCTATTTTAGATTGGTTCGTGCATTTGGAGGCGTGCCTTTACGTACCAAATTACCTACAGATCCTAATTCGGATTACAATCTGCCAAGGGCTTCTGTTGCAGAAGTCTATGCACAGATAGAATCGGATCTAAACGATGCCGCTGCCGTATTGCCACAAAGCTATGGTGCTGCTGATTTAGGCCGTGCAACTAAAGGAGCCGCTTTAGCCCTACATGCGAAAGTAGCCATGTACCTGAAGAAATGGAACGACGTACTTTCTTATACCAATACGGTAATGGGCCTGGGTTATTCTTTATTACCTAATTATGAACAGGTCTTCAGGCTGGCTAATGAAAATGGTCCTGAATCTATATTTGAGATCCAATGTGCCTTAGTTCCAGGTAATCCGGCTGCTTCCAATTCACAATATTCCCAGGTACAAGGTGTACGTGGTCAGACTGGCGGTGGCTGGGGCTTTAATGTTCCTTCAGCTGAGTTGGCTGCTTCTTATGAAGCGGGTGATCCAAGGAGAGATGCAACCATCATCTTCAGAGGTGAAACTACTCCCGAAGGCGATGTAATTGATAAAGTTGGTGATAACCCGATGTACAATCAAAAATCTTATGTTCCTTTTGCACTTTTTGTACCAAATTTCAATGAAGGTGCTCAGCAGAACGTTAGGATCCTGCGTTACTCAGATGTATTGCTAATGAATGCTGAAGCTGCAAATGAATTGGGTAATACCAGTCAGGCATTAACCTCACTAGAGCAGGTAAGATTCAGAGCTCGTCAGGGAAATACTTCTATTTTGCCTAAAGTTACCACGACCGATCAAACCGCCTTACGTTTGGCAATCTGGAATGAAAGACGTTCAGAACTGGCTATGGAAAACGATCGCTATTTCGACGTGATCCGTCAGGGAAGAGGAACACAGATCTTTGGTGTAAAAGGCTGGAAAGCTGGCCGCAATGAAGTATGGCCTATTCCACAATCAGAAATTGACTTGAGTGGCGGGGTCCTTACCCAAAACCCTGGTTACTAAACACAAATAAATCCGAAGGCTGCTGATCTAAGTCAGCAGCCTTTTTTCATCCCTTGAACATATGATTAAACTTAGACTCTTTCCTTTACTGTTCTTAGCCCTGACCTCCTGTTCCACGATGGTTCCTCAGCCTGCTGAGGCACAGAACAATACAGCGCAGACCCCTCCACCTGTAAAGATCCAGAAGAACCTGACAGACGAGCAATTGCTAGATCTGGTGCAGAAACAAACATTCCAATATTTTTGGAATGGTGCAGAGCCTGTTTCGGGAGCTGCAAGAGAACGGTTCCATTCGGATAATATTTATCCCGATAACGATAAAAACATTGTAGCCACCGGAGCAACAGGATTTGGTCTTATGGCTATTTTAAGTGGAATCGACAGGGGCTATGTGAGTAAAGCGGAGGGTTTAAAGCGCCTGGATAAGATCCTTTCTTTCCTATCCACAGCAGACCGTTTTCATGGAGCCTGGTCGCATTGGATTATTGGCGAAACAGGTAAAGTAAAACCATTTGGGCAAAAAGACAATGGAGGTGACCTTGTGGAAAGCTCTTTTGTAGCACAAGCCTTAATTTGTATCCATGAATATTATAAAAATGGAAATACCGATGAAAAACTGTTGGCTAAAAAAGCAGACAGCCTGTGGAAAGGTATAGACTATAACTGGTATAGAAACGGACAAAACGTACTGTACTGGCATTGGTCGCCCCAATACCAATGGGAAATGAATTTCCCGGTAAAGGGTTATAATGAATGTTTAATTATGTATGTTGTGGGTGCCTCCTCACCCGAGCATGCCATTCCTGCAGCTGCTTATCACGAAGGATGGGCTAGAAATGGCGCAATTAAAACCGATATAAAGGTTGAAGGCCATCCGATACAGTTAGATTATCAGGGTGCTAAGGGTTCTGTAGGACCACTTTTCTGGGCACACTACTCTTATTTAGGCTTAAATCCCAAGGGCCTGAAAGACCAGTATGCAGATTACTGGCAAAACAATGTAAATCAAACTCTGGCCATTCGCGATTATTGCGTGGCCAACCCAAAGAAATTTAAAGGTTACGCAGCAAACTGCTGGGGCCTTACCGCCAGCTATTCGGTAAACGGTTATGCTGCACACAGTATTAATGAAGATCTTGGTGTCATCTCTCCTACGGCGGCATTATCTTCTATTCCCTATACCCCAAAAGAATCTATGCAGGTCATCAGGCATTTATATGAAGATCTGGGTGATAAAATCTGGGGCGAATACGGCTTTTACGATGCTTTTTCTGAAACGGATAACTGGTATCCAAAAAGATATTTAGGTATAGATCAGGGACCTATTGTGGTGATGATCGAAAATTATAGAACAGGTTTGCTCTGGAAATTGTTTATGAGCAGCCCCGAAGTACAAAAAGGATTAACTCATTTAGGTTTCACCAGTCCTTCTTTAAAGCCTTAACATGGATATAAGGAAACATATCTGGGTTTTGGTTTGCCTGCTTGGCCTTTGCACGGCTGCCATGGCGCAGCATCAGCAGCAAACTTATTGTAATCCGATCAACCTGGATTATGGCTATACCCCTATTCCCAATTTTACAGAACAAGGGAAACACCGTGCCACTGCAGATCCTGTCATTGTAAATTACAAAGGCGATTATTATCTGTTTTCTACGAACCAGTGGGGCTATTGGTGGAGCAGTGACCTGTACAACTGGAAATTTGTCTCTAAGTCATTTTTAAGGCCAGAACATAAAGTGTATGACGATCTGTGTGCGCCTTCTGTCTGGATACAGGGAGATACCATGCTGGTGTTCGGTTCTACTTATTCCCGTAATTTTCCCATTTGGATGAGTACCAATCCTAAGGCTAATGAATGGAAAGAAGCCGTTCATGAATTTGAAATTGGTGGCTGGGACCCTGCACATTTTGTAGATGAGGACGGAAAACTGTATATGTACAACGGAAGCAGCAATGTTTATCCTTTATACGGCGTGGAACTGAACCGAAAAACCTTCCAGCCAGTTGGCACCAGGAAGGAGCTTTTACTTTTAAACCCAGACCGTTTTGGCTGGCAGCGATTTGGTGAACACCTGGACAACACTTTCCTGGATCCTTTTATGGAGGGTGCCTGGATGACCAAATACCATGGCAAATACTATCTGCAATATGGTGCTCCTGCTACCGAATTTAGTGGATATGCTGATGGTGTAGCTGTTGGAACAACACCTCTTGGGCCCTTTGAACATCAGTCTCTTCCTTTTTCGTATAAACCTGGTGGATTTGCCCGAGGTGCAGGACATGGGGCTACTTTTCAGGACAAGTGGAACAACTACTGGCATGTATCTACCATGGTCATTGCCGTTAAAAATAATTTTGAACGCCGTATAGGAATCTGGCCTGCGGGCTTTGATAAAGACGATGTGCTGTATATGGATGCTGCCTTTGGAGATTACCCTCATTACCTTCCAACTAAGGCAACAGATCATCTGACCAGCGGCTTCACAGCCTGGATGCTGTTGAATTACAATAAACCTGTACAGGTGTCTTCCACTTATGGAGCCTATGCAGCCAACAATGCAGTGGACGAAAGTATCCAGACCTACTGGAGTGCCGCGACGGCAGACAAAGGGGAATGGATTCAATCTGACCTGGGCAGACTTTCTACCCTGCGTGCCATCCAGATCAACTATGCAGACCAGGATGCGGAATTCCTAGGGAAACAACAGGGCATTTATCATCAGTATAAACTCTGGTATTCCGAGGACGGCAGAAAATGGAAAGTTCTGGCCGATAAAAGCAAGAATAAAACGGATGTTCCCCATGATTATATAGAGCTGGAACAACCGGTTAAGGCGCGCTTTGTTAAGCTTGAAAATATTCATATGCCTACGGGAAAATTTGCCATTAGCGGATTGCGTGTTTTTGGCAATAGTGATGTTCCAAAACCAGCAGCCGTTAAAGACCTGGTGGTGCTGAGAACAGAAAAAGACAAACGCAGTGCCTGGATCAAATGGACAGCCAATAAAGATGCTTATGCCTATAACCTCTATCTGGGCACATCGCCTGATAAACTCTACAACAGTATTATGGTATACAATACCAACGAATACTGGTACAAGGGAATGGATAAGGAAAAGCCTTATTATTTTAGTATTGAGGCCATAAATGAAAATGGTGTTTCTGAACGAAGCCCTGTAATGAAAGTGAATTAAGCATATGATGAGACGATTTTATCTTTTAGTAATGACTTTGCTGATCTTTGCCGGACAGCAATCGACCGCACAACAAAAACCGGCATTCTGGAAAGAGATCCAGGATTTTAAACAGAAGGACAGTGTGGCCATGCCTGCCAAAAATGGCATCTTGTTCGTTGGCAGCTCTTCGTTTACCAAATGGACAGATCTGGAAACTGTTTTTAAAAATTACGGTGCCATAAACCGTGGTTTTGGAGGCTCTACATTGGCGCAGGCTGATTTTTATATTGCAGATCTGGTTTATCCATATCAGCCAAGACAAGTAGTGATTTACAGTGGAGAAAATGATATTGCAACTGATGGTGTAAGTGCAGAAGAAACCTTAAACCGTTTTGCCACTTTCTTTACCCATATCCGCAATAAATTTGCTGATGTTCCGGTAGTGTATATTTCCATAAAAAACAGTCCGTCGAGGGTTCACTATGCCGAAACGATGATACATACCAATGCCCTCATCAAGGAATACCTTGGTCACTATAAAAACACCCGTTTTGTAGATGTAAACAGCAAAATGCTAAAGAACGGCCAGCTGAGACCAGAGCTTTTCCTGGAGGACATGCTGCATATGAAACCTGAGGGCTATGCGATCTGGATTAAAGAGATTACACCTCTACTGATTAAATAAAATAAGAACACACATATAAAAACAATTATATATTCATGAAAAAAGCGACCTCCTTATTCTTAGTGGCTGCGCTCTTTAGCTCAAATGCTGTATTTGCGCAGAAGAAAAAAACCGCAGCCAGCGCTGATCAAAAGATGAATTCCTATATCAGTAATCTGATGTCTAAAATGACACTGGATGAAAAGATCGGCCAGTTGAACCTGCCTTCGGTAGGCTTTGATGTTACAGGTCCTATACTCAGTCAGGGTGTAGATGAGAAAATTGAAAAAGGGCTTGTTGGTGGGGTTTTCAATACTTATACACCAGCTGCTGTTAAAAAATTACAAGATCTGGCGCTCCAGAAATCGCGCCTAAAGATTCCTTTGCTTTTTGGTTATGATGTGGTGCATGGGCACAAAACCATTTTCCCGATTCCATTGGGTTTAAGTGCAACATGGGACATGAGCCTGATTGAAAAGAGCGCCCGTATTGCAGCAAGAGAAGCCAGTGCAGATGGATTGAACTGGACTTTTTCTCCTATGGTGGATATTGCAAGAGATCCTCGCTGGGGACGTATGTCTGAAGGTTCGGGAGAAGATCCATATTTGGGTTCCCTGATTGCAAAGGCTATGGTAAAAGGGTATCAAACCAATAACCTGGCTAACAGGGATGCCATACTGGCCTGTGTAAAGCATTTTGCTTTATATGGTGCTGCTGAAGCTGGAAGAGATTACAACTCTACAGACATGAGTCTGAACAAAATGTACAATGACTATTTTCCACCTTATAAAGCAGCAGTAGATGCTGGTGCAGCCTCTGTGATGGCCTCTTTCAACGACATTAACGGAACACCGGCTACAGCTAATAAATGGTTAATGACGGATGTACTGCGTAAGCAATGGGGTTTTAACGGCTTTGTGGTGACAGATTATACTGGAATCCCAGAACTGATTGCTCATGGTCTGGGTGATTTGAAAACCGTTAGTGCTTTGGCCCTGAATGCAGGTGTAGACATGGATATGGTTGGCGAAGGTTTTTTAGGTACGTTAAAAGAGTCTCTGAAAGAAAAAAAGATCAGCATGGCAACTATTGACCAGGCTTGCCGCAGGATCCTGGAAGCCAAGTATAAATTAGGCCTGTTTGAAAATCCTTACAGATACATCAGTGAAGAGCGTGCGCAAAAAGAGATCTTAAGCGACAACAACAGACTGGATGCGAAAGCCATTACCCGTGCTTCACTGGTCCTGTTAAAAAACAACAACCATGTTTTACCTTTAAAAGGTAATGCAAAAATTGCGCTGATTGGTCCTTTGGCAGATAACAAACGGGATATGATTGGTAACTGGAGTGCTGCCGGAGATTGGAAAAAAGCCGTTGGTATTCTGGAAGGTTTGAGAAGATATGCGCCACAAATGGACATCACTTATGCTAAAGGGGCTAACCTGGTTGATGATCCCTCTATCTTAAAACAAATCAATAATAATGGTGCTGATATTGTAGCTGATGAGAAATCTCCTGAACGTTTGATTGAAGAGGCCGTATCTGCAGCTAAAAAATCAGATGTTGCTGTGGTGGTATTGGGCGAAAGTGCAATTATGGGTGGAGAAGCCACCAGCCGTACCAACCTGGACTTACTGCCCAATCAGAAAGCCTTGTTAAAAGCCATTACCGCAACCGGAAAACCGGTTGTACTTTTGTTAATGAACAGCCGCCCCCTGACCTTGGAATGGGAAGATGCCAATGTAACTGCAATTCTGGAAACCTGGTTTGGTGGTACAGAAGCTGGAAATGCCATTGCTGAGGTGCTGGTTGGAAATTATAATCCGGCTGGAAAACTGACTGCTACTTTTCCAAGAAGCGTTGGGCAGATCCCATTGTATTACAACCACAAAAGCACAGGTCGTCCTTATGTTGGAGATCCGCTGGATAAATTCAAATCGCGTTATATTGATAGCCCTAATGACCCGCTGTATCCTTTTGGTTATGGTTTAAGTTATACTACTTTCAGCTATTCATCTGTTTCGCTGAATGCTAAAGTGATGAGTCCTGCAGGTAAATTACAAGCCTCTGTTCAGGTAACCAACAGTGGTGATTATGATGGAGAAGAGGTCGTACAAATGTACATCCAGGACATTTATGGTTCGATTACCCGTCCGGTTAAGGAACTGAAAGGCTTTCAAAAGATATTTCTTAAAAAGGGAGAAAGCAAGACCGTGACTTTCTCTATCGGTATAAATGATCTGAAGTTCTACAATGCAGAATTAAAATATGCAGCTGAACCGGGTGATTTTAAAGTTTTTATTGGCACAAACTCAAGGGATGTTGCAGAAGCTTCATTCACTTTGGTTAAATAAAAGTCAATATTTAATTAAATTGGTTAAAACCCGGCGAAATATCTGCCGGGTTTTTTATTTTTATTGGAAATTGATTAAATACATTTATGAAGCCATCTCATCTTATTCTAACTGTTCTATTTGCTGTTGCAGGATTGCGGGCTGGAGCGCAGGATTTTAGTAAATACGACAAAGGTTTGTATCTGAATAAAAAAGATACACTTGCGTACCGGATCCTTTTTCCGGAGAACTTTAATCCTCAGCAAAAGTATCCGGTGGTTTTCTTCTTGCACGGCAGTGGAGAGCGTGGGAGTGACAATCAAAAACAGCTGGTTCACGGAGGTAAACTGTTTCTGAATAAAGACCTGCGTAAAAAGTTTCCGGCTATCGTGGTTTTTCCGCAGTGCCCGGAAAAGGATTTCTGGTCAAATGTTCAGTTTAACCAAGACAAGACGGGTAAAGAGCGGTTTAATTTTCAAAAAGGTGGTAAGCCGACAAAGGCCATGCATGCTTTGTTGGGCATGATTAAAAATATACTTGATAAGCCTTATGCTGACCGCAATCAGGTCTATATCGGGGGACTATCTATGGGTGGTATGGGAACCTTCGAGGTATTGAGAAGGGAACCTAAGATGTTCGCTGCTGCCATTTCAATTTGCGGTGGGGATAATATTGCCAACGTGAACAGGTATAAGAAAGTTCCGTTGTGGATCTTTCATGGTGGAAAGGATGATGTCGTAAGCCCGGAGTTGTCAAAAGAGATTGCAGACCAGATGAAGATTATTGGAAAGGAAGTGAAGTATACTTTGTATGCGGATGACAATCACAACAGCTGGGATTCTGCTTTTGCAGAACCGCAATTGTTGCCGTGGTTGTTTTCTCACAAGAAAAAATAGCTTTATAAAAAGTCTGGTGCTTTAACTGGGAGGTGAACATCCGTATATATTTCAAAGGGCCTGTATAAAAAAAGGTGTCCATATTTTTTGGACACCTTTTTTGCATTTTATATACTGGAATTTTATTCTTCCATATTGTGATATACAGCCTGTACATCATCATCTTCTTCTAATTTGTCAATCAGTTTGAATACATCTGCTGCCTGCTCTTCGGTTACTGCAGTATGAGACAGGGCGATGCGCTCCAGCTTTGCACTTTTCATTTCCAATCCAAGGTCTTCCAGTGCTTTTTGCATTTTACCGAAATCTTCAAAAGCAGTTTGTACTACCGCAACGTCGTTTCCTTCTTCATCTGCCTCCAGATACAATTCTTCCAAACCTGCATCAATCAATTCGAATTCCAATTCTTCCAGGTCTTTTTCTCCCGGTAAAAATCTGAAGATGGATTTGCGGTTAAAGATGAAGTCAAGGGAACCAGTTTTACCTAAAGTTCCGCCAGTTTTATTAAAATAACTGCGCACATTAGCTACAGTCCTATTGGTATTGTCTGTTGCTGTTTCTATTAAAACGGCAACACCATGCTGTGCATATCCTTCGTAAACGTATTCTTCGTATCCGTTTTCATCCTTGTTAGATGCTCTTTTAATTGCTGCATCTACCCTATCTTTAGGCATATTTACGGCCTTTGCATTTTGGATAGCGGTACGTAAACGTGAGTTGGTGTCTGGGCTAGGGCCACCATCTTTTACAGCCATTACGATCTCTTTACCGATACGGGTAAATTGAACGGCCATTTTTGCCCAGCGTTTAAATTTTCTTTCTTTTCTAAACTCGAATGCTCTTCCCATTGTTATTTATAAGCTTTAATTACTTACTACTTTTTAAGTTGTCCAACATATCTATGGTCATTTTGGCCAGATCAAATTCCGGCTTCCATGCCCAGTCTCTCACAGCAAAGCTGTCATCTATAGAACGCGGCCAGCTGTTGGCAATTTGCTGGCGCGGATCATTTTCGGTGTAAGTTAATTTAAATTCCGGAATATGTTTCCTGATTTCGGCAGCAAGTACCTCCGGTGTAAAGCTTACGCCACCAAAATTATAGCTGGAGCGGATAGAGATTTTGCTGGCTTCTGCATCCATTAACTCAATCGTTCCGCGAATAGCATCGTCCATATACATCATTGGAAGTTCTGTTTCTGCAGAAAGGAAAGAAGAATATCCTCCTTTTTTTAGTGCATCGTGGAAAATGTGGATGGCATAATCTGTTGTTCCCCCTCCCGGAGCAGCTTTCCAGCTGATCAGTCCGGGATAGCGGATACTGCGGACATCCAAACCATATTTTTGATGGTAATATTCACACCAGCGTTCGCCGGCAAGCTTACTGATACCATATACCGTATTTGGATCCATTACACAAAACTGCGGAGTTTGGTCTTTTGGTGAATTAGGGCCAAAAACAGCAATAGAACTTGGCCAGTAAACCTTGGCCGTTTTATAAACCAGGGCCAGATCCAGTATATTCAGTAAACCATTCATATTCAGGTCCCAGGCCAGTTTTGGATTTTGCTCTCCGGTTGCCGATAATAGTGCAGCAAGGAGATAAACCTGAGTGGGTTTGTATTTCTGAAAGATGCTGTTTAAAGTCTCTTTCTCCAAAACATTCACGAACTCAAAGGGTCCGGCATTCTTTATATCATAATCTGGTCTGCGGATGTCGCAGGCCACAACATTACTTTCTCCATAGGTCTTTCTCAAAGCGGTTACCAGCTCGGTACCGATCTGTCCGTTTGAACCTAGTACTACTATTTTTTCAGTCATTAAAATACGGTTTTGGCAAAGGTAAAAAAATGGGGGATATTTTGTTAGCCCCTCATTTATGAAAAAATGAAGAAAATGCAGAACTCCTGCGGTTGGAAAGACCAGGCGGATGGAGAAAGAACACGTTAAAGATGAATTACATACCCTCAAAAATGAAATAATTTATATATTTATCCTAACCAAAATAAACGCATCTCTTATAAAGTGTAATGGTAGAACAGGAACAATTTGACGAGTTATTTTTTCGCCTGAAATCAGGAGACAAACTGGCTTATGAAAAAATTTATCACCTGTACAGCAAAGATCTTCTTCAACTGGCCTTCAGAAAGACCCGGGATAAAATAACAGCGGAGGATCTGGTACAAAACATCTTCATCTCTATTTGGGAAAAGCGGGAAAGCCTGAATGTTCAGAATGGCTGGGCCTATCTTTATGGCGCATTAAAATATGCCATCATCAATCACATCCGTGCACAGGTCATGCAAGATAAATTTATCTCTGCTTCTGAAACCAATTATATGCCAGACCAGCAAAGCAGTTCCAGTCTGGCCGAACTTCATGAACTGCTTGCTCTCCAAAGATGTTGCAGGTACCATAGCCCATATTGCAAAGATTGATTACAATCAGGTAGAAACCTATTATGGTTATCCCGGGCCATATGCAACCAAAGGCTTTTGGGGGCTGGATGCGAAAGCATTCGGGTCTCTATTGAACCGTCACAACCTAACCACTCCTTCCGGGCATTACAACTGCCTCGCATTTCTTACCGACGGAAATAAAGATGTATTAAAGGAACAGATGGAAACCGCAGCAATTGCCGGCCAGGAATATTATGTAATTCCCGGCCTCCCCCCGCCAATCAGACAGGCGGGATTATCAGGTCTGGAACACTTGTTTATTGAGCAGGATGTGATCAAAATAGAGCATTACAGGAGCATTGAGCAGAGTCTGGAATATGTAAGGAATTCATTAATTAGGCAACACACTATTTAGAAAGAATCTATTTAGTAACAAAATCAATATAAACAAAACTGATTTGGTGTAAATATTACACTTTCTGTTTGGAAATTCCTATTTTAGAAGAACTAACACACTTAGGACCTAATTATTTAAAACCAAATTTAAATCACTATGGATAGAAGAGACGCAGTTAAAAGTGTTGCTTTTTTACTCGGAGGCGCACTTTCTGCTACCACGATCGGTGTTTTTCTGGAGGGCTGCAACCCATCGGGGA
>NZ_QAIL01000093.1 GCF_003061025.1 Pedobacter sp. HMWF019 | reverse complement strand
GTACATTGGAGCTTAACATAAAATATTGAACGCATTATATGATAAAGAACATGAAATTTGTTATTCAAGCTTACCTGCTCTCAGGAACGTTGTTCGCAGCAAATGCACAAACATCCTGGAAGACGGTAAAGCAGGAACTGGTTTTCGACCAGCCGCCATTTAAGCAATGCCATGCATCGACAATTGTTGAAAATAAAAAAGGAGAACTTTTACTTTCTTTTTTTGGCGGTTCTGGAGAAGGGAAGAAAGATGTATGCATTTGGCTCACGCAGCTTGATAAAAAGAACGCAAAAGCGCATGTGGTTGCAGATGGAATAGTGAATGATACGCTTCGTTTTCCCTCATGGAACCCGGTACTTTTTCAGTCTGTTCAGGGCAGGTTGTTTTTATTTTATAAGGTTGGGCCTAATCCACGCGAATGGTGGGGAATGGTGAAAACTTCCGATGACGGTGGTAAAACCTGGTCTTCATCCCGGCACCTCTCTGATGGGATTTTAGGTCCAATAAAGAATAAACCTGTGCAACTGGCTGATGGAACAATTCTCTCTCCCTCAAGTATAGAGGAGAAAAATGAACGCTGGAAGGTACATCTGGAAAAATCAACAGATATGGGGAAAACCTGGCAATTTATTCCAGTGGATACGCTTGGTTTCGATGTGATCCAGCCTAGTATTTTATTCTACAAAGATCAGCGTTTACAGATTTTGTGCCGAAGTAAACAGGGAAATGTTATTCAGGCCTGGTCTTCAGATAACGGAAACAGCTGGGGCAAACTGTCTAAAACAGAGCTTTTAAATCCAAATTCAGGTACAGATGCGGTAACGCTCAAAAATGGTACACAATTAATTGTCTATAATCCTGATGTGCCTGGAAAAGACTGGTTTAACGGAAGGGGGGAATTACGTGTAGCGGCTTCAAAAGATGGTTTATCCTGGAGTGATATTGCTGTTTTAGAAAATGGAGATAAACAGGAGTACAGTTACCCCGCTATTATACAAACCAAAGATGGCTTTGTTCATATTACCTATACCTATGACAGGAAAAATATTAAGCATGTAGTTTTAAAAGAGAATGAATAATTGCAGCAAGCAATTATTCATTCAGCAGCAACTGTAATTTTTCGAAAAATAAACCAACATGATAACCATCTACAAGGGCATGATGTACATGTAATGAAAAAGGCATATGCCTTCTTCCGTTTTCCTGTACAAGTTTCCCTATAGATATTTTTGGGCAGCTGTCTTCGGACTTAAGGCTGGAAGCATGGCTAAGAGAGGTGAAATTAATCCAGGGTAATGCCGAAAAATGGATGATGTTGTTCATCAGGTCGGCAGTAAACAGACCTGTAGTTTGTTTCACACGAGCAATTTCCTGAAGGAGGTCCTGGTTAAATTCTTCAAAATTGATGCTGTACTTAACTGAAGAAAAACCAAAAGTATGGTCTTCTCTGAGAATCGTTGCAGAAGCATTGATTTGGTCATAAATCACAACTTGGTTGTTTTCAATTCTATACCTGAAATTCTCCAGTTGGTTGATGGCTGTTAATGACTTATGAAAATAGTAGTTATAGAAGGAGACTCCCAGTTCTTTAGACCGAAGATAAGCTTTTGTACAATCCAGGTTAACGGTAACACCATAATAGGGTTCGTCAAACTGCTTGAAAAAATTAAAGTGTTCTTTTCTGTTCCAGGTTTCAATGTCTAAATTGTGCTTCATGCGTATCTTTCTAATCTAAGGGAATCGTATAAATTCGGGCTGCAAATTTATAACTTCTTTATTTTAATATCGGATTAAACCATTTTGATTTTAAAACATCAAAGTGTAAAACCGGAGATTATGAAAGATAAAATTTTAGGACGCTCCTTAATGATGCTGCTCCTGGCAACAACGACTATTGTTTTTGCGCAGGAGAGTAAGATTGTAAAAACACACCAGCATCCTTACAAAGAAGGTTCGCGTTCTGAAATTCCCGACAGTCAGATTCGAAGAAATATGAAAAGAAAAGGGATGGGAAGTATACAAGCCTATAACCTGCACCGGCAATACCACAGCCCTGTTAATGAAGAAAAACACCAGATAGTGAAACGTCAGGTACGATATAATAAAGGGGATTAAGAGATTTATTTGAAATACTCGTCATCCTCCTCATCTTCTTCATCGTCTATCAATTCATTATCGCCAATTTCGAAGTAATCGTCTTCATGATCCTCATCAGGGTCACCCCCTGTTAAATCGTCGTCATCTAAATCATCTTCATCGTCCAAATCTTCATCTGGGCCGGAAATATTAAATTGTTGGTTCCATTTGTAAGCGTCATTGTCGTAATTCGTTCCCTGGGTTTTCATAATTGCTGAGATTAAGGGTTTGTATGATAAACAATTGAGTCTGTTAAAAGGTTTTTTCGAAGTGTTTTGATGGAGAACGCTGTAATCAATTCGTAATTGTGTTCTTTTCAATTTTTTCCTTTGCCAAAGGGCAAAATATAAGTCAATTGAATAGTCTTTTTTTTGCCATAAATTCAATTAAACTTAATTTTTCTGCTCGCTAAGGCCATCTTTGCGGTGGTTAGAAATCAACAGAAAAATTAAATGATAAACAGATTAGCTAAAATACTCTTCTCCACCCGAACAATGGGTATAATGTTATTGCTTTATGCTTTTTCCATGGCTATGGCCACATTTGTAGAAAATGACTATGGAACTGCTGTAGCTAAAGCACTTATTTATAACTGCTGGTGGTTTGAGCTGATTATGCTGATTCTGGTACTGAACTTTATTGGAAACATCAAGAGATACCAGCTTACCCAGCGAAAAAAATGGCCTTTACTGGTTTTTCACCTGGCGTTTATTATCATTTTTATAGGAGGGTACATTACCCGGTACATCAGTTTTGAAGGATCAATGCATATCCGGCAGGGTGAATCGAGTAATTCTGTGGTTTCTGATGCTACTTTTTTTAAGGTTCAGATTGGTAAGGACGATCAGGCATTGGCCTATGATGATGTTCCTGCCATTTTAATCTCCAATCATGTGCCTACCTATTTAAAACCATTTAAAAAAACATTTACCTCAGAATATGACTACCAGGGCCAGCGGGTAAAGATGAAAATCGTTGATTTTTATGCCAGAGCTCAGGATTCACTGGTTCGGGAGGCCTCTGGTAAGCCAACGCTCCATCTGGTGGTACTGGAAAACGGTAAAAGGGCCAATAAATATATCCCATCAGGAACGGTTCAGCTTCTACAGAATATGTTGGTTAGTTATAACAAAGAAACGCCTGGTGCCATTAACCTGAACGATTCTAATGGCGAACTTCAGATTTCCTCACCTTATGAAGGTAATTATATGATCATGGCTACCCAGGAGAGAAAAACGGTAACTGCAGACAACGTGGCCCAGCCTTTTCATCTTAGAAGTTTATATACTTATGGGGGCCTTGCTTTCGTAATTCCAGAAGGACCGGTAAATGGACATATCATGTATTATGAAGGGGATAAAAGAACCCATGAACACGATCTGGACCTTGTTAAGGTAGAGGTCCGGACACCAACTGCTGTAGATACCGTTTCATTCTATGGTGGAAGGGGAATGACCAATTTTCAGCATCAAAGTGAAATAGGAGGGTTGAGAATTTCTTTGGCTTATGGTTCTAAAGTCTATCAGACTCCATTTTCTCTTAAACTGGTGCATTTTAAAATGGAAAAATATCCGGGAAGTAACAGCCCTGCTGCTTACTCATCGGATGTAATGGTACAGGACGCAGCAGGCGAAAGACCTTATAAAATATTTATGAATCACGTATTGGATCACTCTGGTTATAGGTTCTTCCAATCCAGCTTTGACGAAGATGAGCAAGGGACTGTACTTTCGGTAAACCACGATGAATGGGGAACTAATGTAACCTATCTTGGTTATACCTTGCTTTTCCTGGGTATGTTTGTAACCTTATTCTGGAAGGGAACGCATTTTTCCAAACTGAATGAGCAGTTGAGGAGTCTTTCCAAATCAAAAGCGCTGTTGCTGTTGTTTTTCTTCTTGCCATTGGGTGGCGCTTTTAGTCAGGAAATTGATATGCATGGCACGGATGGAACCAAACACGACCACAGTCATGAGTTGCATGATCATAGCCACGATATCAATGCTGTTCAAGGCGGGTTACCGGCTAAAAATACAGATGCAAAACAGTTTGCTTCTTCTGTTAAAATAGACCAGCAACATGCGGACAGGTTTGGCTATCTGCTGGTGCAAAATATAGACGGACGGATTGAACCGGTGAATACTATGGCTTTGGAAATTCTGCGAAAATTGTTCCATAAAGACCGTTTTTATTCCTTAACCGCAAATCAGTTCTTCCTTTCGGCTTCAACTACACCTGGCAACTGGATCAATGTTCCTTTAATAAAAGTACGTAGCAAAGGAGGTCCGGACTTGCTAAAAGCTGTACATGCAGATGCCGAAGGCTATGCATCTATGGTTAACCTGATCAGGCTTAAACCAGACGGTACACCAGAATTTATTTTAATGGACGATTACCTAAAAGCCTTTTCTAAAAAGGCGGCTGACCAGAACAGTTACGATAAGGATCTTATCGAACTTAATGACCAGTTACAGGCTATGGGCCAATTGGTTTCTGGTCAATATTTACGTATTGCACCTGTTATTGGTGATGCCAATCATACCTGGAAGGCTTTGACGGTTGGAGAGTCAGACAGCACCGCGACACTGGCTGCAGTTACCCGCTATTTTAAGGCCGTAAATCAAGGTGAAGTATCAGGTAACTGGGCTGCTGCAGATTTTGAACTGAACGGTTTAAAAGCAGCGCAACAGAAATATGGTAAAGAGGTTGTACCTTCTGAAGCTAAAATAAAATGGGAAGTTAGCTACAATTCCTGGAATATATTCCTGAATTTAATGATCACTTATGCACTCCTTGGTACATTAATTCTTGCACTGGCTTTCCTGAAATTATTTAAAAATTCTAAAACGCTGGATCGTGTAGTAACCGGGGTTTTGCTCTTGATGGCCATTGCTGCTACTTTACAGGGGATAGGACTAGGGGTGCGTTGGTATATCTCCGGACATGAACCATGGAGTAATGGTTATGAAGCTGTATTGTTTATCAGTTGGATTGGTGTTTTAGCCGGTTTGTTCATGTATAGAAACAGCAATGCTTTTATTCCGGCGGCTGGTTGTTTGATTGCCGTTATTTTAATGGGTTTTGCACATGGAGGATCTCAGATGAACCCTCAAATCACCCCTTTGGTTCCGGTTTTAAAATCTTACTGGCTGATGATACACGTGGCCATTATTACTTCCAGCTATGGCTTTTTCGGTCTCAGTGCATTGATTGGAACAGTAGTTCTGGTGCTTTATATTATTGACAATAAGAAGATCAATGCAAAAGTAAAAAGCTCTGTAATGGAATTGACCATTGTGAATGAGTTGTCTTTAACGGTGGGAATATTCTTATTGACTGTAGGCACATTTTTGGGTGGTATATGGGCAAATGAAAGCTGGGGCCGTTACTGGAGCTGGGATCCTAAAGAAACCTGGGCTTTTATTTCTGTAATCGTCTATGCTTTTATATTACATGTTCGTCTGATTCCCGGATTAAGAAGTAAATACTTGTTTAATTTATTGTCATTAGTTGGTTTCTCTACCATTATCATGACTTATTTTGGTGTGAATTATTACCTCACCGGGTTGCATTCTTATGCTAAAGGAGATCCTGTACCTGTGCCTTCATGGGTATATGTCACTGTAGCAATGATTTTTGTGCTTGCTGTGGTTTCTTATAAGCGTTATCAAAGGAAACTTTAAGTTTGAAAAGGTCCATTATATGATGGGCCTTTTTTATACAGAAATAACAGGCAGGCGGATGGAGAATTTACTGCCCACTTCTGGTGTACTTTCTACCTCGATATCTCCGTTGGCGGCATGTACAATTTTTCTGGCAAGAAACAGTCCGATTCCTGAACCTTCCACATCTTGATGTACCCGGCCATAGATGTTAAAGATCTTTTCATGTTGGTCTTTGGGGATTCCCCTTCCATTATCCTGTACAGAAATGATGATCTCACTCTCCGACGCTCTGCTGGAAACAAAAATGACAGGAGTTAGATTTTTTGCAAACTTAATAGAGTTGGACATCAGGTTATATAGAATGCTCCTTAGGTTCTTTTTAGAGAAATAAATAAACTTAGCCTGCAGGTCAACAACAATCAAAGCTCCAGATTTTTTAATGCGGTCTGCGAGGCTCCATTCGATATTCATGATCAAACTGGCTATATCAATTTTTTCCATTGGAAGTGTATCATTTTCCAATTTGGCAATGATAGCAATATCTCCTACCAGGGCACGGAAAGTAGAAATAGAGGTGTTTACAATGTCGAGCAATTCTTTTTGCCCTGAATCAGTGAGTTCCTGGTTCATGAGCATAATACTGGTCTCTATGTTGGCTAATGGTGCAAGCAGATCATGAGAAGCTGTATGTACGAAATTATCCAGGTCTGCATTTATACGAAGCAGGCTCTTATTCTTTTTGTCCAGTTCCAGCTGGATTTTCTTCAACTCCGTTACGTCATTAAATGTAATTATCGCTCCGTTTCTTTGAAGGCTGATTTGCTGGATATAGGGCATAGTTTGAATATGGTACCATTTTCCATCACTGGATTGTATTTCTCTATATATGACATCCCCATTTACAATCACATTCTTTACATCAATAAGGATGTCTTCCAGTTTGAAGGGAGTCCTAAGGCTGGTAAGTGGTTTTCCGAGATCCGATTCCTGGAGATTCAGGTTGGTTATCTTACCTGGAGAAAAACGCATAAGCTGGAGATCATTGTTGATGAAGATCTGGCCGTTGATATTGCTTCGGAAGTAGTTGTTTAAGTCATCATTAATCTCCAGTAACTCTTTGTTTTTGAGTTTGTAATCGGAGTTAATAGCATCGAGTTCCTCATTTACAGACTGCATCTCTTCATTGGTGCTTTGCATTTCTTCATTAGTAGAGAGCAACTCTTCGTTAAACGACTGCAAATTTTCATTGTTTGCATCCAGTTGAAAATAAGCTGTCTGCAATTTTTCTTTTAGTTCTTTGATTTCTTCTTCCATATTGAGGATATATTCCTGCTGATGAATTTGATGGTCAAAGACAAGATCTGAAGAATCAGAAGATAAGGATTCTGGATACTGTTCAGTAAAAGTGACAATAAGAAGTCTTTCTGCGCCCCTTTTTATAGAAAGTGGACTTACGGAAAGATTCATAGAAAGGTTAGCAGATATACTTTTGACCTGTATGCTTTTAAGTACCGCTTTCTTATTTGTTGTCAGTGCAGTTTTACGAAGAATGTTAAAAGCCATAGCTATAGGCTTAGGCATTAACTCCAATAAATCTGAATTAAAACTCTTTTGCAATAAGTATTTTGAGGTATCCCCGTACGATTTCAGAACCTGACCCTCTTCGTCAGTGCAAACGACAAGATAGTTGATTTCACCTGCCAGGGCAGTATGCATGGCCTTATCTATCGCATTGCTGCTACTTTTTAAATCTTCGGCAGGATAGGGTACAGGCCTTCGTTTTACATCTGGCCGCTCGGGTAAGAGAAAATTGTCAAAGCGCGATTCTTTTTTGGTTTCCAGGTTCTTGTATATTTTCCATATTTTATTTTCGACACTCAGACTACGAAGAATGGGGGCTGGATTTTCACTCGAACCAAGAAAGAGAAAACCGTCTTTTTTCAATCCGAACTGAAGCATGGTAAATACTTTTTTTTGCAGAGAAGGGTTTAAATAGATCAGCAGATTGCGGCAACTGATCAGATGCATATTACAATACGGTGGATTTTTAATTAAATCGTGCAATGCAAAGATCACCATTTTGCGTAAAGCCGGTTTAACCTTGTAATGTTCTTCATCTTTAATGAAGTAACGTTCCAGGCGTTCGGCAGAAACCGTTGAGCCGATTACCGATGCTTTATAAGTTCCCTTCGAAGCATGTGAAAGGGCATGATTGTCTATATCTGTAGCAAATAGCTTGACAGTGATCTGCTTGCCTTGTTGTTCCAAAATCTCTGCAATCAAAATAGCCAGCGAATAAACTTCCTCACCTGTCGCGCATCCGGCCACCCACATTTTAAGTTCTTCTTCGGGCTGCAGGTTACTAATGATCTCTGGAAGAACAGTAGTCTGGAGATATTCAAAAGCTTCGGGGTCGCGGAAGAATGTTGTAACGCTGATCATAAACTCCTTACACAATTCCTTTATCTCATTGGGATTTACTTTCAAAAATTCCAAATAGGCAGAGAGCGTTTTGAAATGATGTTTAGCTGCTTTTCTTTGCGTTCTTCTTATTATAGTCGAGGGTTTATATCCCGAAAAATCCAAAGGAGACTGTTGCTGGATTAGGTCAATGATGGCCAGGATGTTTTCCTCATCGGCATTAGTTTGCTCAGGTTCCTGTGCTTTCATGACAAAAAAATTGGAGCCCTTAAAACCATTATTAAGAACAGTGACGATCAAAGATAAAATAAATCAGATCATTTGTATTTTTCTTTGTTAACTGGAATGATTCAATAGTTAACTAGGGTCAGCTCAAATAGGAATGGAGAGTAGGGGGATATTCAATCCAGATGCCATAATTCTGGTTTTGCTGCGGTGTACAATGGAAGACCAAAAGCCATATTTTTTAGGTACCATGATTAGCAGATCTGCATTAAACTCTCTGATCTCTTTTTCAATTTCTTTGATCACTTCATTTGATCTTACATTCTTGTAGTAATAAGTGATGCCTTCCAGTCCTTCATTGATGGCATTAACGGCCGTAGAAATATGTGTTTCTGTTTTCAGTTCTTCTACTTTGTCATTTACATTGAAAATCTCCACTTCCGATTGACTTAGGCTGGTTGCTACTTCTTTTACGCGGGTTAGAACTTGTTCGGAAACACCATGGAATACATCACATGCAAAGAGGATTTTTCTTGTGCCTTCAAATTTAGCATGTAGAGGCACGGCAAGTACAGGGAAATTCAACTTTTTAATAGCTGATGTGGTGGTATTGCCCCAAAGATCTTGTTCCAGGGTTTTTGCGGTCATACCCAGCACAACCAGTTCAGCATTGTATTTGGTGATCAGACTGCTCAGTCCTTCTTCTAAAAAGGGGAAGGAAGATTCGTGGGTAACCTCAATCTCATAGGTGTAAAAAATAGATAATGCACGTTCAATCAGCCGGATTTCATTTTCGATCATGAGCCGCTGAATACTTGCTCCAGGTAACAAGGTGTTGCCGGCGTGGAATGGAATGGTAAAAGAATTGAATAATACCAGTCTGGCATTATTTTGTTTGGCTGCGGCGGCGGCATATTCTACGGCGTTCTCGGCTACTTCGGAAAAGTCTGTTGCTACAATGATGGTTTTCATGGACTGCGCCTGTTGGTGATTCGTAAATTTAAAGAAATACGATTTAAGAATACCTTGCAATCATGAGTTGGTGTTGTTTTTTTTACAATAAAACAACACCAGACTTTTGCTGAAATTTAGTTCAAAGCAGCTTTAAAATGCTCAGCCATGATGGCAAATACTTCATTCCAAATTTCCGTCTGTGGACAAGCAAAGCCAATTCTAATACCTTCGACAGCATCAGTAGGTTTTAGGAAAGGATTGTTTTCCTGTTTAAATACACCGAGCTTTCTTAAAGCAGGTATACTGCTCATCATAGACTGTGGTTTTTTTAAAGCAATCCAAATGACTAGTCCGGTGGCTGGGAGGTGAATAGCGCCGAACTTTGAAAGATGCTGATTAAAAAGTATTTGTATGTTTTTTGCTTGTTCTTTATATTGAGAAAGGGAATCTTGCAGACGTTGCGCGTATTCCCCGTAACGTGGAACTTTAGCTGCATAAATAATCCAGTCCAGGTCATCACGTTCTGGTCTGTCTTCGTTTTTCAAAGAGGAATAATTGTTGAAATCGAGTTCCTGAGTTTCTGGAGTGTCTTCTCCGAGCATTAAATAGTTCATAGCATTAGGTTTTAACACTATAGGTAAATCAAAACCTATACCTAATATAAAGCCGGTGCCATACGCACCGGCTTTGATGACGGTTTGAATTATTTAACTCTCCAGTAAACTTGCTGCCTGGCTGTCTAAGAACCAGATCAGGCTTCCGTCAGTAGGTTGAATTAATTGAGAAGGGTATAAGAATGGATTCTTGTCCTTCGGCTGAATTACATGTTTTGCCGCGTTGGCTTTGCTCTCACCGAAAACAAGGAAGGCCACGTTTTTAGCCTTATTGATCAGTGGTGCGGTGAAACTGATTCTGAATGTAGAAAGTTTTTCTACATACACAGAATCAACCGATACGCTGGTGTTTTTCAGAATCTCAGTTTCCGGGAAAAGAGATGCTGTATGGGCATCATCACCCATGCCCAGCAGGATCAGGTCAAATGCAAGCGCTGCACCATCAAAATGTTTCGTGATGGCCTCTTTATAAGCAATTGCAGCTTTATCAGGTGCAAGTTCCGTATTGACATAGAAAATTTGCTCTGCCGGAATATTTAATGGCTCCAGAATACTTTTCTTAGCCATTAAGCCATTGTAATTTTCATGATCCGGTAAAACATTCCGTTCGTCGCCAAAAAAGAAATATACCTTAGTCCAGTCAATTTCCGATTTGTAGATCGTAGCCAATTGGTGATAAAGCTCTTTTGGAGAGTTGCCGCCGGTTAACACAAAATCAAAACGCCCTTTTTCTGCAATAGAAGCATTGGCAATGTTAATAATATATCTCGCCAGATCTGCAAATAACTCTTCCTGTGTTTTATAAATCTGTACGCTCATTAGTCTTTATTTAAAGGTAAGGTAAACCAATGGAAACCATCTCTTGCAATTAAGGCTTCGGCATCTTCAGGGCCCCATGAATCGGCTGTATAGTTCGGGAAGCTTAGAGATTTTTTACTTTCCCATGCATTAACCACAGGCATTAATAATTCCCATGCACTTTCTACCTGATCTGCACGCATAAACTGGGTTTGATCACCAGTCATTACATCCAGTAACAATGTTTCGTAAGCCTCGGGGGTTTCATTGCTGTAGGTACCTTTGTAGTCAAACACCATATCAACAGGATTTAATACCATGTCTAAGCCTGGTCTTTTGGCTTGAACCTGTAAGCGAATACTCATTTCGGGCTGAATGCTGATGATCAGCCTGTTTTGTTGCCAGTGTTCGGTTACCGCAGAAGGGAAGATGTGATGTGGAACATCTTTAAACTGGATGGTAATCAATGATGAAGTTTGAAATAAACGTTTTCCTGTTCTTACATAGAAAGGAATACCTTGCCAGCGCCAATTGTCTACAAAGAATTTAATAGCAGCAAAGGTCTCTGTGTTAGAATCCGGTGCTACACCATTTTCATGTCTGTATCCAGGAACTTCTTTTCCTTCTACCCAGCCCTTTGCGTATTGACCGCGAACAGTACTAAAACGGATATCGTCCGGTCCAAAGGGACGCATTGCTTTTAACACATCTACTTTTTTATTGCGGATCTCATCTGCATCAAAATTGACCGGTGTTTCCATTCCAATTAAACACAACAGCTGAAGTAGGTGGTTCTGGATCATATCTCTTAGTGCACCTGCACCTTCATAATATCCGCCACGGTCTCCAACACCCAATTGTTCGGTTACAGAGATCTGAACGTGATCAATATAGGTTCGGTTCCAAAGCGGTTCCAGGAATGAATTAGCAAAGCGGAAAGCCATGATGTTCTGAACCGTTTCTTTTCCTAAGTAATGGTCTATACGATAGATTTGTTTCTCCGTAAAGATGCCTGTTAAAATTGCATTCAGCTCTTTGGCAGTATCCAGATCTCTTCCAAAAGGTTTCTCAATAACGATTCTGCAAGTATCCTCATTGCCAGCCAGTTTATATTTAGAAAGACACTGCGCAATGAGTGGGAACAAATTAGGGGCAACAGCCAGGTAATAAAGGACCTGTGTTTCCGGACCAAATTCTTTCTGGTGCTTTTCAATAGCAGTTTTAAGGTGGCCAAAAGTGTCAGGGGCTTCCACATCTACTGCCGTATAGGAAACATGATCTGCAAATTTACTCCACTTGTCTGCTTTTACTTTTCCTGAGCGGGAAAAACTGTTGATACCTTCCATCAGGGTATCCCTGAACTTATCATCAGTAAGTGGTCTGCGCGCAGTTCCTATAATGGCATATTTTTCGGGCATATAACCGTCTAAATACAAATTGTAAAGTGCAGGCGCTAATTTGCGCATATTTAAGTCACCAGTTCCACCAAAAATTACAACTATGGTCGGTTTTAGGCTAATGCTTGTTTTCATCTTTGTTATTTTTGCTAGTTAGTTGAATTCCAGTCTGCATGAAAAATACCTTCTTCATCTACCCGTTCAAAGGTATGTGCACCAAAAAAGTCTCTTTGTGCCTGAGTTAAGTTCAGCGGAGAATTGGCGGTTCTTAAAGAATCGTAGTAAGTTAAGGCTGAAGCATAACAAGGAATGGCAATGCCATGAGCAATTGCTGTAATTACGACATGTCTTGTTCCTGGTACGATGTCCTTTAATTTGTGCTGAATACTTTCATCGGAGAACAGGTGTGGAAGCTCAGGGTTCTTTTTGTAAGCCTGATAGATATCTTCCAGTAATTCTGCCCGAATAATACAGCCACCACGCCATATTTGTGAAATTTCTTTCAGATTCAGTTCATATTTATATTCTGCAGAGGCTGCTTCTAACAGGTGCAGTCCTTGCGCGTAAGAAATGATCATAGCAAAGTATAACGCTTGCTCTAATTGCACTTCGAATGCTTCCTTATGATCAATAGCTTCTCCCTGATGTGGCAGTGCTTTGGAAAGGGCTACACGAAGACTCTTGAATTTGGAGAGATCTCTTGTACTTACAGCTTCGTTAATGGTCGGTATAGGCAGTTGCAAGTCCATAGATACCTGCGAAGTCCATTTACCTGTTCCCTTAGATTTTGCCTCATCTTTGATCATATCCAGTAAAAGGTTACCAGTTTTAGGATCTTTTACTTTAAAAATGTCTTTTGTAACTTCCAGCAGGAAGGATTTTAAACGGCCATTGTTCCATTTATCAAAAGTAGTATAGATTTGCTCATTGCTGTAACCCAGGCTATGCTTTAACAAGGCATAGGTCTCGGCAAGTACCTGCATCATAGCATATTCAATACCATTATGAACCATCTTTACAAAGTGACCTGAAGCGCCGGGACCGATATAGGTTACACATGGGTCGCCGTTTACTTTAGCAGAAACAGCTTCTAATATAGGTTTTACCGCATTATAAGCTTGTTTATCTCCGCCCGGCATCATGCTCGGACCGAAACGTGCACCTTCTTCTCCGCCGGAGATTCCCATTCCAAAGAAGTGAATGCCTTGCTTAGACAATTCATCCGCTCTTCTGCTGGTATCTGTAAAGTGAGAGTTTCCACTATCAATGATCATATCACCTTTGCTCAGCAATGGAACCAACTCCTGAATTACACTGTCAACAATTGGACCTGCAGGAACCAATAACATCACCCTTCTTGGTAACTCCAGGCTTTGTATAAAATCTTCTAATGATGCAAAGCCTTTGAGATCATGTGCTTTACCATCCTCTTCAAGTTTCTTCAGCATCTTGGGATCCTTATCATATCCGGTTACCTGAAAACCATTGTCGGCCATGTTAAGTAATAGGTTGCGACCCATTGTGCCCAGGCCTATCATTCCTAAAGTGAATTGTTTCATTGTTCTGTTGTTTATGTTTTAGTAGGGTGCTATTTATTTGGATTAACGGTAACGATCTGATATTTTTCTGCAGCTTTCCAAAGCTTTGCTCCGCCTTTTATGCCTTCCCTGTTGGAAGCAATAACGACATTGTCATCTAGTTTCAAATCTATAAATTTTGCATTTCCACCGCCAAGGTAGAGTTTGTCGTAATTGAAAACTGTCTTGTAAATGTCAATTACACGTTGAACACGTTCTTTCCATTCTTTATCTCCGTGCTTTTTAAGCGCTTTGTCTCCAACATAGTCATCATAATCTTTGTCTTTATGAATAGGAAGGTGGGAAAGTTCAAGGTGTGGAAGGAGTTCACCGTCAAATAACAAGGCAGTCCCTAATCCGGTTCCAAAAGTGAGTACAATTTCAAAACCTTTACCATCGACAAGACCAAGGCCCTGTTGATCTGCATCATTAATCAGCCGAACAGGCTTGTCTAAAAGATTGCTAACCATCTGTGCAAATTCTATCTTATCCCATTTGCCCTTTTCCAGATTAGGTGCTGTATATACAACACCAGATTTAGTATAACCAGGAAAACCTACGGAGACTTTACTAAAGGCACCCATAGTGGCTGCCAGTTGTTTGATCACTGTTAAAACGGCTTCGGGAGTAGATTCTGCAGGGGTAGGTAACTTTGTGTATTCTGAAAGCGCCTCACCCTGAGGACTTAAAAGACATGATTTGATGTTTGAACCGCCGATATCTATTGATAGAATGTTCTGGATCTCTTTGTCCTCGTTTTTTGACATATGAGTTTAATTTTCGATGTAGATTGTTCTGTTATTCAAAATAACAAATTTAGAACCATTTAATCTTATGAATAGTTAATATATTGCAATATTTATTCATTTTAAAAGCTCTTTTATGGATCTCAATTTAACCCAGGGGTACCAACCAGATGTTTTAGGGCAGGGTTTTGAAGCCTTAACTTTTCCTCAGACAGATGATTATGAAGGGAAGGTAGTGGGAACTGTAATCCGGAAAAGTTGCCCTCAAACGAGTTCATTGGCTGTTCTCTATATACATGGCTTCAACGATTATTTCTTTCAGACAGAAATGGCCGAACAGTATATTAAGAATGGTTATAACTTTTATGCACTGGATCTCAGAAAATACGGACGTTCATTTCTTCCACATCAAAAGATGAATAATGTGCGGGATCTTGCCGAGTATGATGCAGATATAAATTTCGCGCTAACTCTTCTGAAGAAAGAAGGAAATACAATTGTACTTTTAAGCGGACATTCGACGGGTGGTTTGATTGTTTCCCTTTTTGCAGCCAAAAATATAAATAGCGAATTGTTTCATGCCGTATTTCTAAACAGCCCGTTTTGGGGTATGAATTTGGGGCTTTTAAAGAAGAACTTAGGAATTCCATTGGTTTCCTGGTGGGGGAAAGAACATCCTGATGTTAAAATAGATGGTGGTTTTTCTCCGCTATACGGCCTGAGTTTGCACAAGGATTTTTATGGAGAATGGGATTACAATTTGGTTTGGAAGCCTAATGTAGCGCCGCGGGTCAATTGTGGGTGGGTAAGAGCTATTCATTTTGGACATAAGCGTGTGAAGGCCGGACTGCACATTTCAACGCCGGTTCTGGTTGTTCACTCTTTAAAATCTATCAGGGAAAAGAAGTGGAGCGACAGGATGTTTAGCGGAGACGCCGTGCTGAATGTTAAAGATATGGACAGACAGGCCGCCGGTATACAGGGAGATTGTCAAGTTACCGTGATAGACGGAGCTTTACATGATGTTGTGCTTTCCCCGAAACCGGTAAGAGAAGAAGTTTATGCCGCATTATTTGCATGGTTAAATTCTGTAATAATCCGTACTTAAGCCTGGTTAGGAATGGTTTCTGTTGGATAGTGATAGAAATCACTTTTTTTATTATGTAGAAATGGTTATTTTGTGACAAAGGCTCAGCCTTTGAATGACGTACTTAACAATTACCCCGTTGTAACCTAACTCTCTACCGTATGAAGAACATCTATCCCTTCAACAAAAAATCTCCAAAAACCTTTTTTGCTTTACTTTCCTGTCTGGCCTTTCCAACGTTGCTTTGGGGTCAGAATGATCCTGCAGACAGCACAAAAAAGACCATCAGTATTAATCTTCCGGTTACAAAAATCACCTTTTCCGGTATGCTACAAACGCAGTACATTTATTCTTTTACAAAGGATAATGATATTAATGGCGTAAACCATCTACCCGGCGAGCAATTTTCGGGAAACTCTTTTCTGGTAAAACGTGCAAGGATGCAGCTCAATGCAGCAGTGAATGACAGGATTAATGCAGTTATCCTGGTCAACTTTGGAGATTTCAGCGGAAATCCACAAAACAAAGTCCTGGAAAATGCATTTATCAAATACAGTGTAAACGATTATGTGAATTTTCAGGTTGGTCAGTTTCGCCCTCAGTTTGGACAGGAAGACAACTATCCCGTAGATTTTGTACGGTCTATTGATTATTCCAACCAGTACTATCTTTTTGGAGCCAACAGCTGGCAGAGTTTCCAGTTAGGCGCATCTTTTTCCGGAGCGGTTAAAAATGGGCCAGTGCCTTTTACTTATTCAATAGGGGTTTTTAACGGCAACAACAGGAACCAGGTTGACAATGACAACGGTAAGATCGTTCCGGCAAGGGTAGTGATGGCGTTTGATAAGAGTTTGCAGCTTGGATTGAATGGCGGCTACGGAAGCAATACCCGTAAAGAAATCTGGGCATATGGATTTGATGTTGACTATAAAAAGCCTTTAAATGAAGATTGGAATTTTGAATTGGTCTCTGAATATAAACAAGGAATTAACAGCCAGATGTTTTTTGCCACAGCCAATCCAACCTCTATTGGGGATTACCAGATGAGGGGTGTTTATGTATTGCCCAATTTGGTGCGCAAGATCCGGAATACACGTTTAAAATCTATTGAATTTGCCTTCAGGTATGAGTATCTGGACTCAGATTTTAAAAGAGAAGGGAATGCCCGGAACAGTTATGTTCCTATGGTGAGTGCATCTTTTGCAGAATCTTATGCTATAAGGGTACAGGCGGGTTATCTTATAGATCGTTATCAGAACAATATCCCGGGAACAGCTCAATATAATGGAAACAGGTTGATCTGCCAGGTTCAGGCTCGTTTTTAATCGTTTATTTAAACTACCTTTTATGAAAGAAATTAATTACAAAATGATGTTGGTGACCCTGATTTTTGGGTTAATTATTTGGTTCATTCCAGTTCCGGAGGGTGTAAAACCAGAGGCCTGGCACTTATTGGCTATTTTCCTGGCCACCATTCTGGGAATTATCTTAAAGGCGGCTTCCATGGGTACGATGTCTATGATTGCGATCGCTTTAGTTGCTGTGACAGGCGTTTTAGCACCGGGTAATCCCGGGAAGTCCATTTCGATGGCGCTGAGTAGTTTTGGTGATAAGGTGATCTGGTTGATTGGAATTTCTTTTTTTATTGCTAGAGGTTTTATTAAAACCGGTCTGGGCAGTCGTATCGCTTATCTTTTTATAAGAGTGTTTGGACGGAGTTCTTTAGGTCTGGGCTATGGCCTGGGGTTGGCAGATTTAGTACTTGCCCCGGCTATTCCAAGTAACACGGCGAGGGGTGGGGGAATTATTTATCCAATTATGAAGTCTATGGCCATTAACTTCGGTTCTATGCCAGATAAACCCGAAACACACCGGAAACTGGGCTCTTATCTGACTTTAAATTGTTACAATATCAATCTGATCACCTCTTCTATGTTCCTTACAGGAACGGCAAGTAACCCGATGTGCCAGAAGTTTGCGAAAGATCTTGGCATTGACATCACCTGGATGTCCTGGATGTGGGCAGCGATCATTCCGGGGATTATATCTCTAATTGCCATACCTTATATTTTATACAAGATCTATCCGCCGGAGTTGAAAAAAACCAGTGGAGCAACCCAGATGGCTTCTGAAAAACTAAAAGAAATGGGGCCTGTGAGTAGGAATGAATGGTTAATGTTGACGGCTTTTATCCTGTTGCTGATTTTATGGATTACCGGCGATATTTTTAAAATCGATGCGACAACAACCGCTTTTCTTGGTCTGGTATTCCTGCTCTTATCACAGGTCTTGACCTGGGATGATGTAAAAAGTGAAAAAGGTGCCTGGGATACGATCGTTTGGTTTTCAGCTTTGGTGATGATGGGGAGTGCGCTGAACACTTTGGGTTTAATTCCTTGGTTTAGCGGCTTGGTTAAAGCACAGATTGGCGGGATGAGCTGGACGATGGCTTTTCCAATTATCATTCTGGTTTATTTCTATAGCCATTATATGTTTGCCAGTGCTACTGCGCATGTGGCTTCTATGTATGCGGCATTACTGGGTGTGGGGATTTCTGTGGGTATTCCGCCTATGCTTTTAGCACTTTCTCTTGGTTTTTGCGGAGGTATTTATGGTACACTGACACATTACGGGCATGGCCCGGCACCAGTCTATTTTGGTAGCGGGTTTGTTGATGTAAAGAGTTGGTGGTCAAAAGGATTTATTTTAAGTATTGTATTCCTGGTGATCTGGATGGGTATAGGTGGTTTATGGTGGAAGGCAATTGGTATTTACTAAACAGAAACGTATGAAAAAAGAAACGCTATCTACGCTATCCAGGAAATACCTGATGGCGCTAACCGGATTGTTTTTATGCTTTTTCCTGGTCATTCATTTGGCAGGTAATTTCCAGCTTTTCTTACCTGAGGCACAGGCCAGGGAGAGTTTTAATGGATATTCAAAGCTACTTTCGGGAAATATTTTTATTAAAGCAGTGTCTTATATCCTATATGCCTCAATTATTATTCATTCTGTCGATGCCTTGGTGATTACTGTGTTTAACCGTAAAAAAGCTGGGAAATATGAGTATGATAAAAGAGGGGCTGCGAGTAAATGGTATTCACGGAATATGGGGGTATTGGGTACAGTGATTTTGATTTTCCTGGTATTCCACTTCAAAGATTTTTGGTATCAGTATAAGTTTGGCACCTTGCCCCTTGACGCTGCTGGCAATAAGGATCTTTATGAAATTGTGATTCGGGCGTATGGCGACATTTGGTATGTTCTTTTTTATGTGCTGGCTATGTTTGCACTGGGCTATCATTTGTTACATGGGTTTTACAGCGCGGCGCGCACTATAGGGGTTTATCATCCTCGTTATGTTGCCTTTATCAGAGTTTTTGGTACCTGGTATAGCTATATCATTACTTTCGGTTTTGCAGCTATACCACTATACATTTATTTTACTCATTACTAGCTATGGAATTAAATGCGAAAATCCCGCCAGGTCCTTTAAAGGATAAATGGAATTATTATAAAGACCATGCAAAGCTGGTTAATCCAGCAAACCGTAAAAAGCTGGATGTGATCGTGGTAGGAACCGGTCTGGCTGGTAGTTCTGCCGCGGCCTCATTGGCGGAAATGGGCTATAAAGTGAAATCATTTTGCTTCCAGGACTCTGCCCGTCGTGCACATTCAGTTGCTGCACAGGGGGGCGTAAATGCGGCAAAAAATTATAAGAACGATGGGGATAGTGTTTACCGGATGTTTTATGACACCATCAAAGGAGGAGATTTTCGTTCAAGAGAAGCAAACGTGTATCGTCTTGCAGAGTGTTCTCTTCATCTAATTGATCAGGCGGTTGCTCAAGGCGTACCTTTTGGGCGGGAATATGGAGGATATTTGAACAACCGTTCTTTTGGTGGAGTACAGGTGAGCAGAACATTTTATTCCCGTGGTCAAACCGGACAGCAATTATTACTGGGTGCTTATCAGGCACTCATCAGACAAGTGAGTGCAAAAACGGTTACGTTGTATACCCGGCATGAGATGCTGGATCTGGTGGTGGTAGATGGAAAGGCGAGGGGGATCATTGTTCGTAACCTGGATACCGGGGAGATTGAAAGACATAGTGCTCATGCGGTCATCCTGGCTACAGGTGGTTTCGGTAAAATCTATTACCTTTCTACATTAGCTATGGGCTGCAATGCATCGGCTATTTGGAGGGCGCATAAAAAAGGAGCGTTGATGGCTAGCCCAAGCTGGACACAGATTCATCCAACCTCCCTTCCACAATCTGGAGAATATCAGAGTAAACTGACCTTAATGTCTGAGTCTTTGAGAAATGACGGACGAATTTGGGTGCCTTTAAAAAAGGATGATGCACGTAAACCAAATGATATTCCGGAGGTAGAAAGAGACTATTATCTGGAACGCAGGTATCCTGCATTTGGTAACCTGGCGCCCCGTGATATTTCATCAAGGGCTGCGAAGGAAAGAATTGATGCAGGATATGGAATTGGTGCGCAGAAGAATGCCGTTTACCTGGATTTTTCCAAAGCACTGAAAGAACAGGGGGAGGCCAAAATCAAAGAGAAGTATGGCAACCTTTTTAGTATGTATCGGAAAATTACAGATATTGATGCCTATAAAGAACCTATGATGATCTCTCCGGCAGCACATTTTTCTATGGGTGGACTTTGGGTGGATTATGAGTTGATGACAACCATCCCAGGTTTGTTTGCCTTGGGCGAAGCCAATTTTGCAGACCATGGGGCGAATAGGCTTGGTGCTAATTCTTTGCTTCAGGCCTGTGTGGATGGGTATTTTGTAGCGCCATATACGGTTTCGAATTACCTGGCAGATGAAATTAAAACAGGGCCAGTGCCTGCAGATAGTCTGGAGTTTCTAGAAGCAGAACAGAAAGCGAAAGAATTGCTGGACAGGCTTGTCTCCATAAAGGGAGATAAAACTGCTGACTATTATCATAAGAAATTAGGTAAGCTTCTTTATGACCATTGTGGGTTGTCCAGAAACCGGGAAGGACTCAGTTTAGCCATTGCAGAAATCAAAAAGCTTAGAGTAGATTTTTATGCACATCTGGCCGTGCCTGGTACACCCGAAGAAATGAATGCTGAACTTGAAAAAGCTGGCCGGGTGGCCGATTATCTGGAAGTCGCTGAGCTAATGTGCTACGATGCTTTAACCAGGGAAGAGTCTTGTGGGGCGCATTTCAGGGAAGAATACCAGACGCCAGAAGGTGAAGCACTTCGCGATGATGAGAAATTCTGCTTTGTATCTGCCTGGGATTGGAAAGGGCTTGATCAGGAGCCTGTACTCGTGCCAGAACCTCTGACCTTTGAAAATGTAGCCTTGACGGTTCGGAGTTATAAATAAAACCATAGCCTTATGAAGATCTTTTTAAAAATATGGCGTCAAAAGGATGCTAAAAGTAACGGTAAACTGGTGGATTATGAGATGGATAACGTGATCCCACATATGTCCTTTCTGGAGATGATGGACACCCTGAATGAAAAGCTGGTCGTAAGCGGAGAGCATCCGGTTGAATTTGATCACGATTGCAGGGAAGGCATTTGCGGACAATGTGGAATGATGATTAATGGCAGAGCCCACGGACCGTTAAAAAATACCACGACTTGTCAGCTTCATATGAGATCGTTTAAAGATGGAGATACCATTTATGTAGAGCCATTCCGGGCAGAAGGATTCCCTATAAAAAGGGATCTTAAGGTAGACCGTTCTGCTTTTGACCGGATTATTGGGGCTGGAGGTTTTGTTTCTGTCAATACTGGACAGGCCCCAGAAGCAAACAGCATTCCGATAACCCATGAAATTGCCGAATCGGCATTTGATTCTGCAGCTTGTATTGGTTGTGGTGCCTGCGTAGCTACCTGTAAGAATTCTAGTGCGGCTTTATTTACCTCCGCTAAGATTTCACATCTAGCAAAATTGCCTCAGGGGCAACAGGAAGCGCATAAGCGGGCATTAACAATGGTGGCCCAGATGGATGCTGAAGATTTTGGGCATTGTTCCAATACAGAAGCGTGTGAAGTAGAATGCCCTCAGGGAATTTCTGTTCTGAATATAGCCCGGATGAATTGGGAGTTTTTGAAAGGAAATATACTCAAATAACATTTAAAGGGGTTGTCTGAAAAGGTACGATTTACATAAAAACAAGAATAAGACCTTTTGGACAACCTCTATTTTTAAAAGAATTGTCATTTTTAATAAGACGATTCAGCTTCTAATTCCTTTTTTAATAGAACCTTAACTTCTTCCCAACTATGTACCCTTTGATGACGGTCTGTTGTTGCATTATGAGCAGCGTGGAATAAGATGGCTTTTCCTTTACAGAAATCCAGATTTTTGAAATGGTCATCAATCATATAATCCGTATCGATGATGCTTTTATCTCCACACAGTACGATGTTTTTCCATGAAATAAATGGAAAATGTTCTTGCAGCCACTGGTGTTTTTCAAAAAGGGATTGTGGGAATTCCATTGCTGCCGAAACAATATAGACCTCAAAATCATTCATTAATTCTTTTACGGTTTCTATTGCGCCAGGCATTACCGGTAGTGTACGGAAAAATCCTGGAGAATTTACAAATTTCCACACCGCTTGTTTATCCGGAAAAGCTTCGGATTCTGGTTTTCCGATCAGATCTTCCCGATTGATTTGTATTCCATAATCTTTATGGTACCAGGTGATGAAGTGAGACTCTGTATCGGCTATTACACCATCCATATCTATGGCTATGCTTGTTTTTTTTGTTTTCATATTGCAAATATATGCAATAT
>NZ_QAIL01000092.1 GCF_003061025.1 Pedobacter sp. HMWF019 | reverse complement strand
GATGTTTCTCGCTCCACCATCTGTTATAAATACTATTGTCATGATTTCCGGCATTGGATACAGCCACCTTAAAGAAATCAGGATAAACCAGCATCGCAGCAGTAGACATGAAGCCTCCCCCAGAATGCCCCGTAATTCCTACACGATTGGCATCTATAAAAGGATAACGGTCAGCAAGCTGCTCAACAGCTGCTTTTTTATCCGCAAGCCCATAATCACGGAGGTTTCCATAACCAAAAGTATGGTACCATTTGGAACGTGCCGGATTACCTCCCCGGTTCCCTACTGTGATCACAATATAACCAAACTGAGCTAAACGGTCTGTCCGGTCCATACTCTTGCTAAATGACTTATTCACAGCCTCTGTCTGAGGGCCGGGATACACATACTCAATGATGGGATATTTCTTTGACGGATCAAAATTAAAGGGCTTATACATTACCCCATAGATATCCGTTATACCATCATCTGCCTTCACTTTGAAGGGTTCCGGAAATTTATAGCCGGTAGCCATCAACAAAGACAAATCCGTTGTTTCTAAATCCATTACCTTATTGCCCGCATTATCCATTAATGCAGATTTAGGTACCGTATTTACCCTCGAGAAATTGTTAACAAAATATTTCCCTTCATCATTCATGCTGATGGCGTGGTCAAAGTCTCCGTTATTGAGCAATTTCAGGCCCGAACCATCAAAGTTAACCCGGTACAAATGCAAATAATAGGGGTCTTCTTTTGCTTCCCGCCCATTTGCCGTAAAATACAATACCCTTTTCTTCTGATCAATATTCACAATAGCTTCACAATGAAAAGCACCTTTTGTGATTTGGTTTTTTAGTTTTCCCTGACCATCAAAAAGATAAAAATGTCCCCAGCCATCTCTTTCAGACCAGTGAATGATCTCCTGACCATCATTAACAAGACCTGGCCGATTCACCTCCACATAGGTATTGAAACGCTCATCAATTAAAGGAGACACCTTTCCACTGTTGATGTCAATCATGCAGATATCAACCCTTTTCAAGTCCCGGCTGGTACGGGAAAAATAAATTTTACTATTGTTTCCCAACCAAAGCGAAGGCCTGAATTCATTATCTCTGTCTTTATTCAGCGAAGGCGCCTGCCAAAGTGAAACCGACTGATCTTTAAAAGCAGTAATATCTAATTTTTTCGAGATTTTAGCAGGAAAATCAAACAAAAGAATTTCATCTATTGGTGCTTCCTTTTCACCCGGCATCTGGTATTTATAAGTTTCCAAAGTAGGCCTCCCTGCACTTACACTGTTGATCACCCACAGGTCTTTTACCTTTCTGGAGTCTTCTCTGTTGAGTACAAAATACCGTGAGTTTGGAGACCACAGCACATAAGCACTCCGTCTTTTCTTATTGTTCTTCTCATTTTCTTCATTATTCTCCCCATCTCCATTGCTGCCATAAGCATAAAACTTAACACCATCTTTAGTCAGCTGATGTTCTACGATAGTACTATCTTCCTCATTTTTAACCGCCTTCAGGTAATTGGCTTTATCCATCCAATACAAATTATAATTCCGGCTGAATACAATTGCAGAAGAATCGGGAGCTACAGAGCCCCAACTCGGTTTAGCCTTTGGTTTGGAGTAATTGGGAACCTCCGTCAGTTTAGCCGAAGCAATATCAAAATTGAAAGAAAAGATCTTCTTTTGCATAGAATCTGCATCTTTTTTATCCTTCCTGTCTTTCTTCAATTCATCAATCGTACTCTTCAGTTCAAATGTGATGCTTTTCTCATCTTTGGAGAACTTAATCTCCTCAATAGGCAAATGCTGCGCATCAAAAGGATCCCTCATGATATTGGTAATTTCTGCAGCCAGGTTGGCCAGATTAAATATTGGCTTCTTACTCCTGCTTGCAGGATCTACCAGATACCATTGCTTACCGCTTGGGGTCTCATAAACATACCAGAAACGATTGCTTAGTTTTAGCCAATGCGGATCAACCGTAGTAGAGTAAACGATTTTTTTCAATTTATTAGGTGAAAATCTGGAGGCGAGCTGATAGTTTGCCTTAGGTGGGTCAACTGTTTTCTCCGTTAAAGTGAATGTTTTGGTTTGTGCAGAAACGTATTGCAAAGCCGTTAATGCAAACAAAGCCGAAAAGTAGAGTTTCTTCATTTAGAATAATTTATAAAAGGCCTAAATTATTGAATTATTAAGAGCCTTCGGCGGCGAAATTGTAATAAATAAGATATCTTTATAGTTTTGTAGCAAATCTATATACATGAAGCAGTATTTCTTAACTATTGCAGCCGCTGCAGTTATTTTAACAGCGGGATGCCAGTCAAAATCACAAACAAATTCAGGTGCTCAAACCACAAAAGACAGTACTGAACAAACACAACCGGCTGCCTCCGCTCCGGTAGAGGGACAAAAAATCGATGTATCAAAGATAAAACCGGCCGATGCCAAAACCATTTTAGCACGCAAGCAGGTCCCTGTTCTGTGTTTTCATCAAATCAGAGACTGGAAGCCTACCGATGGAAAAGTTGGTAAAGATTATATTGTCCAGATACAAAATTTTAAAGACATGGTCAAAATGCTGGCCGACAGCGGATACCATTCCATTTTGCCAGATCAGTTGTATGCTTATCTGAATACCGGTGCAGCACTTCCAAGCAAACCCATCATGTTTACCTTTGATGATACCGATATGGACCAATTCACCATCGCAGCACCAACTTTGAAAAAATATGGCTTCAAAGCCGTTTATTTCATCATGACTGTTTCCATTGGCAGAAAAGGCAAATTTGTAGACTATATGACCAAGGAACAGATCAAACAACTTTCTGACGCAGGCAATATTATTGGAAGCCACACTTACGACCATAAAAATTTCAAAAAATACCAAGGTAAAGACTGGGAAGAGCAATTGGATAAACCAACAAAAAAACTGGAAGAGATCACTGGTAAAAAAATGACCGAATTTGCTTATCCTTTCGGTTTATGGAATGCTGCTGGTTTTCCTGAATTGAAAAAAAGAGGTTTCAGAATGGCATTTTCCCTGGCCGACAAACGCGACCAGAATGATCCGTTATACACAGTTAGAAGGATTATTGCCAGCGGTTACTGGAGTCCAAAAACCCTGCACAACAGCATAAAGAACAGTTTCTAAGACCTGATTCATTTAAAATACACATAAAAAAAGCGGAATAAATCCGCTTTTTTTATGGAAAACAAATTGTCTAAACAATAGCCTTGATCTGGTATTCCTTCTGATTAAAGCTGAATACCTCATTAACTCTTTTACCAGTCATCAGCTTTCCTACCGGTGATGCCGCGGATATGGCAAAATACACTTGCCCTTCCAGATTCAACTGCCCGGCACTGATGCTAATGTAAAAAACACCATCAGAAGTATATACCAGGCTACCATTTCTGATGCTCTCGCTAGCTGGTACATCCTTTATAGAATGAAGAAGCTGTAAATTTTGCTTCGCATCCATCAGTAGACTTTTGTTCCTGGTGATGTCCTGCTGCATCATTTCCCTGGTGGTTTCAAACTTATCCCCCGCACTGCTTTTGGTATCATCATTACTCGCCTCCTGGGCCTGAAGCAACGCAGTTTCTGCGGTATGAATCCTTTGCTCAATAAAATCAGCACAAAGCTGATATAGTTTATCTTTGATCTGATCCATATTCTATTCCTCTACCCACCTTACCTTATTTTCTATTGGTGTTCTTTTTGCAGTTCTTGGCTCTTCATTATGGTATCCCATATAAAAAAGGCCAAAGCACTTTTCATTTTCATTAAGCTGCAGAAAATCACCCAAGTCTGAAATCATTTCCGGAGAGCTCCAGTAGGCGCCCACTTTCAGTGCCTCAGCTGTCAACGCCATGTTCTGTACCGCACAAGCCAGTGCAGCTATTTCCTCCCAGGCCGGAAGCTTGTCGGGATTTAATTGGGCATTGATCGCAATGACACAACTCGACTGTCTCACTTTTTCAGTAATGCTATCGTATTTTTTCTGCAGAAAGGAAGCTGTGGGTGTGTTTTCCTTATATAGACGGGCCAGCTGCTCTCCTAATTTCCATTTTCCTTCGTTTCTAAATACAACAAATCTCCAGGGCTCCGTTAATTTATGGGTAGGTGCATAATTGGCACTCTCTAATATCTGCCGGATCACTTCAACCGATATCTCCTGGCTGGTGTAACTGATTGGAAAAATGCTTCTTCTTCTTTTAATGATGGTATTTAATATATCTATTTCTTTTTCCATGAATCTTATAATACGTGTAATACCCGACAAAAATACTACTTATCCGGGCTTAATTGTTTGCCTGCCGTCATTGTTTCAGATCTTCATTCTTCCAAGTTGTTTTTTTACCTGTTTGGCCCGGCCAAAAAAAGCGATGCTTTCCTTATCTTCAAGATGATAAATTGTTTGCAGCAGTTCGTCTTTAATCCAGGGATATCTTGGAGCCAGATTCGCAAGCGCCTGCATGCAGTGCACCTTAGTAGCGACCAATACCTGTTCATCGATCAACCAGGCAAACAAAACATCCACCAGTGGTTCCAAATCCGTTTGTTCCAATTGTTTTTCAGAAAGGCCAATAACCTTCTTACCAGTAAAAAAAGCTGCAATCTTTCCGTAATGGCGCATACAGGATGGATTATCTTGTCTTGCAAAACCATTAAGAAAATGATCCAGATGCGCGCCTATACAAGGATAGTTTACAAAACTGTATTCCAGCATCCAGGCGAACCGAAAAGCGACTTCCTTTTTTGAAAAGAAAGTAAGTTCTATCAGATCATTAATGGTAAAATGGTCCTCAGGGTCTTTAACCAGAAATCTTTCCTCTGCAATATCGGTAAGTATATCTACCATCCGACTCTCCATGGATGTACTCAATCTTTCTATCAGTTCATTTTTGGTCACAGCAATAAAATTTTAAGAGATCAAAACTACCGAATCAGAATCATTTTATAAATTTATAACTACCTTTGCGGCTTATTTTTCAGTATTATGATTTCAGTTTCTAATTTATCGCTGCGTTACGGAAAACGTACCTTATTTGAAGATGTTAACTTAAAGTTCACCCATGGCAATTGCTATGGTGTTATCGGAGCTAACGGAGCGGGTAAATCCACCTTTTTAAAAATCCTTTCAGGCGAAGTTAACCAAACCACCGGAAGTGTTGCTTTTACACCCGGAGAAAGAATGGCTGTTTTAAAACAGAACCATTATGAGTTTGATGAGTTCACGGTAATTGAAACGGTGATGATGGGGCACAAGGAATTGTACGACATCATGAAAGAAAAAGATGCCATTTATCTGAAAGAAGATTTCACGGATAAAGATGGTGAGCGTGCAGGTGAACTGGAAAACAGATTCGCTGAAATGGACGGATGGAACATGGAAAGCAATGCTGCCACCATGCTGAGCAATCTTGGAATTAAAGAAGATTTACATTATAAACAACTCAAGGAAATTGATGGTAACCAAAAAGTACGTGTTTTACTGGCACAGGCTTTATTTGGTAATCCGGACATCCTGCTGCTGGATGAGCCGACCAACGATTTGGACATCGATACAATTGCCTGGTTGGAGAACTTCCTTGCCGATTATCAAAATATTGTATTAGTCGTATCCCACGACAGACACTTTTTAGATGCTGTATGTACACATATAGTAGATATTGACTTCAGTAAAATGAGTATTTACTCTGGTAACTACTCCTTCTGGTATGAATCTAGCCAGCTGGCCTTAAAACAACGCAGTGACCAAAACAAGAAACTGGAGGAGAAAGTTAAAGAACTTCAAGAGTTTATCCAGCGTTTCAGCGCCAATGCTTCCAAATCCAAACAGGCAACCTCCCGTAAAAAAGCACTCGACAAGATTGATATTTCGGAGATTAAAGCTTCCAGCAGAAAATATCCAGCCATTTTATTTAACAATCTGGGCAGAGAAGCAGGAGACCAGATTTTGCAGGTAGAAAATTTATCACACAGTGCCAATGGAGAAGTGATGTTTAAGAACATCAATTTCATGGTCAATAAAGGTGATAAAATAGCCATTTTATCTCAAAACAGTTTGGCTACTACTGCTTTTTACAACGTATTAACAGGTCGCGAGAAAAATTACACTGGGGAGTTCAAATTTGGTGTAACGATCAATACTGCTGACATCCCTAACGATAACTCCGTTTATTTTGAAGGTAAAGATGAGAATCTGGTAGACTGGTTGCGCGAATACTCTGGTACTGATCAGGATGAGCAGTTTGTACGGAGCTTCCTGGGCCGGATGTTGTTTTCTGGCGAAGAGGTATTGAAAAATGTGAAAGTGCTTTCAGGTGGTGAAAAAATGCGTTGTATGTTCTCTCAAATGATGCTTAGACATGCGAATTTGCTCATGTTTGATGAACCAACCAATCACCTTGACTTAGAATCTATTACTGCCTTAAATAATGGTTTAAAAGATTTTAAAGGCACAGCGCTGTTTACTTCACGAGATCATGCGCTTACAGAATCAGTAGCAACAAGGATTATTGAGATTACGCCAAATGGCACGATTGATAAAATGATGACATATGACGAATACATTACGAGCGATGATGTAGCGGCATTAAGAGCAGAACTCTATAAATAGCAAAACATCAGACCTCTTTCGAGGTCCGCTGTTTCGTTTGCAGCTATAGGCACATAGCTACAAAAAACATTAAAGTACTTTCAAGAAAGGGTTAAGGAAACTTAACCCTTTTTCAAATCCCAGGATTTCCGGTTCCGTCAGCAAACAATTATCCAGATCTTTGTTCAGTTGTCCTTTATCCAGGTCCTGCCCTATAAAGACCAATTCGTTCAAACGATCACCGAATCTTTTGTCCCAGCGAGCTTCAATATCCTTTTTATTCTCTGCAAAATCCACACAATTGATCCGTTCACCAAATGGAATAGCTGCCCACCAGCTACCCGCGTTCTCCATCCTTAACGAGCCCCCAGCCTGGGAAAAATTCAAAGCATAATCAGGCATAGCTGCCAGCCAGAACAGGCCTTTAGTTCGGATGATATTGGGAGGAAAGTCCCTGTTCAGATAATTCCAGAGGCGTTCTGGATGAAAAGGTCTGGCAGACCGGAATACCATACTGCTGATTCCATATTCTTCGGTTTCCGGCTCATGCGCAGACTGAAGTTCTTTAATCCAGCCCGCACCCATAGAGGCCGTATTAAATTCGAACAAACCTGTATTTAAGATCTCTTTAAGCTCCACTTTACTAAAAGATGCCTCAATTTGAGTAGCCTCAGGATTCAGTTTCCCAACTACTGCACGGATCAGTCTCAAATCTGCTTCATCTACCAGATCAGTCTTATTGAGGATGATCACATTTGCAAATTCGATCTGATCTGTCAGCAAATTAACTATAGTTCGCTGATCTGAAGCTTCTTCTACCCAATCTCTGTCCTTTAGCAGTTCACTTGTGCCAAAATCATTCTTAAAATTGAAACAGTCAACCACAGTCACCATAGTATCCAGCCGACTAAATTGACTCAGGTCTATCCCCATTTGCTCATCGACATAACTAAAAGTCTGGGCTACAGGTATAGGCTCCGAAATGCCCGTACTTTCTATGATAAGGTAATCAAACCGATCTTCCATCGCCAGCTTTTCCACTTCTGCAATCAAGTCTTCCCGAAGCGTACAACAAATACAGCCATTACTCATTTCTATTAATTTTTCTTCTGTTCGGGACAGGGTATGCCCGTTTTCAACCGTACGTGCATCAATGTTAATCTCACTCATGTCGTTCACAATAAGCGCCACCCTCAGATCTTCTTTATTGTGAAGAATGTGATTTAACAAAGTTGTTTTACCGCTCCCCAGGAACCCACTGAGCACAGTAACAGGCAATCTTTTCTTTTCCATTCAATATATTTTTTCAACAACTCTTTAAATGCAATTAAGTTGCAAATATATGACATCATAATTTACAAATGCAACTATATTGCTTTTATATTTGTCATATGAAATCTATTATAAAATCTGCCAGACTCGATCAACTGGGCATCACTGCGTCTGTAGCCTGTGCCATACATTGCGCCATACTTCCTATTTTAATTACAAGCCTCCCATTACTGGGGTTGGAATTTCTAGCGAATATCTGGGTAGAAATCTCTATGATCTGCTTATCCCTTTTCATCGGAACCTATTCCCTAATCACCTCCTATCCAAAACACAAGCGCATCATACCCATAGCGATGCTGCTTACGGGCTTCCTCTTTATAGGGTTTGGTCACTTACTTTTTGAAACAATTGAAGTCATTCTTGTGCCATTAGGCGGTCTGATCATCGCCACTTCACATTGGATGAACTGGAAATACAGCAAAATATGCAGTCATAAACATTCCGGTTAAACACACCGGCCTGTACCATGTAGCACATCCTTTACATTAAAAGTGAATTAATACCAATGCAATAAAATTGCATTTACTATGTTTGTATTATAAAGATAAATCATGAACAAGAAAGTTGCCGGTTTCGTTTTCCTTCTCTTCATCAGCATGCTAAATCCAGGCTGCAAACATGAAAAGATGGACAGCAAGCAGATCTATTTAAAATATTTGAAAAGCAGAATAAAAACCTCCTAATGATCAATTTAAAATCAGTATCCCATAGCTACAATTCCAGTTATACGATCCGGTTTAAAGACTGGACCATTGCTGATGGCAGCCAGTGGCTGTTACTCGGTGAATCCGGAAGTGGAAAAACCACCCTGCTTCATATTCTGACAGGAATTTTAAAACCCAGTGCGGGTGATCTGACCATGGACGAGGTATCCCTGTATAAGCTCTCCCCAAAGGCATTGGATCAATACAGGGGCAGGCATATCGGCATTGTATTTCAACGACCCCATCTGATTAAAAGTTTAACCATCACAGAAAACCTGCTTCTGGCACAAAGTCTGGCAAAGTTACCCGAAGATCATAAAAGAATAGAGGAAGTACTGGAATCACTCGATATGATTGCTAAGAAAAAATCCTATCCCAACCAATTGAGCCAGGGACAACTGCAGCGGGTCTCTATAGCCAGAGCCGTGATCAATAAGCCATCCCTTTTAATTGCCGATGAACCTACTTCCAGTCTTGACGACAAAAACGCCCTATCTGTACTTGAACTTTTGATGCAGCAGTCCGCCCTTAACCAGAGTACCCTGGTGGTGGCCACCCACGATAAAAGAGTTAAAGATGCTTTTACCCATACTTACGAATTAAAATGAGCCCATTAAAGATCAGCTGGAAAAGTATATGTTCCAAGCCCCTGTCCTCTTCCCTAAACCTCATTCTCGTTGCTTTCGGAACCAGCATATTAACCATACTTCTGCTGGCCTCTACCCAAATCAACGATAAATTAAGCCGGAATTCTAAAGATATTGACCTGGTAGTAGGTGCAAAGGGAAGCCCTCTGCAGCTCATCCTGAGTAGCATCTACTATATCGATTTTCCAACAGGCAATATCCCCTTAAAAGAAGCAAACGAACTTGCGCAAAATCCATGGGTAAAACGTGCCGTACCACTTGCCCTTGGCGACAATTACAATGGAACCCGCATTGTGGGCACAGATTCCGGTTTTGTAAACCTTTACAATCTTAAAATAAAAGCAGGCAAACTCTGGCAGCAGGATTTCGAAACCAATATAGGATCAACCGTAGCCGAAAGCCAGCATTTAAAAGTTGGCGATGAATTTTATGGAGCCCATGGACTCACAGGCAGTACAGATATCCATAAAGCACATGCCTATAAAGTTACCGGAATCCTCGAACCGCAGGGAAATGTGACCGATAACCTGATACTGACCAATATTTCCAGTGTATGGAAAATGCACGATCCCGCAGACGAAAAAGAACATGATCACCATAAGAAGGATGATGATCACCGCTCTGAAAACCCGGGTAAAAAAGCAGACGCTCCAGAAATTCAGAACAAAGAAATCACCTCTTTACTCATCCAATACCGTTCCCCAATGTCAGTAGTGATGTTTCCGCGGATGGTCAACCAGTCTACCAATATGCAGGCAGCTTCGCCAGCTATGGAAAGCACCCGTCTGTTTTCCCTGATTGGCGTAGGTGTAGATACTTTACAATGGTTCGCTTTGCTCATTATGGCCATTGCAGTGATCAGCGTTTTTGTGAACCTGTACAATTCCCTGAAAGAACGGAGTTACGATCTGGCCATTATGCGCACACTTGGTGCCTCACGCAGCAAACTGTTCCTCATTGTAATTGCAGAAGGTATTATGCTGACCTTTGCAGGTACCCTGATCGGCATCTTTTTAGGCCATGCCGGTTTACAGATCATTGGTCATTTTCAGGAAAGCAGTCAGGCCAGACTTAATGGACTGATCTTCCTGAACAGCGAAATATATTTGTTGGCCGCCGGTCTTGCTATTGGTATATTTGCAGCTATCATCCCAGCGATACAGGCCTATAAATCCAATATCTCTGAAATTCTATCCAAAAGTTAAACGAAATATGAAACAATTCCTCCCCCTGTTATTTGTACTCACCGGTTTTGCAGCCAAAGCACAACACGATCCCAACGACCAGATCATCTCTGCGAACTGGGAGGTAATTGGCAGTGTGAACTTTAAAATTGTAAAAAACAAAGAAATGTTCCCGGTATTTACGTCCGAAATAAAAAAGCATGCAGATAAGCCATTCGAACTCGAAGGCTATATTGTTCCGATAAAAGACGGCATGAAGCAAACCAAATTCATGCTGTCAACGTTACCTATTAATCAGTGCTATTTCTGCGGAAAAAATGGTGTGCCTGTAATGGTCCTGGTAGAGCTTGCCGAACCGGTCAAGTTTACCTATCAAACCATTACCATAAAGGGCATTCTTAAACTCAGCAATGCAAACGCCATGGATACCCCACCAATATCACTGATCAATGGAAAATCAATCTAATCTTATGCATATAGACCCGGTAAATATCTTAAAGGACCACGATTTAAAGCACACCAAACAAAGGGTCCGTGTATTGGAAGAAATCGCACTGGACACGGTTGCCATTTCGCAGCCTGAACTCGAAAAGAAACTTGGAAAAGAAATAGACAGGGTAACCCTCTACCGTATTCTAAATACCTATGAAGATAAGGGTATCCTTCACCGGATCATGGACATGAACGGAACAGCCAACTATGCCATCTGTTCCTCGTCCTGCACAGAACATCACCACCATGACGAACACGTGCACTTCAACTGCAGCAACTGCCAGAAAATATACTGCCTTGACGTTAAGATACCCAGTATCAAAATGCCTCCGGGCTTTACGGCCAGCAGCATCAATACTACTGCCTACGGAATCTGCGAAAAATGCAGTGCCGGAATGAAGGCCGATTAATTCATATACTAAAACCCACAGGCTAAGCACCCAAAAAAGAGCAAGCCACTTTATCGACATCCGGATCATCCTTCATGATCCGCAAAGATAAAGCGGCTTGCTCTTTTATAATTTTTAACCTCTTTCAGTAAGAGAATAAGAACTAGTGGCCTGAATGACCATCAGCACCATGCGCATGGCCATGTGCCAATTCTTCCTCAGTAGCCTCACGAACAGCAAGGATCTTACCAGCAAAAATTAGGTTTTTTCCAGCCATAGGATGGTTTAAATCTACAGAAACAGTAGTTTCATGTACGCCAGTAACACCAGCTCTGAAGTGATTACCTTGATTATCCTGTAAAGGAATAACATCGCCAACATTAGGAAGATCTACATCTTTAAACATTTCTTTTGGAAGATCAGCATAAGCTCCCGGATCGATCTCTCCGTAACCATCAGCCGCAGAAAGTTCAAAACCATACTCATCACCAGCATTTTTTCCAAGCAAATGCTCTTCAAATTTTGGTAACATCATACCCACACCAAATAAAAAAACCAAAGCGTTTTGCTCATCAGCTTTTTCTACAAAAACTTGTTGTCCTTCTTCGTTAGTCGTATGCAATTCATACGTTAAGGAAACTACTGTATTAGGTTTAATACTCATTAGATTCTTGTTTAATTTATTAATTTTATTGCTTCCTCAACTGAAAGTACTGGCAGCTGACATGCTTTATTTCGGCAAATATAGATTTTTGTTTCAATGCTTTGCTTATCTTTTAACAAAGGAAGTGCAGAATTTGTTCCCGCGATTGTAATTTTATTCGGAATATAGATGCCATTCAGCTCTTCCAAGGCACTTTTAACCTCATTTCCAGCTACTGCAATTTCATTGATGCCAAATACTTCGTTCAGCAATTGTATCGCCCAATTGGAATACGCCGACCCATAAGTCTTAATTTGTGGCTGTATCGCAGCAAGCATCGCCCCAGCCTTATCCACATAAACAGACTCGTCAAAAAACAAGCCCAGGGCCTGTAAATTTTGTGCCATTACGGAGTTCGAAGCTGGAATGACATTGTCCATCAATTCATGTTTACGCGCAATCAGACTCTCCCCGGTCACACTCGTATAAAATAACATCGGACCATCCGGATCAGAAAAATCTTCCAGAACAATTTCCGTTAAACGTTTGGCTTCATTTAACCATTTCTCCTGAAAATCTACCGCATATAAGGATAATAAAGCTTCGATAAAAAACGCATAATCATCCAGAAAGCCTGGTATGCTCGCTTTTCCGCCTTTATAATTGCGGTACAAACCACCCGTCGGGCTTATTAAATGATCCAAAATGAAAGTAGCCGCTTTTACTGCCATATCATAGTAGCTCTGTTCTCCAAATACATTGGCACTTTCTGCCAGGCCTTTAATCATCATCGCATTCCAGGCTGTTATACATTTATCATCCAGGCCCGGTCTAACCCGGCCGCTTCTCTGCTCCAGCAGGCTTTCTTTCAGTAGCCTCACTTTATGCTGCAATTCATGAACTGCAAGCCCCCTTGCTTCCGCAAACTCTTCATCCGTATACCTGCGCAACAGAATATTGGTTTGCTCCTCTTCCCAGTTTCCTTCTTCCGTCACATTAAAATACTCAGCCAGCAAAAGATGATCCCCACCAGCAAGCACCTCAAATTCTTCAGAAGACCAAACATAGAATTTACCTTCCACCCCTTCACTATCCGCATCCAAAGCCGCATAAAAAAGTCCTTCCGGAGAGGTCATTTCTCTTTTTACCCATTCGATAGATTCCTGTGCAACCTGTTTAAATAAGGGCATACCGGCATATAAATAGGCCTCCGCATATAAACTGATCAGCTGGCCATTATCATAAAGCATTTTTTCGAAATGCGGCACATGCCAGTCCTCATCTACAGAATAGCGGGCAAAACCACCACCTATCTGATCATAAATCCCGCCTAAAGCCATCTTTTCTAAAGTAAGCAAGGCCGATACATGGGTTGCGTCATCCTTCATTAAATGACTGTAACGAAGCATAAACTGCCAGTTATTAGGCAGAGGAAATTTAGGTGCCCGGTTATACCCACCCTCACTCATATCAAAATAACGTTTCCAGGGCTCAATAATCTCTTTTAAATCTTCCTTCGTATACTCCGCAGTCTTTACATTCGGAACAATTTTTTCTGCATTCCTGATGCCATCGGTTAAGCGGTCTGCATACTGCCTGGCCTTATCTGGTTCATTTTTCCAGAGACCTGCCACATGAGACAGGATATTGATCCAGTCGTCTTTCTTAAAATAGGTTCCACCATAAATGGGCCGCTGATCAGGCAAACAAATGCAATTTAAAGGCCAGCCCCCGCTTCCTGTCATCAACTGTATGGCCAGCATATAGATCTGATCAATATCCGGTCGTTCCTCCCGGTCTACTTTAATACATATAAAATGTCGGTTCATCACTTCGGCGACCTCATGGTTCTCAAAACTTTCACGTTCCATAACATGGCACCAGTGACAGGCCGAATAACCTATACTCACCAGGATCAGCTTTTGTTCATCTCTAGCTTTCTGTAAAGCCTCTTCTCCCCATTCAAACCAGTTAACCGGATTATAGGCATGCTGTAATAAATATGGAGAAGAAGCTTTAATTAAATGATTGGGTTCAGAATTCATACTATAAAGGTAAAAAGATAAGTTGTACTTTTACGGTAAAGCAAGCCATATGAAGATCACCCACACCGAAATCTACCGCTTCAGTATTCCGATGGAACCTTTTGTTATTGCAACGGGAACGATGCATTTTGCACAAAATGTACTGATCAGGGTTCATACAGATGAGGGCCTTTACGGTGTAGGCGAATGCTCTGCCTTTCCCATGATTGTTGGTGAAACACAGGAAACATGTATCGCAATGGCCAAAGACTTTGCGCAGATCTTACAGGATAAAGATCCGCTCGACATCCCTGAACGGATGAATGACCTACTGGGCTATGCCGCTCATAACAGCACCATTAAGAGTGCCTTTGACATGGCATTATTTGACATCTCGGCAAAAAACGCCAGACTGCCACTCTACAAATTTCTTGGAGGACACAAACGTCCCATAGAAACCGATATGACCATAGGTATAGGCAGCCCGGAGGAAATGGTACAATCAGCCTTAAAATACCAGCAGCAAGGCTGTACCATCTTAAAGATCAAACTAGGCAAAAAAGTCCATGACGACATCCTGAGGGTAGCCAGGATCCGGGAAGCCGTGGGCAAAAGTATGATACTGAGGCTTGACGCCAACCAAGGCTGGAGTTTTGACGATGCCCTGCTTGCTCTGGGTGAAATGGCCCAATACAACATAGAATTTTGCGAACAGCCTATGCGCACCTGGTTTGACGATAAACTTCCGGAATTGAAACTCAATTCGCCAATCAAACTCATGGCAGACGAAAGCTGTTACAACCACCACGATGCCCGTAAACTGATCAACAGCCAATCCTGCGACTATCTGAACATCAAATTTTCGAAATCAGGGGGTATCCTTGAGGCCCAGAAGATCCATGAAACCGCCTTACAAAAAGGCATGAAATGCATGATCGGAAGCATGCTGGAAAGCCGGATCGCCTTAAGCGCGAACCTTCACTTCGCACTGGCGAGTCCAAATGTGGTCTTCTTCGATCTGGACACCTGCCTTTTAGGCCACCTGGTGGATCCCGTACAAGGCGGCTTAACCTATGATGGCTATCACCTCGATGTACCAGACACCATTGGGATAGGCGCAGACGCGGACCCGGAATTTCTAAAGACCTGCGAAAGCTGGGTAATCTAGGCCCCTAAAAGTCCTAAAACTTCCTTTATCCCTTCAGTAGCCGATTTCTCTACCTTAATCACGTTTTTATAACGACCAAGCTCCGGAATTTTAGGGTCTATAATATATTTAGGCACTGCAGCGGGGACAAAATCGACCAATCCAGCCGCCGGATAAACCGCAAGAGAAGTTCCAACCAGAATAAAAACATCAGCACCGGCGCACAGTTGCGCCGCATGATGAATCATTGGTACGGATTCTCCAAACCAAACCACGTGAGGTCTCAATTGTGTACCCAGTTCACAAAAACTGCCCATTTTTATTTCCCAGCCCTCTATAGGATAGGTCAAACCCGGATCCAGGTCCGATTGCGAACGGGTAATCACCCCATGTAAATGTGTCACATCAGAAGAACCCGCACGCTCATGCAGATCATCAATATTTTGCGTAATAATATGAACCTCAAAAGTCTCCTCCAGAGCAACCAATCCCAAATGAGCAGCATTTGGAACAGCCTCCAGTACTTGTTTCCGGCGTTCATTATAAAATTGCTGTACCAATGACGGGTTCCTGTCCCAGGCTTCAGGCGTAGCTACATCGTATACATTATAGCCTTCCCAAAGGCCATCACTATCTCTAAAGGTTTTCAAACCACTCTCCGCACTAATTCCTGCTCCCGTTAAAACCACTAATTTTTTCCTCATAAAAACCTGATAATAGACTTAAAACTTAATCTTTAACCCCTCAAAAGCCGCACTATCACCCTGAAACACATTGAAATCTACCACATGATTGATTCCATTGATTCTAGCCCGGTCTGAATGCTGCCAGAAAACCCATTTCGTAGATTTGTCCACATTCAGCCTCGGCTGATGATAATGTGCGATCCACAATGGATACTCCTCAAAATGCCCTTGCAGAAAGTTCCTGTAAAAATCAAGCCCGGAATAGATAATAGGCCTTACCCTGGTCCTTTTCTCCACATATTTAATAAAGGCCTTTAATTCCTTTCGCATCCGCTCCGGAGAAACCCCATTCAATTGCTCTACATCTACCACCGGAGGCAAATCCCCTTTTTCAAACTGCACCGTCTGCAAAAAGAACATGGCCTGCCACTCCCCCGATTTCTGCGGCCTGAAAAAGTGATAGGCGCTACAAGCAATCCCAGTCTTCGCAGCCTCTCTCCAATTTCTAGAAAAATAAGGATCCACACTCAAAATCCCCTCGGTTGCCTTTATGATCGCAAAGCGCACCCGAACACTATCCTCCTCCATCGCCTGCACCTTCTGCCAGTCTATCTTACCCTGGTAGTAGGATACATCAATCCCATGAATCTTATACTTTTTCGGTATCTTAATATTAAAACTGGTATAGGTTCTATAATTCGGATCCTGCCCAATATCCTTTACCCAGCGAATCCCCGAACTAAACATCTTCAGTACATAGGCATAATACAAAGGCGATAACAGCACCAGCAACACCAAAGCAATCAAAAATTTCCAGTGCAAAGCCATACCCGGTCCTTTCTTTTTCTTCTTCACCGGCTTCCTTCTAGGTGCAGCAGCACGCACAGGCTTACCCGCAGCAGACGCTACTGTAGAAGCTTTAGTGGTTCTTGGCTTACGCGGACGCGGAATAACAGGTTTCTTATTGATCTCAGACACGGCGTAAAAATAAGCAAACCCTAAGCTTTAACACCTAAAAACTGGCATAAAATTAAGACGTATAATAGAAAAAATTCAGTATTCTTTCTCTCTTCGGATCAAGAAGGGTGATCCGAAGGTCGATCAAGACCACCGACTTTTTTTTTTTGCAGATTGCCTAAACAATGCGCTTTAAATTACTACTTTAATTTCCTGCATAAAATCAGGCATTCTCCCTATATAACTTACGCTCTGCACGGAATTCTGCACCCTGCCCGGATCTCCCCTCATTTAGTTAAAGCAACCCGATTAATCTGCACCCTGCAAAAAAAAACAGCAATGGCTTTTATCGACCTTCGGATCATCCTTCTTGATCCGCGAAGATAAAAGCCATTGCTGTTTTTTTCTCAATTAAGCGCTCTGCTTAACTTAAGCCCTTAACACCTTATTTGTTTAATTCCGCAAAGTACTTATGGAACAAAGGCAAAGTCTCAATACCCTTATAATAATTAAAGATATCATACTTTTCATTCGGCGAATGCAACGCATCACTATCCAAACCAAAGCCAAACAAGACCGATTTAATCCCCAGTACACGCTCAAACAAAGCAACGATAGGAATACTGCCCCCACCCCTTGTCGGGATCGGTTTCTTGCCAAAAGAATCCAAAATAGCCTGCTCAGCCGCACGATAAGCCACACTATCCGTTGGCGTTACCACAGGTTCACCGCCATGATGCGCAGTCACTTTCACCTTCACATAATCAGGAGCAATACTTTCAAAATGTTTCGCAAAAATCTCAGAGATCTCTTCAGAGCTCTGGTTCGGCACCAAACGCATAGAAATCTTCGCATTTGCCTTAGAAGGCAATACCGTTTTAGCACCCTCACCAATATAGCCGCTCCAAATACCATTTACCTCTAAAGTAGGTCTGGTTCCAGTGCGCTCCAATGTAGAATACCCTTTTTCACCCCATTCAGCCTTAATATTCAGATCTTCCTTATACTCCTCCAAATCAAAAGGAGCAGCATTCAATGCCTTTTTCTCCTCATCAGAAAGCTCCACTACCTTATCATAAAAAGCAGGAATCGTAATGTGGTTATTTTCGTCATGCAAAGAAGCAATCAATTTACATAAGATCGTTGCCGGATTCGCCACAGCACCGCCATACACACCCGAATGCAAATCCCGGTTAGGTCCAACCACTTCCACTTCCATATAAGCCAGGCCACGAAGACCAGTTTCAATAGAAGGATGCTCCATACTGATCATAGACGTATCAGAGATCAACACCACATCAGCTTTCAAACGCTCTTTATTCTCCTTCACAAAAGTTCCCAGGTTTGCAGAACCGACTTCCTCTTCTCCTTCAATCATGAATTTCACGTTACAAGCCAGAGTACCCGTCTTCATCATCAGTTCAAACGCCTTTACATGCATATAAAACTGCCCTTTATCGTCACAGGCTCCACGAGCATAGATCTTACCATCACGAACAGTAGGTTCAAAAGGAGGTGTTTCCCACAATTCCAGAGGATCTGCAGGCTGTACATCATAATGTCCATAGATTAAAACCGTTGGTAACTTTTCATCTACGATTTTCTCTCCGTAAACGATAGGATAACCCGCAGTTTGACAAACCTCTACCTGATCTGCGCCAGCCTCTTTCAGTTTTTGGGCTACAAAATCCGCGGTTTTTAACACATCCCCTTTATATTGAGGATCAGCACTTACAGATGGAAAACGCAACAACTCAAACAATTCATCTAAAAAGCGTTGTTTGTTTTCTTCTACATATTTTTTGATCTCTTGCATAACAAATGATTTTGGGCAAAGATATAGTTTTTGAACCTTTTCATATTAATTTGAAACTTTTCATATTAAGTACTTATAATTGTATCTTTGAGG
>NZ_QAIL01000091.1 GCF_003061025.1 Pedobacter sp. HMWF019 | reverse complement strand
GAATTATTGTTTTTCTTTTTTCAAGTAGGTTTTATTGCCATTTTTATTGATATAATATTTTCCCCCGCGAGGACCAGTTAAAACTTGCTCACCATTTGGTCCATGCAAAGCCCCATCTACTGTTGGAGTATAGTTTTTGGTCGAAGACACAGCCGAACCCGCTTGTTTTTTTACATCAGCCGCCTTAGTTTCTGCCTGTTGTGTAGTAGCCTGAACTTTATCTTTGGCAGCAGAATAGCGTTTATCTGGCGTACCATCTTTTTTTAATTTAACACCAGCAGCACTTGTAGCTGCTGCTGCTGCATCTTTTTTTTCAGTCGCTTTAGCTGCAGTTGTATTCACAGCATCAGTCGCTTTACTTGTATAACGTTTATCCGGTGTACCGTCTTTTTTTAATTTGACGCCAGCTGCACTTGTAGCAGCAACAGCCGCATCTTTTTTTGCCTCTGCTTTAGTTGCAGTTTTAGTAGCTGCATCTGTAGCTTTAGTGGCATAACGCTTATCAGGTGTTCCGTCCTTTTTTAATTTAGCACCGGTTGTAGCAGCCGCATCTTTAGTTGCCTTTGCCTCTTTTTTTGCTGCAGCTTTTGCTTTGCTCGCAGCTTTCTTAGTTTGGGCAGCGGTCGGTTGGGCAGTTTGTGCCATACTCAAGCTTACACAGAAGCTTAGAATGGTCAATAGTGAAAGTAGTTTTTTCATGGTTTTCTTTGCTATAGGAGTCCGTAATTTAAATTTTAGTTCAAATTCTGTTTATACATTGCAAACATTAATCCAATTTACCAAAATTTTAAATCAAATAATACAAATTCGACAAAATAAAAACCAGCTATTTCTTCCTGTCGTAATGCCTAATTTCGCTGAGTTCATCTGTACGAATGTTCCAATCATACCTAAAAGCATCTGTAGTCCCCTTAATAAAAATCTGCCAAAGGTCATTTCCTTTGAACTGAACAAAGTACTGATACCCCAATACAGCATTCTTACTGATTTCTTTTATTTTTTCCTTTAAAGAACGGCTATCCCCAAAGGCGCTTAAACCGCTGCTGAATAAAATTTGGTTCGATTCCGGACGGGCGACAAAATCTTTTTGGCCAGAAGCTCTTTTCCAAAACCCTGAACAAAACTATTCATACTTTAAGGCATCAATCGTATTCGTTACTGCAGCTTTATAAGACCTTATAGACACCGTAACCAAGGTAATCAGCATAGAAATGACCATGGCAAACAGAAATGGCCATATACTGATCTCTATTCTGTACGCAAAACCAGAAAGCCATTTGGACACCAATAAATAAGCCAGAGGCCAGGCCACCAAATTTGCCAGAAAAACCATTAACAGGAAAGATCCATTAAGCATTTTTACCAGTTCCAGGGTCGATGCTCCAAGTACCTTTCTTATGGCTACCTCTTTAGTCCGTTGTGTGGCAACAAAAGAGATCAGACCAAACAGTCCTATAAAGGATATAAAAATGATCACACCTGCAAAAACTTTGAACAGCACCCCCATAATACGCTCTGTTTCATAGTAGTTTTTAATATCTTCGTTAACGAACGCCGAATAATATACTGCAGTAGGAAAGGTACTGTTCCACAGCGCTTCTATTTCTTTCATAGCGGGTATAATCTGCTTATTATCTATTTTGATTGCCGCTCTGTAGTATTGTTCTTCACGGGAAAACATAAGCATCGGAGAAATTTTTTCTTTAAGGGATCGGTCGTTAAAATCTTTAACCACCCCAACTATAGGCGCTTTTTTATTGTCCTCCTCAATCACCTTCCCTATGGCTAATTGCGGATCAGAAAGATGAACGCTTTTCAAAAAGGTTTCATTCACAACAAAACCATTAATGGTATCACTTTCAGCATAGAGCTTCCCGGCAATGATCTTCAGGTCAAAAACATCAAAGTAATTCCGATCTACCGGAGAAAGCCGCACTTCAAAATCTTTATTTCTTACCCCGTCCAAACTAAAATTAGTGGTATTCATGTCGTTAGACAGGGGTTGCCTGATGCAATAACTTAACTGTTTTACCCCAGGTATTTTTAACATCTTTTGCTTAAATCCTTCACGTTTCATTTTATTTAAGCTATCCGCTGGTGCATTGATCATTACAATAGCTTCTGTATTAAAGCCCAGTGGCTTTTCCCTCACATAGCTCATCTGCTGAATGATGACCAATGTTCCAATGATCAAAATGATGGTAATGGTAAACTGTACCACTACCAATACCTTTCTCAAACTGAAATTACCAGCATTAACAGTAGCCTTATTCTTTATGGCCAGCACAGGATTAAATCCAGACATCACCATTGCCGGGTAAAGTCCGGCCAAAAAGCCAACAAATAGAACCAGTGCAAACATGAAAGCGAAAATTAATGGTTGGCCAAAGAGACTAAAATCAACGCCGGGTGTATACAGGTTTTGCATACTTGGAATAACCAGTTCAGCAATAATGCAAGCCAGCAAAAGTGCCATTAAAGTAATAGCAAAAGTTTCTGTCAAAAACTGTACGATCAGCTGTTTACGTTTGCTTCCCATTACTTTACGCACGCCAACTTCTTTTGATCGGTTAATAGCCTGTGCAGTAGCCAGGTTAATGAAATTAATGCAGGCTGTAATCATCAAAAACAAACCTATAATTGCCAAGCCATACACCTCTTTTAAGGTAATTGAAGTATCTGCAAAGCTTCCGTAGCGCTGATCAAAGTGAATATCATCAAGAGGCTGTAAATCTACAACCTGATTTCCTTCCAGCTTCCTGGATTCAAGATAGGTTTTATTAAATTTCTTCAATGTAGCCTGTACATCAGCACTTTTCAGACCGTCCTTGAACTGTACATAACATTGTATGCCAGAACTTACGGAGTCCCATGATTTATTATCTTTTGCCCAGAAATTCTGGTAACTCAACACAATTTTTAATGGAAAGCTACTATTCTCAGGCATATCTTTAAACACACCGATTACCTTTAAATTGGTATTTGTTCCCAGTAAAAAGCTTTTTCCAACTGCATTATCTGCACTTCCAAAAAACTCTTTTGCAATAGATTCAGACAACACAACGGTATTTGGTTCAGCTAACCCCCTGCCATTGTTGCCACTAATCCATGGAATATCAAAGATTTCAAAAAAACTGGGTTCTGCACAATAGTATGTCCGGTCTGTCTTAATGGTCTGTTTTCCATGTGCATCTTTAACGGTCATCACACCTCCATTTTTGACAATAGCGGCTACTTTTTCTACCCCTGCAAATTCATTCCTTATAGTTGCTGATACCGGAATAGGCACCCCAGAGGAATAGTCTTCGAAACTATTGTATTTCCATTGGCTGACAACTCTGTAAATCTGATCGGCATTTTTATATCCCTTATCAAAGTTTAGCTGAAAACGAATGAAAATAAAGATAAGAATGCAGCTGGCCATCCCAATCGTTAAACCAAGAACATTGATCAATGTATAGCCCCTGTTCTTCCAGAGGTTGCGCAGTGCAATTTTTAGATTAAGCTTGAACATTATGGTCTTTTTATTTACTCGCCCGCCAATCGTATGCCAGTTAAAAAAAAGCCCTCAAAAGTTCTTTACCAGCCTGCGATCGAATTCAAATGTCCATTAACGAACATTTAGGTTCCGGAAACGTACATTTTTCTCAAAAGAAAGAATAAGCGCAACGAAGTTCTTAACTACATAAAAATACTGTCTCAAACCAAGCTCCTGCATATCAGCCTGAGGTCTTGGTGGGGTCTTGTTGGGATATAGGTACTTCTATCCCAACAAGACCCCACTAAGATATGCGCCAGATCCGATCTACCCCAGGAAGAGTCTCCCCTTAATATAACCTAACACCGCTATCTCTTTTTTCTGCATCATAGCAGGTCACCACCCTCCTCTGCAATTTGCTACGGAAATTCTTGTACGCTGCGGAAAGACCTCAGAGATCTGTCCGCTATTTCAGCGGACCCGATATCGTTAGTCTTGAATCAGTTGTACAGAATTTTCCGAACTAATTTCCTTCTTCTTCCTTTACGATATGCTTCTTCGGATAATTAAACAATAAAGAAGACAATACAGGTAAAATGAATATCGCTACTGTAAATATCGAAACAAAAAGATCTGTCTTTTCGCCCTCAATCAGTTGCGAAACTGAAGATTCCGGATAAAAATGTGTTAGCAACGAGGAAGTTAATTTAATCCCCAAAACCCCTATTACAATAAATGCAACAGTTTCCAGGAAAGTAAACTTCTCCATCAATTTTACGAAGGCCTGGGCAACAAAACGCATCGCCAGAATACCAATAAATACGCCAATATAAATTAACCAGATATGGTCTGTAAAAGCAACGGCAGCAAAGACATTGTCAATAGAAAAGGCAAGGTCCATCACCTCAACCAATGCCACAGTAGCCCAAAAAGTCCCAATCAATCCAACTGTCGATCTATAGATCCAACTTTTACTTTTATCTACTTCCTCCTCTTCTTTTTCTGCCCCCTTTGCATTCTTCTTTCTAAAATAATCGAACGCAAGGTATAGCAGATAGAGTCCCCCTAATGGCTTAAGCCACCATATTTTAACCAGCCATGCCGCTAAAAACAAGCAAATTCCACGAAAAACATAAGCACCAATAATACCATATTTTAGGGCCTTATCTCTTTGTTCTTTAGGTAAATCCATTACCATAGTGGCCAGTACTGCAGCGTTATCTACAGAAAGCAAACTTTCTATAACAATTAAATTTAAAATAATCAGGAGCCCGGCTTCAATATCCTCTCCCAGAATCGTGTGTAAAAAATCCATGTATGTGTTTGTTGTTATTGGTTAGGTACTCATGTACAAGTACAACTAAAAAAGATCCGTTTTCAGCATCGCTTTCAAAATATTGGCCTGTACATCAAAATTGTTCAAATGATCAATAAAATTAATATCTGATATCTTTAAATAGTTCTCCTCCAGCAAATCTATGATCTCTTTAGGAATAAACGTTTTTTGAGCAGCAGCATTGGCCTGCAGTTTATCGTTTTTGTAGGCCAGCTCCTGGATCAGTTTCTCTTTTTCAGATCTATTAGCAGATAGATCTATTTTATTTAACACGCTTAAATCACAGAATAAAAAAAGGTTCCTGCTTGGAAAAAACAGGAAATGTCGGTCTATGTCAGGAAACTTATACACCTCGACAACCAGCTGTCCGGATTTTAAACCACAAAAGAATTCTGTCCGGAATTCCTGTTTGCATAGCAAGCCCATAAGCTTCCGTTCTATGGTTGCGTAACTGCTCACATAGGTATTTTTAGGATCATAATTTGTCAATAAGCCTAGTTCGTCTGGTGAAATTGCATGGAAGAAATCTTTTGCATATCTGGAACTAAAAGCATTGATGTTCTTAGAAAATGGAAAATCTGTACTCAAATCAGACAGCACATCAAACAATCTTCTTAAAGACAAATTGATCTTTGATGCCTGTTTCTGCTTGTCAAGATGAAATGCTTTTTCACTAAAAAGCTGGTTGTTCATCTGTGCGATGAGTTCTTCATTCAGATGTATTTCATCATAGATCAGGCTGACATTCTTTTCATTGCTTTTTTTTATTTTCCTAAGCAACTCGATTACACTAGAAGTAAACTGAACATGAAAAAGATCCAGCTTTTCTATATCCAGTTCTTCATTATTTTCGAACATCTGGTGGATCACCTGGCTCCTTAAATAGATTTTATAGACCGTATCCTCTTCAAAAAACGCAGAGAGAAGCTGCAAACGGCTGATCTCTCTGCGTGATTCTTTTAAGATATTTAAACGGTTTTCATCCATGCGTTAAAGTTAATTAACACGCGTCACATTCTTCTTAAGCTCTGCTTCTAAATTTTTCAGATCGCCATCAAGTGCTCTTCTGCTTTGATTGCCTTCTTCGTGAATTCTCTTCACTTCATTTAAAGTTTCAATTAAAGATTGTGTTGTTCTTTTTAATGTATCTATGGATACAACAGTCTTCTCGTTCTCCTTTGCCACATCAATACTATTTTGTTTGAGCATTTCTGCATTTTTCTGAAGAATGGTATTGGTGGTATCCGAAATCTTTTTCTGCATTTCTACATTGGCTTTCTGCCTTTGCAGGGCAACTGCCAGGGTAAGCTGGTTTTTCCAGACTGGAATGGTTGTAGATACAATAGACTGTGCTTTTTCAGCAATAGAGGTATTGTTGTTCTGTACTACCCTAATCTGTGCAAGAGACTGCAGCATGATAAAACGCACGATCTTCATATCTGCCAGTCTTTTATCCAGTCTGCCCAGAAAGTCCCGAAGGTCTGCAATTTCATAATCCTGGTAATCTGCAGGTCGACCTTCCATCTCTGCGAGTTTAATGCTCAGTTCGTTGTATTTAAGCTGACCTGAAATGATCAGTTCTTCCATTTGGTGAATATAACTTACATTACTGTCAAACATGGTCTGAAGCGAGCTGTTATCTTTGATCGAATTTAATCGCCCTGCCTTGATCTTATTGGTGATCTTGTCAATATTGTTGACCACCACGTCATATTTCTGGAACAGCTTTTTTACATCGACTACCAAACTTTTCAGGAAAGGAATTTTTGAAATAAAAGATTTAAATCCACTTTGCTCTAACTCGTTGATGTCAATATAGTTCAATTCAGAAAGCAACTCATTGATCAGTCCTCCTACTTCCCCGCTGTTATAGGTCCGTACAGAAGCCAGAAAATCGTTACTATATTTCTCCATTGAATTCTGAGCGTCTAACCCGTAATTCAATATAGAATTTACATCAGAGGGTTCAAGAGATTTACTGATCTCCTTATATTTTTGCTGCTCTTCCGGCGTGATGGCTGTTAAATCTACGTTGCCATCTTTGTCCAGTTTTACCGGGGTAATTTCGGAAGGGGCATTTGGGGTTGTTTCCATAGCATTTAAATTGATAGCATTTAGAGTTTATAAATAACTCTGTGTTACAGTTTTCACAGTATCTTCAAGCTTTCTGTCTTTGGTTGGTTCTCCTATGGCGTTAAATTTCCATTCTCCATTTTTCTTATAGAAAATGCCCATCACCATAGAAACATGGCCTGCAAAATTAGAGCCATGTGCAATATCATAAGTTGCAAAAACCTCATTTACACGTGTTGGGGTTCCTTCATAAATGCGAATAGAGGCAAAAGGAATGGTTCCAAAATCATGCCCCCTAAAACTGTTCAGGACAAAAGCTACATGGCTTACTTCAGGATTTAAGCGGCCAAAATCTACTGTGATGATCTCGTTGTCCAATCCATCGTCTCCAGCCATATCACCAGTAAGGTCATCACCGCTGTGTTTTATAGAGCCGTCTTTGGATTTCAAACTACCAAAATAGATCACATCTAGTAATTGTTTTTTGTCGTTAAATAAGGCACAACTTGCATCAAGATCTACAGCTTCTTTTGTCTTTCCAAAACCAAATAAACCTTTCTTTTCTATTGCTCCCCAGTTGATTCCTACGCAAATATTCTGAAGCTTGCTTCCGTTGCTTTTTTCAAGGCTGATGCGTTGCCCTTTTTGAAGATTGATTGCCATAATTTATTGATATTTGTTTACATAGTCTTGTAATCCACCTTTCATTCCCATTCCAACAGCTTCAAATTTCCATTTGCCTTCACGTTTATAGATGCGGCCAAATTCTACTGCAGTTTCTATAGAAAAGTCTTCGTCTAATTCATAATTGAGTAGTTCCTCATTTGTAACTGTATCAAAAATACGCACAAATGAGTTTCTAACCTGTCCAAAGTTTTGTCTTCTCTGATCGGCTTCATGTATTGTCACGACAATGCAAATCTCGCTTACCTTGGAATCTACCTTTGTCAGATCTACTTTGATCTGCTCATCATCTCCGTCCCCGTCGCCAGTTAAATTATCTCCGGTATGCTCAACAGCGCCATCAGGAGAGATCAAGTTATTATAAAAGATAAAATTCTCATCAGAAACCAGTTTTTTCTGGTCGTTTAACATAAAAACGGAGGCGTCAAGATCAAACGCGGTACCCGTTGTTGAGCTGTTCGTATCCCAGCCTAAACCAATAGTAAATTTTGGGGCTCCAATATTTTCTCTCTGCCCTTTTTGCAAGTTAATGGCCATATTATATT
>NZ_QAIL01000090.1 GCF_003061025.1 Pedobacter sp. HMWF019 | reverse complement strand
GTATATAGATACCTTAAATTAAGTGTTGTCTTTTTATTTATTTCAAAAATACCTGGTATTTCCAAATTCTTTGTTTTACTAAATCCAAAAATATCATTTACGCGATTAAGGGCTCTAAAATCCCAAACAGATGAAATTTGGTTCAAATTATTACTTTGGGTTCTAATGCCTATTTGGAAAAGACTATCCATTCTAGAAGCAGTTATAGCATTTAAATTTGATGATTTTGTACCCCTGGAAATAACAAGATCATATATAGATGCATGCTTATCCTTGTCTTTCAAGACAATGTTCAACCTTTTGTTTTTTTTTCCATATTTATCAGCTTTACTGATAATTTGGATCTTCTTTATTGTACGGCCGGGTAAATTTTGCATTAAAAAGTCATTATCAAATAAGAATTCTTTTTCTCCAACTTTTATATCACCAATCTCTTCCCCATTAAAAAACAATTTAGATCCCACAATCTTTATTCCAGGTACAACCTCTAATGCATTTCCCGTCATCAGATATTTCTCAAAATACTGCCCTGAAAAGTCTGCCTCAAGAGTGTCTTTAATTTCTTTAAGTAAAATAGGAGGATTATGAGATACAATATTAACCTCTTTTAGATTAATTACATTTTGTTTGAGTTTTACTACACCTACATCTATTAAATTGCTATTGATTTTGACATGCAATATTTTATTCGAATAATTCAAACAGGAAACCTTTAAAACTCCATATTTAATACGCTCCGCTACTGAAAAACTAAACGAACCATTCCTCTTTACAGAGCTCCTAATAATCAAGCTATCATTATCTGCATAAAAAGCAATTATTCCGCTTTCAATTTTATCAAAAGATAAAGAGTCGACCACAGAACCCCTTATTGTATTTTGTGAGCGAACAATAGATGGTAAAAAGACTAGAATTAGATAAGAAAGAATTACAAATTTTATCCTCATAAGGGGCTTATATAGAACTTATTTAGTTCTACGTCCCCTTCTTTCTATCATACCCATGAATTCACTTCTTGGATTGGCCTGTTTTGATTGGGTGGCATGAAAAGAGTCTGTACGTAAACTTTTTCCTCCCACACTCATTACAGTACTTTGACTTGCAGCTTTAGCGGTAGGTGCAAGGATATCTAAAGCCAAGGATAAATAGTTTTCCTGCTCATCGCCAAAAGGACGGGTTGGGTCATCATATTCATCCAGCTTGTCTGGTACCATCCCTGTATAATAGCCTCCCTCGTTCCTGGCATTACGAGTCTCAAACAAAGACATATACACATCATATCTATTTTCAAGACGAATTGGAAAAAAACCTACAGGTTTACCATAAGTGGTATCTCCAACAAGCTTAACATTCATATAGGGCTTTAAGGAATTTATCAATAATTCACTGGCAGAGGCTGTATTACGGGAAACAATGAATACAATGTTACTAACGGAGGAAAGACCGCCTTTTTTCGCAAAGCTTGCATTATTTTGAGCCGCAGTTGTGGAATAATCTAAATCCGCAAGAGTAACCATCTTACCTCCTGAATACTGCACTTTCCCGTTATTATCTAAAGCTGGTTGATGTGAAAGAATCGTTGCCTTATTGGTCTGCATAAGGGAATTGTAGATTTCTGTAAACATTTTTTGTCCAGTTGTTGTAGAAGGCGCAATTAAGTTGGCCAAATATTCGGCGGTGTTAACATATCCTCCGCCGTTGTATCGTAAGTCAACAACTAAATCGGTTACCTGTCCCGAAACAAAACTTGTAAATACAGGATCCAGATTTACATCGCTTGGATTATTACTATCTACAGTTAGATTAGAAAAGCGTGCAAAAGCCAGATAACCAATTTTTTTACCCGACCTACTGATTACTTTAGAAGTATAGACAGGACTGCTTTTATAGGAAGCTTTATTCAAAGTTACGCTAAAAGGAACTTTATCAATATAATTTATCCCCTCAAGAGTTACCGAGGTACCTGCAAGGGAAGCGCTTACTGAAGCACTTTCAGAATCATAACTTGAACCCACAGTCTTTCCGTTTACTTTCTGGATTAACCAGCCTCTCTTTACACCTGCCGTCGCGGCGGGAGATCCGGGATAAACTGCTGTAACAAATAAGAAATATGGACGCGGTGCACTATTGCTGGTTAAATAAAAAACGGGTCTTATTCCAATATCGAATCCGTTTCCTTCGGTATCCACATTTGCAGTTTTCAGATTAGACGTTGGACTTGGGTTGGCTTGGGTAATGTCACTAATAAAAGAATATTTTGGAAAACCATCTCCCTCGTATTCATAGGGTTTATTGGTTAATGGATTAATTTTAAGTTGCGAAATGGCATAGAGTTCATCGTCGTAATTATCCAAAGCAAGGGACTTTCCGGAATATTTTCTCGGATTGAACACCGCATATTCAGGGAGGGCATCGCTCCAAAAATAGATCTGCTTGGCATAAAGGTACAAAGAATCCAGGGTGAGCTCTGTACGTGTACCTGTTGTTGGAACACCGGTAGTTATAGGGTCTGTTGTAGATGGTTCTGTTGTGTGGTTCTTTTTGCAGGAACTGACACCAAGAGAAAGAACGAATAGACAGCAAAGTCCAAAACGCCCATAAGAAAGATCTGATTTCATAGGATTGTGTTTAAAACACTTATAAATACGGTATTAAGTTAAGAATAGTCTTTCAACTTCCAAAAAATTTATAGTTGCACCATCGTATTGAGGTAGAGCATCTTCCTTTTTTACGACGAACAATATATTTTTATCTTTAAGTTGATGTTGGTTGATCAGATAAGACAGACCCCGGTCTTCTTCGGCCGTCTCCAATTCTTCAGAAAAATAGACGGTAAGGTATTGCTCCAGACCATTCCATTCCATTTGCCGGATCTTGTTGAGCTGGGCTTCCGGATTTCCGGACAACAATAAGAATATAGGTTTGCGTTCCAGAACGATGGCTTGCAAAAATGCAAGGCATTCATCAAACAACAACAATTTTAAAGGCAGACGCACATTTCTTTGTAAAAGATCAAAATTAAGCCTGTAGGTTTCTGGTATGGAAAATCTGGCGGCCACTTTATCGAAAATCCCCTCATGCCCCTCTTTACTATAGGTTTCCTGCATAAACTGAACCAATTCAGCTGCTGGTTGTTGCTCACTGTACTCTATAAACTGGGCAAATAAATAATAGACCTGTAATAAAAAATCCTTTTCAGGATAAAGTACGTGATCTAACTCAAAAACAAAGGCATCATGCGCTTTGATGTAATTTTCAAACTTCATTAAGATATGGTAAATAAAATAGCTGTCGGGCTTTGGAAATCCTCGGGTATATAAAATACGCCATTTAAATTTTTTGACCTGCCGGTTTCTTCAATTAAGGTGTCTGGGGCAGGAGAATAAATCAGTTCTCCGTGAATGAACAATGCCCAGTTCTGCCCTCTGGCAACATCTTCCTGGCTATGAAAATATTTAGGAAGTTCAGTAAGTTCTGGTAACAATACCTGGATACCAAACTCTGAAAACAACAACGAAGCTTTAGCTACTGCCGCCACTTCGAACTCATGTAATGGCAGAATCATTTCAACACCATGATCAAGACAAGCATTCAGCAAGTTATGGGCAATGGTTTCTTCGTTCTTCTCTCCCAGGGTAATGAACTGGTACTGCCCAGCTGAAAAGGCTGGAATATCCCCATAATCAGCCAAAAGAACCTGATCGTCCTGAAATGCTTTTACAATTTTATAAGATGGAGACGATTTGCCTCCGGTAATTAATACTTTCACGTGTTTTATATGATTAATCCGTCTTTCATGGTTACGACCCGATCGCTGATCCTGGCCAGACTTTCATTATGTGTAACGATGACAAAGGTTTGATTGAAACTATCCCTTAAGGTAATAAAGAATTGGTGTAGCGCATCTGCATTTGCAGAATCCAGGTTTCCGGAAGGTTCATCTGCAAGAATGATTGCAGGATTATTGATCAGTGCTCTTGCTACTGCAATGCGCTGTTGCTCTCCCCCAGAGAGTTGACTGGGTTTATGGTCTGCCCTGTCTTTTAATCCCAGTAGATCTAAAAGTTCTAAAGCTCTGGCTTCTGCTTCCTTTTTACTTTTTTTAGCAATGAATGCCGGGATACAAATGTTTTCAAGGGCTGTAAATTCGGGAAGTAAGTGATGGAACTGAAAAACAAATCCAATATTCTGGTTCCTGAAAATGCTCAGCAATTCTCCGGAAAGGCCATTAACTTTGGTTCCTTTTAATTCTACTGTTCCCTGATCTGGCTTATCTAATGTCCCCAGAATATGCAGCAAGGTGCTCTTACCTGCTCCTGAGGCCCCAATGATACTCACAATTTCGCCTTTATTAACTTCAAAATCTACTCCTTTTAGTATCGGTAAGTTTCCGTAAGATTTTTTTATACCAGTGGCTTTTAGCATAAATGCAAACTTAGTGTTTTTAAAACCAATCTGAAATTGTAGATTTGAGCAAATTTTTTCAGCAAATGAATATCCACGAATATCAAGGTAAAGAAATACTTAAAAGTTTTGGTGTAGCCGTACAAGAAGGCATTGTTGCCGATACGGTTGAGCAGGCTGTAGAAGCGGCTAAAAAAATGAAAACTGACTTCAATTCTGATTGGGTTGTGATTAAAGCACAGATCCACGCAGGAGGAAGAGGAAAAGGTGGTGGTGTTAAATTGGCCAAGAACCTTGACGAGGTTAAAGAAAGAGCTACTGCAATTTTAGGCATGCAGCTGGTAACCCCTCAAACTGGTCCTGAAGGTAAAAAAGTGAATAAAATTTTAGTTGCACAGGATGTTTATTATCCAGGTGCTTCTGAAACCAAAGAATTTTATATCAGTGTGTTGTTGAACCGTGCAAGCGGAAGAAACATCATTATGTATTCTACTGAAGGCGGTATGGATATTGAGGAGGTTGCTGAGCATACCCCTCACCTGATTTTTAAAGAAGAGATTGATCCTAAAGTTGGATTACAGGCTTTCCAGGCAAGAAAAATTGCTTTTAACCTGGGTTTAAGCGGTGCTGCTTTTAAAGAAATGGTTAAATTCGTTTCTGCACTTTATAAAGCTTATGACAATACAGATTCTTCTATGTTTGAAATCAACCCGGTATTGAAAACTTCAGATGATAAAATCATCGCAGTTGATGCTAAAGTTGATTTGGACGAGAATGCTTTGTTCCGTCATCCTGATTATGCAGCTATGCGTGATAAACTGGAAGAAGATCCAACTGACGTTGAAGCGAGTGAATCTAACTTAAACTATGTAAAGCTAGACGGAAACGTTGGTTGCATGGTTAACGGTGCTGGTTTGGCTATGGCAACTATGGATATCATTAAAATTGCAGGTGGTGAGCCGGCTAACTTCCTGGATGTTGGTGGAACGGCTAATGCACAAACTGTAAAAGCTGGTTTTAACATTATTTTAAAAGATCCTAACGTTAAAGCTATTCTGATCAACATCTTTGGTGGTATTGTAAGATGCGACCGTGTTGCTCAGGGTGTTATCGATGCTTACAAAGAAATCGGTAATGTTCCTGTTCCAATCATTTGCCGTTTACAAGGTACAAATGCTGTAGAGGCTAAACAACTGATTGATGATTCTGGTCTGAAAGTATATTCAGCGATTGCATTAAAAGATGCAGCTGATCTTGTGACTAAAGTATTAGCGTAAACATTTCTAATTTCCATAATTGAAAGAGGCTGTCCAAAAGACAGCCTCTTTTTTTTGCACTTATAGGATCCCTGCCTCCGCCGGGGTGATGAACTGAATTCGGTAGTGCGTGGAAATATGATGGCAAAAAAAAGAAGTACCTGTAAAATAAAGAAGCCTCCAACAAATTGCCGGAGGCTTCTTAAAACCAAATATAAATTAAACGAGCATTACAAATATACAACAAAAAACAAATAATTATAATTTAATACCCATAAAAAATAAAATATTCACTAAAAAATACACAACACACTATATATCAACCTAAAAAAATCAATAAATAAATTTAAAAACTAATTATTCCATTAAAAACACCAAAAAAACTAATAAAAAAAACCAGTAAACACAATAAA
>NZ_QAIL01000089.1 GCF_003061025.1 Pedobacter sp. HMWF019 | reverse complement strand
GGATTTTAACTATTATAAGAAGCAAATGCCCAAATATTTTGAACATGTTACGTTGTTAGGGTATGAAGAAAATGGAGCTTTAGTTGGATTTATGGGCATTGCTGGAGAAAATATTGAGATGCTATTCATTCACAATGATTTTCGTGGCAAAGGAATTGGAAAAAAACTGATTTCGTATGGAATAGAAAAATTAAAGATATCCAGAGTAGATGTCAATGAGCAAAATATCCAAGCAGTTGATTTCTATAAACATATTGGATTTCGTGTTCTAAAACGAACAGAATTAGATGAACAGGGTAAAGAATATCCAATCTTAAAAATGGGATTATAACGGGAGATTTTTTTCGAAATGCGGTCTTTTAATTCATGTTATTTATTAGTTAGTGCAATAAAATTTACTTCCAATGCCATATTAGGTTTTCATTTGTTATTCTTGCTACCTCCTTTGGTATTGGGTATTGGATGATCCGGCCTTTTAGCGCCGATTGCTCGACAAAAGTACCCGTTTACCTAAGTTACGGCGCAGGAACGGCGGACAAGGGACGTTCCAACACAAGGTGAGGCGGGGGCTTTCGGGCTGCTTAGCATAGATTTTGTCGTTTTATAATCCTGTTAAAACCGGGCATTACTTTTTTATCCTGAATTGGCTTGATGGGGGAAAATATGTTTTACTTGGCTCTCTGAATCTTACAGATTCTGAGGTTCGCCTCAGTAAAACATATTTTCTTGGGTGCAGACCGGAGAGGGTTCGGAATTGTGTTTAAATAACTATAAAGTGGCTGCTGACTGGAAATTGTGTCAAAACTTTATTTCGCAAGTCCGTTTTGCTAACTGTTGTTACTGCAGAAGAGTAGGTCGTTACTGTCGGTTCGCAATTCATAATTACTTGCCACGCTGGTTTAGCGATGTTAATCTTATTGAGTGCATCTTGTGCAGTCATATGTCCGGGGCCGGGTTTTGAAGGGGAAGACTTGTCCATTACCTTTACTGATACCATAATTTTAATTTTTAAGTGATTTGCCTACTCTATCCGGTTTTCGGCTGCTCCGTTTGTCATTTCTGGTTGACATAAGCAAAGTAACAGCAAGGACAAAGGATTTTTTAGGGCAGAAAAGCCCGATTTAGCAAATAGGTGAAAAGACCTGGTTCTGCTTAAAAATTAAGATATCACTTCAAAAATATGGTGTTTAATGGCAAATAGTACCAAGCCTGCGGTATTGCGACAGCCGGTTTTGGTTAATAGATTGTTGCGGTGTCCATCAACAGTCCGGACATTAATAAATAGCTTTTCTGCTATTTCGTTATTGGTATGTTCCTGGCAAATGTACTTTAATACTTCTTTTTCTCTTGGTGATATTTCAATAACGACACCATTATCGTTTTTAAGGCTTAGTGATTGTAAGGAGGTACGCTGCATGGCTTTTAATACCTCCAGGCTTATATAGAAGCCTGTTTTATAGGTGGTTTGTATGGCTAAAATTAATTCCTGCTTATTGCAGTTCTTGGCCAGATAGCCACTTGCTCCATCGTGGATCATCCGTGCCATCAATCGTTCTTTGGTATACATGGATAGAATGATCACCTTTATTTGAGGATATAGACGCTGGATCTGGTTATTGAGTTCTATACCATCCATTACTGGCATTTCCAGATCTATTAAGGCGATGTCAGGCAGTATTTCTGCGCCTTCAAGGGCCAGCATAAAATCCTGACCATTCTCGGCCTCTAACAGAAGTTCGAATTCTGGTTGAAGTTCAATAATTGAGGCCATGCCCTCTCTAAATAGTTGTTGATCGTCTGCGAGTGCAATTCTAATATTTTCCATAAGTTAAACTGGCCATGTAACAGATAAATTGAAACCGCTACTGTTATCTTTAATATGATAACTGGCGCCTATCATTCCAAGTCTGCTTTCTATATTTTGCAGACCCATACCTTTTTTGTGGTCAGGGGCCATTCCTGTACCATCATCCATGTAGTCCATCGTACAGAAACCATCTCCAAAAGAAAAACAAAGGGTAATTAGTTTTGCACTGGAATGTTTGATGGTATTGTTAATCAGTTCTGTAATTACTCTGTACATGGCGAGTGTAACCGTATCCGAGAACTTGACAATTTTATCCTGATCAAAGGTAACCTGGATCGCTATTTTTCCGGAACTATTGATACCATCACAATAATCATAAATCATATCTTGAAAGCCGTAAGATTTATTGAGTAGTGGAGATAAATTATGAGAAATATTACGTGTGTTGGTAATGATGTTGTCAATTATTGCCCTGCATTGCTCGTTGAATTGATTAACTGCACTGATTTCCTCATTTTTTTCTACAAAATTCTCTATCAGAAGACGGAGATAAGACAAATTTGCACCTACTTCATCGTGTAAATCCATTCCGATACGTTTCCGTTCTGATTCCTGTGAGTTGATGGTTGCTTTTAATAAGTTCTTCTGATATTGCACTTCAGCAGTCTTAAGCTCGTATTGTTTCTTTAAAATGTTTTTCCGGTACTTGATATAGAATAAAATAGTTGCCAGGCACAACAGAAATGTTGCTGTCATGCCCAATATAATATATAGATAAATGCTCATTGATTTGGCTTTAATCGCAGGAATGCCCAGGCAAATATAAGGTACATGATGGCCATGATAGTGGCGTGTAAATTCCAAACAAAAATAAGGGCGCCGGGACTTGCCTTATTATGCAAGGTTTGTGATAAGCCAAATAATATGGAACAACTGGAGAAATAAAGCATTAGACCTATAACGGTGGTGAAATTGAATCTGGACAAATTAACTTCTGTATTGGCAAAATTTAAGTAAAGAAAGTATAGACATATTCCCACTATTGTTATACTGCTCAAAAAACGAGGTAAAGTGTTATATCTGAAAAGGCTATGTGTTAGCAATACATATGCTATGGCAAATAAGCTAAAGCTGATGAGTAAATAAATTAGTAATTTCTGCATAGCCTGCTGTTCAAAAATACCTCTGAACAATAGGCATAATAAACAAAATTCAAGTATTGTGTATAAATGGAGGATAGGCATATTATTTATATGCAGGAAGGTAGTTATTGAGGCGATACAGTTAAAGAATACGGAAAATAAAAGATAGCCAAATAGTATTTTTTGTGGCCCTAACCAGTATTTACGTTTTATGAGCGCAATTAAAATTGGCACCACCAAAATTGATGGAGCAATCACAGCCGGGTAAACCGTTCTTATCGAAAACAGTAAATGCATCTTTCTTAATAAATTGGCTATTTACAGCGGCTCTGAATATAATGGACTCGAAGTATCGCATACATCAGGGCAAGGGGCTGAAAAATCATAAATTGCTGATTCCTGAGTTTCGGTGCCATTTTCGTCATCCTGAGAAACATGGGTTATGTCTATCCTTTTCGCAACGGGCAGCAAAAGTATATGCACCAGGCCAGGGGTATCCTTATCGATAGGTTTATCCATTGCTAAATAGCCTCGAACTGCATCTATTTGGTTGTCTTTGTTCTTCTTCTTGTTATTGTGGTTTTCTGCTGCTTCAACAATTTTTTTCAAATCATGAAGAGGGATTGTAAAGCCTCTGAATACGTCTTTGTCATTAGGCGTTACATTAATATCGATTTGTTCCTTATTGTTCCAGTTTTTATAGGCTCTTAACAAATCTGCATAATAAGTACGCCATCTTGTCGTCAAGGCTTTGGCCTGATCAAGGTTTATAGGTGGAAATTGCTTTTGAGTCATTTTCTTGGTTCTTTAATAGATTGCGGTATTACTAATATAAAAATAATATTAATTAAATCATGTAAGGGTAACCAGGTCTTTTTACCTGTATGCTAAATCAGGTTTTTTAGCGCTGAAGAATGCTTTGTCCTTGCCGTTACTTTGCTTATATCAAAGAGAAATGACAAAGATCATTAACCATTAAAATTAAAGATTATGAATCCCATTACATTACAACCAGGTCAGCTATCAATGATGCTGGGTCCAGGTATTCTTCAAATAGAGTTTGATCCGCCAGGTGCGGGAACTGGACGAGGTTATTATGAAATTCATTACTATGATCAAGATGGGTTCGTCAACGAGATTGTAGGCGGCCAGATTACGTCAAGATTCTATTTTGAGTATAATATGCGCCATCGTTATAGATTTAAAGTGAAAAATATTGGCCTCAATTATCCAATCAGATTTAGGTAATTCATTTAATGGCTTGAACAAATAGAAATGTTTTAATATAAACTAACAATAAATATTATGGCTAGATCAGTTAAAATGACCGTCATCAACAATACTGGTAAGGTGTTGAAATTAAAAAGCAAAAATGCAGTGCATGGAAAGTTTAACTCAGACCCACCGACCAGTATTGAAGCTTCGGGCAGTTGGACTTGTACAACCAGAACAGGTGGCACTTATGGTCCGGAGGGAACTGTAACTTATGAACGCGAGGGAGACGGGGCTACAGTTGAATTTTATTATAATCACCCCTATGGTAGTGCGGCCAGTTCTTATCGTGTTACACCTAGTCCTTCTGATTCTATGGGATATGAGGTCAAAGGCAGTTTTAAAGGCCACGATCAGAAGATCACTTTTGAGTTGTATAAGACATCCTAAAATCCAAAGATATGACTATGGAAACATCAACTTGGATGAGCCTCCTGGATAGCAGCACAAAGTTAAGCGAGATCGTGATCCCTGGCAGCCATGACGCTGGTATGTCTGAATTGAATCATTGTTTCGGAGGGGTTAAATTGAATTGTGGGATAATACACACACAAGCCTTGAATATCCTTCAACAATTGAAAACCGGTTCCCGATATTTTGATGTCAGGGTGGATTATGATCATCGGGAGCTGGTTACCTATCACAGAAGTGGTGATGCCGGATGTAATGGCCAATCGCTGGCCGCTGTATTAGACCAATCTCTCCAATTTATTCAATCCCATCGTTCAGAAACCTTTATCCTGAAATTCTCCCATATCCGCAACAACCGAAACAATGAGAGGGAGATAAAAGATAGGATTGACGAGTTTCTAGCCAATATCAAGTACAGGGGAGATCTCTTCACACACTCTAAAAGGGATGTCAATCTGGCAAATATCACCCTGGATGATTGCAGGGGGAAAATAATTCTGGTTTTCGATTATCCCGAACATACAGGGACACGGGTGGGTCGGTTCCGATACCATGATGGATTTGGCGGTTATAGTGGGCCTAATATCACGGTGTGTGATTCCTATTCCAATACCACTTCTCTGGAGAAAATGAAGCAGGATCAGCTGGCGAAATTGGATACGTATGGTGGCTTAGGTAAAGACTATTTCTTTCTGTTGTCCTGGACGTTGACGCCAGACATCGATACTTTTTTTAAAAGCACTATCGAAAAATTGGCTGAGTTTGCAAATCCTGCATTGGAAGAAGTATTGGCAGAGCGTATGGGCCAGGTTGATAAACCGAAACCCAATATCGTTTACATAGATTACCTCAATGCAAAAACCGCCCAAAGCATTATTCAATGTAATTTTTAAATCATTTATTAAAACAACGTATTATGAGCATTTTTGAAGGCGATAACCCCTTGTATGGGGTAACTATTGGGGGAACAATATATGCCGTTAATGGCAAAATCAACCCTAGTGTGGTAAAGGGATCTGTTAGCTTAATGATTTCCCAGGAAAAATCCGTGAAATATATGTCGGGCGAAAGCAGTTGTTTTTTTTCGGAAAAAATGAACCAGGGGTCATTTGGACTGTCTGGTGCTTATGGGGTTTCGGGTGTAAGCTTACTTAAATCTTCATTGTCCGCTTATGTAGGGAAATCTTCAGCGGCCAGCAGCAAATCAGTGGCGGTAAATTACAATGCCATTTCCCTTGGAGGAATAGAGTATATCAATTTTGAGCAGCTGACCGCCAGCCAATTTATGAATAGCCTGAATGCGGCTTGCGAGCAAAGTATAACTTCCGTATTGAATGCATACAATGCGGTGATGGCCAAGGTTTCAAAATCAGATTCGGGTTTGTTGAGTGTTTTTTATAATGATGATGTTCAAAGTAAGGAGTTAAAAGCGCTCGTAAGTAAGTGGATAAAGGCTTCGGAGCAATTTACACGTGATTTTGGTGATGGTCTGGTGGTTGGGGTTGCTTGGGGTGCTTTTGGAGGGGTGAAAATGGTGATGACTTCTGAGAGTGAATCCAGATCCTGGAAATATGGTGGTCAGACTGATTTTTCGTATGCTGGCCCTTTGGCTTCTGCGGCTGTAAAGGCTACTTATGATGGCAGTCAATCCAGTGCCAAAGCAAAAGTAATGGTGAACTGTACCAGTTATTTAAGTGGGTCTGTGCTTTCCTCGCAGATTAAAGAATGGTTCGATCAGGTGGCGAACAAAACATTTGCCGATCTGGCCGACGTAAATGTACTTGATAGAGCGCCCAGCATGAATATTACCCATGGAGCGCCTTCGATTCCGGAATTTGTACAACCTGTACCTGAAGAGGACATTGTGAAAAAAGTAGAAGAAATAAAAAATCTGGATGGCTTGGATACCATGGCGAAAGCTTCGGCTTATGAGAAGACAAAAATAACCAATCCAAAACTTACTTTTGACGAATTTATAAATAAGGCGGATAAGCCTGCGAAAAAGGAAAAACTCGATGAGTTTAAGAAAAAAATAATTAATAATGAGGTTGATACGCTGGGTTGTTTTAATGAACAGAAGAATAAAGCGGCAAAGATAGAGGAGAAATATGAGGACTTGGCGAAGGGTTCCGGCGACGGCTCTTTTTCTCCTGAAGCAGCGGCGTTTAATGCGGACGTTAAAACTGAAGGATATGTTCCTCTGGGTGTATGGATCAGCAACTGGTCCGACCTTTTTCCATGGATGGCTCAGGGCTATTATAATAGTATCGATGGCATTGAGGGGGAAGATATTGTGAAAGCAAGGGTAATGTTACAGGACTACCAAACCCTGAGCAGGATGTATTACATAGCCCATTCTTCTGGAATCACCGAGTTTAAAAGGAAGGATTCGTCCAAGCCAATAGTGACTTCGTTAAGTATCGCAGATGCCTTTGCCAATGCCGCAGGAAAGGTGCAGGGTATTTCGGAAAATTTTAAGGAAACCGAAATGGAGAACATCTATGAAAATTTGGGCGAGGCGGCCCAAAATATTTATAAACTGTGGAATAAAGTGGCTTTCCTTAGAAATTGTGAATTGGGTTTGGGCTTAATAAAAGATAATAAGACTATAGGTGATCCTTTAAAGAATGCGGATAAAAATAATGATGGCACTCGCCAAACTTATGCGTTAAGTACTTGTGATTTTGACGGGAAAAACTATACTGTTTTCAGTCGTTGCTACAAAGTCCTGCCTTTGCTGACACCGGATGAGGATATTTGGATTTTTGGTCCGGAGCAGGGTGGTTTGAGTTCTATTTATAACAAAGAAATTGTCTTCTCCAAGCCTGGAAGAGCGAAATATTTGGTGTTTGAGTATATCAAGGAGAAGAAAATCTTGAGTAATAGTGACAACGGGATTAAATTGTATCCGATCCCTTTCTCGGCTGCGCAGAATGTTTCTGCGTGGAAAGGAATGTCTTTCAGTACGAATATAGGTTCTGTTAAGAGTTTAAATGATCGCTTGAAATCTCTTAGTGATGATTTGGGTAAGCTCAATGCCTGGTCTTTCAGCAGTGCCAACTGGGACAAAAGTTGGAGTGGTAAGGATTTTTACAGGCAGCGGAATATTAAAAAGCAATATATTGGTCTTATTGACAAGATCGAGACTGTATTTTGATTGAACAGGGGGTGTGAAAATATGATTTCTGATCGTGCTGAACCTTACAGGTTCTGAGGCTTGATCATGAAATCATATTTTCTTGGGTGCAGGTCGGGTATGGTGTAGACCGGGTATAGGGCAGATAGGGTATGGTGCGGATTGGGTTTATTTATGTTCTACTTTGAAGGTAACTGCATACTTGAATTTTCCTTGTTGAAGAGCTGCAGGGATGGTCAATAAGATTCCATCGTCCTTTGCTTTCCATTTGATTTTCACTTTGGTTCCAAGCATGCTTACCTTTTGTATTTTCTTTGCGCCATCTAATGCTATGAAAACCTGCTCTGGTAAATGAACATCTTCGGTTTCTGCAAGCCAAACGGCATAGGATTCTGTACCTTTTTTAGACTGAGTGTAAAAAATATTCTTTGTGGAATATGGAGCTATCGGTTTTGAACCGTAGATGCATTCTCCGTTGATCCTTATCCAGGAACCAATATCCTGTAAGCGTTCGTAGGCTACCGGGTCCCAGTCTCCATTAGGCCCTGGACCAATGTTAAGCAGGAAGTTTCCTCCTCTGGATACAATTTTGACCAGCAGATCCACCAATTGTTTGGCAGGTTTATAGGTGTCATGTGGGACATAACTCCAGGAATTTCCCATGGTCATGCAGGTTTCCCATGGATGAATAAGAGGCTTATCTGGTACTTGCTGTTCAGGTGTGGTATAATTTTCAAATTCACCGGCTACTGTGCGGTCTACTACAATTAAGCCTGGCTGATGACTTCTGGCCATGCCGGCAATTTTGGCCATATCTATGTCTTGATTAAGTTTCTTACTCGGTCTAACCTGACCACCATCTAGCCAAAGAATATCAATTTTTCCATAATCGGAGGCCAATTCTTCAATTTGATTGTACGTGAAATCTTTAAATTTCTGCCAACGGTCCGGGTATTTAGCCGGGTCATAATTTACATTTCTGTCTTTGGGCGGAAAATATGGCCACCAGTAATACTCACTGTGCCAATCAGGCTTGGAGAAGTAGGCGCCAATTTTAAAATTCTCTTTTCGGAAAGCATTAAAGACCTCTTTTGTGATGTTGCTTCTGGGGTTAGAGGAAAAGGGTGTTTTAGCGTCTGTGATTTTATAGTCCGTTTGTTTGGTGTCAAACATACTAAAGCCATCATGATGTTTGGTTGTAAATACCACATAGCGCATTCCTGCATCTTTAGCTGCTTTTACCCACTTTTCTGGATTAAAATCGACAGGATTAAACGTGGTTTGAAGGTTTTCGTAAGCTTTTTTATACTTGAAATAATCGTCTGAAAATGGTCCCTTGCGTTGGGTCCAGTCCTCATCTTCCGGGCAAATACTCCAGCTCTCTACAACTCCCCATTGACTGTAGGGCCCCCAGTGCATAAATAAACCAAATTTAACATCTTGCCATTCCTTAATGTTTTCTCGAACCAAGGAATCTTTAGGAACTACGTAGTCAACAGACATTTTATGCTGTTGGGCTTGAGCCCCAATTTTGAGCATTAAAAAAGCACTAATTACCAGAAATTTCTTCATAACCAAAAATACCTATTTAGGTTATACAATCGGTTTGTAATTATGATTTTACGAAAACGTTTGTTTAATTAGATAATAGTTTTTTTGGGGAAAATATGATTTCTGATCGCGCTGAATCTTACAGGTTCTGAGGCTTGATCATGAAATCATATTTTCTTGGGCGCAGACCGGGTATGGTGCAGGATTGGGTATGGCGCAGACTAGGGTGGGGGTAGGGCATAGGGAGTTTATCTGTGTTGTGGCTTATCTTCCGTTTTATAAATGAGTTGTAGCGAATTGTAAATAAAACGGATTTCCTGGTCTATAATTATTATTTTACCAGACACAATTAGTTAAATATGACAACTGTAGCGATTATAGAGGATGAACCTGCGATCCGTAAAGAAATAAGCTATCTGATACAACAGGAAGCCAATACAGAACTTGTTGGTTGGAGCGACAGTGTACGGACTGCAGTAAAGTTGATTGAGGAGAAACAGCCTGACGTCATATTAATGGATATCCAGCTCAGGGATGGAACGGCTTTTGACCTTCTTAAAATGCTGTTCCCCATTCCGCAAAATATCATATTCATCACTGCATATAACCATTTCGCTATCAAGGCCATTAAGTATGGTGCATTAGATTACCTGCTGAAACCAATTGATCAAACCGAATTGAAAGAAGCACTCGAGCGCTACCGCCGCCGTACGGATAACAATCCGCAATGGATGCAGCAATTATCGATGGCACAGGATTCTATGAGTGCGGCAGAACTGCCGGAAAGCATTGCGCTTAACTCCGTTCATAATGTGCGTATAGTATCTGTACACGATATTATCTACTGCAAAGGCGATGGTCCCTATACTTTTTTCTTTCTGAATGATGGCACAAAGCAACTGATTTCCAAACCGCTTAAATACTATGAAGAATTGTTGCCCGCACCACATTTTCTGCGTACACATCAATCCTATCTGGTAAATCGTCGGTTTGTTTCGGGTATTAACCGTTCGGAATACATTGTGCTTAAAAACAAGGAGGAAATTCCAATTTCTACGCGACGGAGAAGTGCTGTATTAACCCAACTTTTTCCAGAAAAATGAAACAAATATTGCGGCTCTCACTTTTCGGAGTGATGATTTCATGGACTATGGCTTGTCATAAAAAGCCGCTTCCGTCCCTTCAGAATAATTTGATTTCTGAGAAAATAAGAAAACTGGAAAATGTTGCAGTCTCTCCGGGAAATAGTGATTCAGTAGTTAGTGAATGGCGGAAGTTAGACGAACATCCACTCGTGAAAAAGGATGCTGTACTTTCAGCAAATGTTAAATATAATTTGGCCCGGTTATATGGCATGCGTGGGCAGGATTCGGCCCGTTTTTTTGTGGAAAAAGCTTTAGAGCTTATAGAGTCGACTGGAAATCAGAAGTATAAAGCGCTTATATACAATGGGGTGGGTAATGTGCGAAGCATGGAGGCAAAGCAAAGAGAGGCAAGTTATTATTATAATAAAGCGGCAGCCATTGTATTATCTGATGCTACAACTGGCCTGTCTCCCGAAGCCAGATCTGTTATACTGCTATCGGCTGCGCAGAGTAACCGGACTTTCTTTCAATACCATCTGGCTGAAAAAATGAACCGCGCAGCATTACCATTGATCGATTCTCTGCCCCAGGGGCATATCAGCAGACAGCGGGCGTTAGTACAGATGATACAGATCTTGAACCTGCAACAAAAGCCGGCAGACAGTATGGCTCCTTATCTGCGGAGATTGGAGGTGCTTCAGGCTCTACACCCTGATAAATATAATATCAGTTACCTGTACGAATCGAAGATGAAGTACTTTGATGCGGAAAAACAAAATGATTCGCTATTACACTATCAGTTGTTGAAAACAGAAGTAGATGAGGTTACGTATGACACCGGACCTTCTTCGGTTAATATCAACAACTTACTTGTTGACTATTGTAATGTTGCCACCATCTATGTCGCACTCAAGCAACCCCCAAAGGCGGCTCAATTCATCGATAAAGCGAAAAAGTTGAAGGAGCAGCATCCAAGTCTGATTCTGGATGATGATGAAGTCGTATATCAGAAAAGTTTGGCTGAATTATACAGTTTACAAGGTAGAAACAAGGACGCAACAGGGGTGCTGAAAAATGTGGTCAGATTGCAGGAAAATCTTTATCAGGCGACGCACACACAAGCCCTTGCTGAAATGAATGCACTTTATCAATTACAAGTGAAGGACCGTTCTATACGCGCTTTAAATGAAAGCATTAAGATCAAACAACTTCAATTGCAGCAAAATCGTTTGTGGCTTGTTGTTGCAGTATTAAGCGTTGTTTTGTTGGGTGTAACGTTATTATTTCTTTATTATAATTTTCGACAGCGTAGGGCAAGACAGGAAAAAGAAAAGGTATTGTTACATCAACAATTGTTGCGGACACAGATGGAACCTCATTTCATATTCAATACTTTATCAGCAGTGCAGAGTTTTGTCCGTCTGGATAAAAAAGAGAAAGCCATTAAATACCTCAACCGGTTTAGCCGTTTGCTTCGCAACAGCCTGGAACTCAGTCGGGAAAGTCTGGTTCCCTTAGATGAAGAAATTGATACGCTGGAAAACTACCTCTGTTTACAACAAATGCGTTTTGAAGAAGCTTTTACCTATCACATCCGGAAGCCAGACGTACAGGATTTAGGTGCGGTTATGTTACCTCCCATGCTGATACAGCCTTATGTGGAAAATGCGATCCTCCACGGTATAGAATTGGAATCGGGTGGTGGCAATATTGATGTCTGCTTTGAGCTTGAAGAAGATGTGCTGCGCGTAACAGTTACTGATACCGGTAACGCCGAGGGCTATCGATCAGATACAACGCATCGGTCATTGTCGGGCGCTATCAGCCGGGAGCGAATGGATTTGTTGGGTAAAAAAGCAGGCGTATTTTTTACCCGTGGTTCAAATGGCGGCACAATTGTAATCCTGCAGATTCCAGTAGTGTTTGGGTAATTTTGCGAATTGTAAATGGCAATTGCGAATCATAAATGGCTTGATAATTTAAGTAGGATGACTTTTATTTTTACACTGAATTAACGCATACGACAAGCGTATGCAGTGGTTTAATTAAAATAAATAACTATGAAAAAATTATTAATGAGTTTGGTAGCTGTGGCATTTATGTCATCTGCGGCCTTCGCAAAGACTGGTGAAGTTAAACCAGCAGAGAAAACGGTTGAAAAAACAGCGGTATACACAGCTGTTGCTGGTAAGTCCAATGTTAAAATAGTCGGAGAGGCTAAAGAAATCAAGAAAGGGAACTTCAAGACATTATGCAGATTGACCATGAGTATCTACAACACGAGCGGTCAGCTAATAGACACTCAGGTTTTAACCTATACGTGTTATGGAGCCACCGACATGTTCTACAGTAATTGTGGTGAATACTTTAGCGCCACTATACAAAATTACCAAAATTATTACGGAAACCCGAACCATAATTAAGTCGTAACTATGAACAACAACAAAGTGAACCGGAAGGTTCACTTTGTTGGTTTTTAAGATCCATGAAACAGTATTTACTATTTGGTTTGCTGCTGTGTGCTTCGTGGAGCGTGCAGGCACAAAAATTACATGCGGTATATGAATATATACCTTCTGCCGTGGCGACCTTCCGGGAGCATGTCTATTTCGGAGACGGTGTTAAAGTGGCTGTCCGCGATTCAGTGCCGGTGGCAGCGGATAAGAAAGAAGGTAAAAGTCCGGAAGGTGAAATGTTTTCCAGTTTTTCTTTGGTACTCCATACTGATAAAAATTACAGGAACATTGTTATTCAGAAAAACAATGAAAACGATCTGTTAGAAATCCGGTCAATTCAGGGAAAGAATTATCAGGTGACTGATAAATTTCCACAATTGCAGTGGAATACTGACTATAGCAGTACGGATACCATAGGCAAATATATCTGTCACAAAGCGACAGCCAGTTATCGTGGTACCAAGCTTATTGCGTATTACACCAATGATATTCCGGTGCCGGCAGGTCCTTATAAATTCGGCGGGCTACCAGGTCTGATCGTGATGCTGTACAACGAAAGCGCAAACCCGAACTATTGGACGCTCAAAGAAATCTCCTATCCATATGAGGGTAGCATTCCTGTAAATCAAGGGTATATCTATTCCTTGCCAAAATTGTCCTTGCAGAACTATATTAAGAAAAATGATGCACTGGTAGAGGAACAGATGCGTATTATGGAAAGTAAAATGCCGGCGATGGAAGGCGTAACGATCGAAAGGAAAAAGGTGAGAGGTACGGTGGAGCAGGTCTATGAATGGGAAGAAAAAGGCCTGCGTGAAAAGTAGGTTTTTTGGGTGCGGATGGGTATTGCTCTGCTTTTGGTCTGTTGTATTTTCTGCCCGGGCGCAGGTGTCTATCAGCGGAAAAGTGACTTCCGGGAGCCGCCCTGTTGGTGGTGTTCGGGTAGACCTTCATCGGGATAGCATTTCCTGCCTTTTGGCCTATACATTTACAGACGGCGAGGGAAAATACCATATACAAACAACTTATGCCGGCAAAATGAACTTGTATTTTAAGGCACTGAGCTATGAACCGGCACATAAAGAAATTAGACCAGGTCAGGCAAATATGATTGTGGATATACAGCTCAGTGCTGGTGGTGTGGAGCACCTACAGGAAGTTGTGGTCCATTCGAAGCGGCCATACAGGTTGGGAAAAGATACTATCGAGCTGAATGTACAATCGTTTCTGCAAGGTGATGAACGGACTGTAGAGGATCTGCTGAAGAAGATTCCCGGGTTAAACATCGGTACCGACGGGAGTATCAAAGTTGGTGATAAAGAGGTAGAAAAGGTGATGATCGAGGGCGATGACTTTTTTGAAAAGGGTTATCGGCTGCTCACACAAAATATGTCTGTCCAGCCCTTGGAAAAGATACAGGTCTTGCAACATTATTCCAATAATAAGCATCTGAAAGGGATTGAAAACTCAGACAAGGTAGCGCTGAACCTGCAGTTGAAAGAAGACAGCAAAAGCCAATGGTTGGGTTCGGTATCTGTTTCCGGTACGCCGATAACACCGGCATTTTACTACGGCAGTGTTAACTTGATGAATTTTGGAAAAAGGAACAAATATTATCTGTTGGGCACGGCCAATAACAATGGTGTGGATGCCGTGAGCAGCATCAACCATCTGCTGTATCCTGGCAAGTCTGATGAACCTGGACAGATCGGTCTTGGCGTGGTTACGCCTACGATTATCGATTATACACCTGATCTCCCAGGTTTTGATTATAAAAGGACAAATTTTAATCGTGACAGGCTGTTGTCAGTCAATACCATACTAAACCCAACCAAGCAGCTTAAAGTGAAGTGGCTGGGCTTTGTGAACCCTACAAAAAAATCCTTCTATCAGAACATATTGCAGGAATACCATATTAAAGATATTCAATTTACCAATTCGGAGGTTTATGAATTTAACAAACGTATTGACAATTACTTTTCGAGATTAGAGTTGCAGTATGAGATCAATAACCGCTCAACGCTCACCTACACCGGAAATCTGGGATCTCTTGGCAGGGATGATACCGGAAACCTGTTGTTCAATGGAGCAAGTGCAACAGAGTTGACATCCACTCAGGGCTATGTAACCAATCACAACCTTACACATACCTACAAGTTATCAGACCAGGAAGCCCTCGTGAGTTCCGCCCGCTGGATCATGCAGAGATCTCCTCTGGATTACAGCATTGATCAATACTATTATGAAGACCTGTTCCAGGTCGGCGGCATTTCTGATGTACATCAGCATGTTGAGAATAATCTACAGTACCTAGGTGTTACTTCGCACTATGTACGCAGGCAAAAAGGTGGTGATTTTATGGAGATTGCCTTTGCCAACGAATATAAGAACCAAGAGCTGGTAACGGATTTCGTTTTGCAGGGAGATAATGGCGACCAGATTCGCCCTTCCGGCTTTTCAAACCAGGTGGGTCTACTTACCAATCAGTCCCGTCTCCTGGCTAAATACACGTTGAAGCGTAAAAAATGGGAATGGACACCGCAGTTGAATGCAGGGTTTATACATAGTGACCTGCGGACGAACGGCCTGGCTCGAGACCGAAATAACTGGTTGATTTCTTCGCGGTTATCTGCAAAATGGGAACCATACCGCAAGGGAAAGCTGGAGACAGACCTTTCGTTCCAGCAGACCAATACCGAAGTGATGGACGTCATTCCCAGCTTCTATAATACCGGTCTTCGGAATTTTGCAAAGGGAATGGACGATATGGCCACTTTGAGCAGTTCGGGAGTGATACTGACCTATACGCATGGCAACATGCTGGATAAATTCTTTGCCAGTTTATCGATAGGCTATAAAAGGCTGTTCGATTATATGAGTAATCAAAGCATGCTAAATGCAAACTATAACCTGGCCCAACAAGTGCTGTTAAAGAATAAAAAAGTGGCCTTTTATAAAGCACAGTTCAACTACTATATACAGCCGCTGAAAGGGAATTGTAAATTGGATATTGGTGCTGATTTCTCTGATTACGAAGCCGGTATAGCGGGGGTGGGAAACCGAAAGATACAATCCGGGTCGCATGATTATGGCTTGTCTTTCAGGAGTGTTTGGAAATGGAAATTAAACATATACACCGGAACCCGTATGCAGTTCACTTCTTTTAGCAGCGAGAGCAAGAGCCGGTTGAAGAATACCTACAGTTTTCTAAACCTATTTGTCAATGTTGCTGATGGTATTCAGGCCAATCTGAAAAATGAGGCGTATCATTTTGGCGACTTTTTTGCTACTTCAAAAACGTATTATTTTTCAGATTTTTCGCTGTCCTATGATGTGAAGAAAATTAAAACCAGATTTGAGCTGACCGCAAAAAATATTTTCAATAATCGTCAATTTAAGAATGCCGTCATTACAGATACCTACCAGGCTGTTACCGAATACCGTCTGTTGCCACGTTATATTGCATTAGGGGTGGATTATAGTTTCTAGGTTACTCAGATGAAAGTTCATCCAGCATGTTAAATGTGGGTACAAAAAATAAGCTACCTGTTTTTGCTGTGCTGAAATCTAAAATCCTATCGTAATTTCCTGCCGGAGAACCAATAAACATATTGTTCAGCATCTTCTCTACAGTGCTGAATGTACTTGCATAGGCTATAAAATAGGTGCCCATTTCATTTGTAGAGATGTTGCCAAAAGGCATATTATCACGTACGATTTTAAAATCATCACCTACATTGGCCAGGGCGATGTGTGCATTTGCAGGTTTAACATCGTCTGCCATTTCTACATCATTAGATTTGTATCGTCCAATTACTTTCTCCTGCTGTTCTGTGGAAAGCGTCTTCCATGCAGATAGATTATGGATATATTTCTGTACGAAAAGGTAGCTCCCTCCTTTATAAGCAGCATCATCGTCTCCGATCATACTGAAGAATTCCCTGTCTTGTCCCTGTGGGTTTTCGGTGCCATCTACAAAGCCTAAAATGGAACGGCTGTCCCAATATCTAAAACCATGAATTTCTTCTGCACTGGTGGCTACTGCTTCTAAGATATCGCTTATTGCAGCTGCCATATCGTAGCAGATGCTGGTGTTATCGGCCCTTATATGGAAATGTAAGTCCCCTTTGGATGAAACGGCTGTATGCTTTTCGCCGGTAACAGGAACAAAATTCACCAATTCCTTAGGTAGTGGGAGTGGAAGGTTGAGTTGATGCCAGGCATCATATCCGATTCCCATTACACAACTGGCTCTTGAAACCGGGAAGCGAACGTTAACAGAATTGTTCAGGTTGATCACGAGCTTACAAAGCTGATTAAAAACAATCCTAACCTCTGCATTATCCTTGAAATTCCATACCATAAATATGGTGTTGTTATTGGTGTAGTCTGTTACATTCTGTAAATCCTGTTTCATCTGCTTATAATCTGGCGTGTGGTGCGAAAATAAGAAAAATTGCTCATGTTAATTGAAAATTACACAATCGATTGTGCCATTCAATACAACCGATTGTGTAGTTTTTACAGCCATAAGCTACCAATTGCAGGGAATATTTTATTCCGGGTTTTAACTAGATTCGGATCATTAGAAATTGAAAATCAACCTAAAATTATGCGAAAATTTACCTGTCTGCTCTTGTTCTTAATCCCATTAGATCTTTTAGCCCAGCAATTTAGACCTGTACAAGACCTGATTAAAAGGAGGGTCCCCTGGTTAGAAAATCAGGTTGTTTTCAAATCATTGAGAAGCGGAGAAAAGGATATGGTTGAATTGCAGAGCCAGGGAAACAAGCTGGTTATCACTGCTTCAGGTTCGAATGCGGCCGCAGTAGGATTGAACTGGTATTTAAAGTACTATTGCCATCGTTCCATGTCACATATGGGAGATAATCTTGCTCCTGTGTCTTCAATTCCAGCTGTAAAAGAGCTTGTACGCATAGAGGCACCGGCCAAGTACCGGTACGCTTTGAATTATTGCACTTATAATTATACGATGAGTTTTTACGATTGGAAAGACTGGGAGCATGAACTGGATTGGATGGCTTTGAATGGAGTGAACTTAATGCTCACCGTAAATGGGATGGAAGCGGTGTGGCAAAATACGCTGAAGCAGATCGGATATTCCGATCAGGAAATTAACGATTTTTTAGTGGGGCCTGCTTATACTGCATGGTGGTTAATGGGGAACATACAAGGTTGGGGCGGGCCAATGCCTCAAAGTCAGATCGATGGCCGGAGAATATTGCAGCAACGGATGATGGAGCGGATGAAAGGACTTGGAATAGAGCCGGTGTTGCAAGGTTTTTATGGAATGGTGCCGAGCTCTTTAAAAGAGAAGACCAAAGCGCCGATTATTGACCAGAAAACATGGGGTGCATTTAAACGCCCAGATATTTTAATTCCTGGTCATCCTGATTTTTCCAGGATAGCGGGAATATACTATAAGGAATTAAAAAAGACTTATGGCAAAAACATCCGCTTTTTTGCAGGAGATCCCTTTCATGAAGGAGGAATTACAGATGGTATAGATTTAAAGGGGGCGGGTAGGTCTATTCAAACTGAAATGCAAAGGAATTTCCCAGGATCAACCTGGGTGCTCCAGGGTTGGCAAGACAATCCTAAACAGAAAATGCTGGATGGTCTTGATAAATCACATGTGCTGGTACAGGAATTGTTTGGTGAGTTTACCAATAATTGGGAAAAAAGAAATGGTTATGATTCGACACCATTTATTTGGTGTGTAGTAAATAATTTTGGAGAAAGACCTGGCTTGTACGGCAAATTACAGCGTTTTGCAGACGAAGTTGACCGGATAGGTAAGAGCCCATATAAAGATTTATTTAAAGGAGTGGGCGTTATGCCTGAAGGACTCAATAACAATCCGCCTGTATATGATCTGATGTTAGAACTTGGATGGAGAAAAGATCATGTTGATGTTAAAAAATGGGTGGCGGGATACACCAAATATCGGTATGGAAGTGCAAACAAACACATTGATGTGGCTTGGCAGGGATTCCTGGAAACAATATATCAAAGCCTTCCAGGCTACCAGGAGGGGGCAAGTGAGTCTGTGTTTTGTATCCGCCCGGCGCTGGATTCCAAACCTGCCTCTCGCTGGGGCACCCGGGAAAGAAACTATGACAGCATAAAATTTAAAGAGGCGGTTCTGAAGTTTGCTAAAGCGGCACCTGAATTTATAAATTCGGATACTTATCAGATCGATCTGATTAATATGCTAAGGCAAGTGCTGGCAAATGATGGTGAGCTGGTTTTTCAGGCTATGGGGAAAGCTTACCAAGAAAAGAATACGGGTGAGTTTACCAGGCTTTCTGGTCAATTTCTGGATATGATCCGTTTAACAGATGAATTGCTGTCTAGCCATCCTTATTATCAGTTAAATACTTATAAGGCCCAGGCTTTGAGTCTGGGGAAAACCAAGGAGGAGAAGGCGCTTAATATCAAGAATGCCATGATGCTGATTACCTATTGGGGCGAAAACATCAGGACCGAGGATAACCTGCATGAATATGCTTATAAAGAATGGGGAGGATTGATCAAGGACTTTTACCTCGTAAGGTGGAAAATGTATATAGATTATTTACAAGATAACCTACAGGGTAAAAACACGCAGGCTCCCGACTTTTTTATGTGGGAGCGCGCATGGGTGGAGCAGAACCTGGAGGTTAAGCCCGAAAGTCAGACTAAGTCTTTAGAGCAGATAACTGCTGAAATTCTAACATTGAAAACAGGTATTCAATAGCCTGATCGGATTGATTTCCTGCGATATCCCTGTTGTCTAAAGTGACAACAGGGATATTGTATCTTCTGAGCTGTTCAAACTGCTCTATATCTATGGTGGATTTGGTCACTGCAATCAGGATGCCGTCAACCCTAAGGTTCTTCATGTTTTCCAAAATCTGTTTTTCCCGGTCTGGTTCTTGAAAAGACTGACCGAAAATTACATTATAATTCTTATCATGAGCGCAACACTCTATTTCACGAAGTATTGAACAATAAGAGTTTTCTGCGATATCCGGTAAAACAACACCTATAGTAAAGGTTTTTCCTTGCTTAAGGAATACTGCATTCTGGTTGGGGTGGTAATTTAATTCTTTAGCTATTTTGTTGACCCTCATCGTAGTCACCAGACCGATACTTGGGTGTCCCCGAAGTGCTCTGGATACTGTTGAAGGATCTATCTTGAGTCGTCTCGCTATATCTTTGATTGTGGGTATCTTTTCCATTTTCTGCTTAAATTTGAGTAAAACTTAGGACTAACTATTTTTAGGGTGGAATTGGCATCCTGACTACTGATTTTTTTCCAGATCTGGAAATCGGTAATCGGGTTGCCGTTGGTGCTGTTCCAGATCCATTGAGGCTGTGTTGTGGTAAAATAGCTATTGTGATCAATGGTATTATGACTTCCGGTTAGGGTGTATTTATGGACCAGCAGGTCCTTAGGTCCAGCATACACGGTATTGTTCTTAATTACATTGCTGTCGCAATGCTCCGTTAGTCTGAGCTCGCCTTCAATTTCTCCAAATGCTCCCGGAACACGATTATTCTGAAATAAGGTATTGTTCAAAATGCTACAGTTTTTTGTGCCGGCGATGGTGTAGTTTAAATAATCTCCCATATAAATACCTGCCCTGTAGCAATCGTAGACCAGATTGTTTCTTACGGTAGTGGTTCTTGTTGGATAGATATTGCTTTCACTGACCAGACCAATCCCTCTGTCGCTTTCGTAAACTACATTTCTTTCAATAATGGTATTCGCTCCGCCACAAACATAAATGGAAATGGCACCGAACCTGTCAGGCCCCCATGTCTCAGGTGTTTTGGTCATTGTGTTGTGATGGAAAATATTGTCGCTGATTACGCCGTTGCGGGCATAATTGGTTTTTACCACTCCATGAGGGTTTAAACCATCGCCTCCGGCTACAATAACACCAATGTTTTCTGTATCATATACTCTATTGTGACTGAAAATGAAGCCGTCAATATTCCCCGCCAGAGTTACGTTTTCACTTGTTCCGGTTTGCGTATCGTGTATTGTACAGCCAGTGATTAGCAGGTTAGATATTGGTGTGTTGTCACTTCCAATAACCAATATAGCATGGCCGCTTCGTCCTTGTTCAAGTGTAGCCGTACTTTTGATATTGTAAATATTGCAGTTTTTGATCGAAATGTGCTGTGCATTCCCATTGATTGTGATGCCTTGGGGGTCTGTATTGATACTAGAACTGCTGAGGTTGCAGATGTCGAAACCCTCAATAGATACATAGCTTATATTGCTTACAGTAACCATGGCCATCCATCCGGAAACCACGGTTTTGCTGCCGTCAATAACGGGTTTTTCTCTGGGATAGTTTTTTAGACGGATGTATTTACCAGGATAGCCTGATTTTGGAAATTTCACTTCCTGATAATAGGTGCCTCCTCTAACAACTACCTGGTCGCCAGGCGCAGCATGGCTCAATGCCTTATTGATGGTTTGAAAAGGGGCGGTGATACTTCCGGTGTTGGTATCGGAGCCCTTAACGGATACATAATATGTATGGGTTTTTTCTTTAGCTTGAAATAATGTCGCAAAAGTATTCGTAGTACAAAAGAAGGTTTGTACTACGAATACCAGGCTTAAAAAAGCAGATGGTTTCATGTTTTAATTAAAATTAGGTGTATGTAGGGCTTTTAATTATTCGGAAATGATCTTCCTGATCCTGTTGTTGTTCTTGTCTAATACATACACAGTTCCATTTTTGTCTACCGCGACTCCGGTAGGGGCACTGAAGGAAGCCTGTCCGCCCACTCCTTCTGAGAAACCAGCGCTACTGCTCCCGGCAAATGTGCTTACTTCATAGGTGCCAGCCTGAATATAGCGAATGCTTTGGTCTGGATTGGTCGTGCTTCCACCACCTGTCCCATTGCCGGCCACATATATATTATTACTGCTGTCTATTGCGATTCCCCATGGAAAGGAGAATAACGCAGATGTAGCTGCTCCATTTACATAACCTGCATTTCCCAATTGACCTGCAACGATACTGCTCTGCCAGGTGCCGGCAGTGAATTTTCTGATCACCTGGTCGCCATGTACGGATACAAATAAATTGCCGGTATTGTCAAATTTAATACCCGCAGGGTAATTGAGTCCGGAGATGATCGCCTTACTGTTACCTTGGGCATTGATCTGATAAATGTTGCCAGGACTGGAACAACTTGCGTAGTAAACATTGCCGGTAGTTTTATCAAAGGCGACGCTCCATGGTGCCTGGCTTCCAAAGCCCCATGTGGTGGCCTGACCATCTGGTGTAATCATTCTTATATCCCAATTGCCCGGATCTACACAGTACAGATTTCCATGGGTATCAATAGCCAGGTCATAAGGCAAAGAGAAATTTGCGTTATGACCTTTACCATCGGAGTAACCCGATAGGTTAGGGTTACCGGCTAAAGTACTCACGTTCCCTAGCGAATCAATTTTTCGGATACAGTGGTTGCCAGGATCGGCCACATATACATTGAGATTATCGTCTACTACGATACCGGAACTCCTGTACCAGTTCTGGCCGCCCAGGTTAAATGAGGCATCTGTTCCTTTTCCATTGGCAAAGCCTGGGTTGCCAGAACCTGCCAGGGTAGTTACCGTCCTGGTATATTCATAATTGAAAATGGCCTGGCTGGACCCCTCTCCGTTTTCTATTTTTACTTTTATTGGTCCTGTCTTTGATCTTTTAGGTACAACTGCCATAATCTGCGTTGCATTAGCGCCTATTACTTTGAGTGGCCGGCCGTTCAACGTTACAGAAACCTTAGAGATGTCGGAAGAAAAGTTACTTCCGGTAATGAGTACTTCAGTACCACCTGAGCCTTTTTTTGGAATGAAATCTGAAACAGTGATGGGTGAAGAAGCGTTGTAAGTACTATCCTTGTCTTTTTTACAACCTGCAAACAAAAGCAGCAGGCTGGCAGTGTAACATAATAAATGTTTGCGTTTTACCGATATATTGATGAATTGTTTCATGGATTGCTTTGTTAAATACATATTGATGCCTGATTTTACCAACCTGGATTCTGCACAAGTGCTCTGTCTCTATCCATTTGGTATTGAGAGATTGGAAAGAGATACATCTTGTTGTTCCAGGCTCTTTTTTGAAAAAGGGTACGGTTGTAAAACCGGGTAAAAGCAAAACCCTGGCCACCATCATCTTCATTTACATTCATACCATAGATGGTTTGGTTTTCCGTGGCGCCCAGCATCAGCCTCCTGACAAGCGTAAAGTACCTGTCGCCTTCAAAGCAAAGCTCCACCTGTCTTTCCTTTAGTATGTATTTTCTCATTAGTTCCTTATTTCCAACTGCCAAAGGGTATACGGTTTCTATGCCTGGGAGCCCTGCCCTTGATCTGACCAGGTTTAACGTTCTTACAATGTCTGCATTGGAGGGGTCATATTCATTTAATGCTTCGGCATAATTCAGGAGTATTTCAGCATAACGGATAAGGATAAATGGCCTATAATTGGTCGCGTCCTGTCTGATGTTATCGGCAGGCCCTACATTTTTTAGAAAATCATAACCTGTAATGTTATTGGTAATCCCCGATGCTTTGGCACCTGCTTTGCCTGTATAGTAGAATTCTACGCGACCTGTACCATCAACATTGCCTGTTGAAGAGAAAAAGTTTTTATCATCGACAGTAGGGGCGGGCAATACCGGACGGGCATTATACTGTACGTAAGCATAAAAACGTGGTTCACGATTGGCATACATGTTCCATTGACCTTTTTTATGGGCCCAGTAGTGTGCTCCATCGGTTCCCGCAAATCCTGTTTCATTATATTGGGACAGAGGATCATCAATACTGCGGCCGTTGTCCATGTAAAAGGCGTCAACAACGTTTTGGGTGGCATTATACAGGTTAATACCGCCGGGGTTGGGTGAGGAGGCCTTAACGTAACCCCAATAGTTCCATGAATTTCTAGAGAACAGGATTTCGCTGTTCCAGTTGGTCAAAAACAAATCGCGTACAGATAGGTAAGGGTCAAACTGGGTACCGCCATTATCCAGATTAGTGAACAATTTATAGGCATTAAGGTCGATCACTGCTTTTGCCGCATCTGCGGCGATTTTCCATTTACTGGCATCATAGTTTGCAGGGGCTAAAGCAGTTCCGTCCTGATTCTTAAGTGAAGCGAAGGCCGGGTTTCCATTCCATAAGGGGCTGGCTGCCCATAAGGTCAGCTGTGATTTTACGGCAAGGCAGGAGCCTTTGGACGGGCGGCCATAATTGCTGGATGATGACCAGCTGGCCGGTAAAACCGCAGCTGCTTCATCCATCAATTGATTAATATAGTTTTTGCAGTCTTCAAATGTGGCTCTTGGATAGGTATTGAAATCAGCGTCCAGCGCCAATGGGCCGGTAAGTTTTACAACCGGTCCATATTGTTTGATCAGCTGCCAGTAAAACCATCCCCTCAGGAATTTGGATTCTGCTTTATACTGCGTTTTCAAGGCAGAACTCAACTGTGATTCCGGAACTCTATCCACATTGGCCTCAAAAATAAAGGAGGACCGGATCCCCTTATAATAATTGTCCCAGTGGTCATAATGGGCATTCACCGGGCTCCAGTCTCCGGCGGCCATTCGTCTTGCGCTGGTGCTCGGTATGGATATGGAAGCTTCGTCGCTGGTACCCTGGTGTGGATAGTCGATTTCCAGTATGGCCCCATAGATATTGTATAAATAGGATTCTGCATTAGCTCTGTTGCTCCACAGGATATCCGAGGTCAGCAAATTATCCGGTTTTTCATCCAGATGTTTGCAGGAGAACAAAATGCCTGTCAATAAGCATGACCCTATTGCGATAATGAATATATATTTTTTCATCTCTTTAATTTTTAATGCTTGTAATTGATCCATAGCTTTGATTAAAATGATACTTTCAGTCCCAATGCAAATGTTCTTAATGGCGGATATCCTGCGGCATTCGCACCCAATTCCGGATCCCATAATTTAAATTTGGAGAAGGTGAGCAGGTTTTGACCTGTCAAATAAAAGTATACAGACTTAATACCTGATTTTGTTAGAAATGCATCTGAAAATCTATATCCCAAAGTGGCCTGTTTCAGGCGGACAAAACTGGCATCTTTTGACCACCAGGTACTTGGCTGGTAATTGTTGCTGTTTTGATTGGCAATGCCCAGCCTCGGATAATCTACATTCTGGCTTGGGTTTTCAGTAGTCCACCTGTTTTCCAGGTTGGCCAGCATTCCTGAAGGATACAAGCCCATTCCTGTAAAAGGAACGATACCCGCACCCTGTGCCCCGTCGCCAGTTACCGCAGATCCATTAGCCATAAAGGTTGCACCGGAAATGCCCTGGAAAAAAAGGGAAAGATCTATACCTTTATAACCTACAGTAAAACCCGCACCATACAAAATGGTAGGAACATCAGATTTACCAGTAAATATCCTGTCAAAGCTGTCTACCACACCATCACCGTTCACGTCTTTATATTTAATGTCCCCCGGTCTTAATATCGCACCAAACTGACCCGGGCTTTTGGAGATCTGATCCTGTGAGGTAAACAGGCCTTCAGCAACATACATCAGATTGTCCCCATATTTATGTCCTGTGGCCTGCTGGTAGGCATAGAGTTGTTTGGGTTCATCCTGCTGTATAATTTTATTGTTGTTATAGGTGAAATTCCCATATAAACGGAGGGATACTTTTCCGATGTTTTCATTATACTCTATGTTGGCATCTATACCATGATTGTTCATCTCGCCTAAATTGGCAAATACAATTCCTGATGTACCCAGGATCCCTGAAAGGGAACCGCGTGAAATGAGGATATTTTTTCTTCTTTCCTTATAGTAGTCTACTGTGATGTTAAACTTATTGAACAAACCAATCTCTAAGCCAATGTCATCTTTAGTTGATTTTTCCCAGGTGAGGTTTTCCACACCGATCACACTTTCCGTAACCCCATTGAAAATGGTGCCATTGTATCCAAGGCCTATAGAGCTACCGGGACCATACTGGCTGAGATAAGGAAATCTTTTGAGCCCGTTAGTGGAACCGATCTGGTCGTTTCCTACCAGACCGTGGGAACCTCTGATTTTGAGTAAGTTCACGGCTGAAGATAATTTGCTGAAAAAAGGCTCTTTGGAAATTACCCAGCCCGCTGAAAAGGAAGGGAAAAAACCAAATCTTTTGCCAGGCTCGAAGTTTTCGGAACCGGTATAACCGGCATCAAATTCGGCCATGTACCGATCGGCATAGGAATAGGTAATCCTGCCTGCCATACCCTGATTTTTAAAAGGAATAGAAGAAATCACATCGCCGGCTGAGCTCACGATCCTTGAACGCATATTGTATAAAAGCAAGCCACCGAAATGATGATTGCCAAAGTTGCGGTCATAATTGATATTGGTCTCCAGGTACATCGTTTTTTCTGCCTGTGCAGATTGGGAATAGCCTAAAAACTGATCTCCGATCCGGGACTGGTTCAGGACCAGGTTTCCATCGGCATCTCTTCCGCTGGCCATATACAGACTGTTTTTTCCGAATCTTCGGTTATCGTTTTCACTATAGGAGTCAAAAGAGAACCTGGCCATGGCGCTTAGACCATTTGTAACGCGGTCCAGTTTTTGGTTGATGGAGAAAATGGATTGTATGGTTGGCCTGAATTCTGTTGCATAGCCGGTGTTCTGGATCTCATTGAGCGGATTGGAGCCTACATTGTTATAAGGCCCAGCCCAGGATCCATCGGGATATTGTATAGGAAAAGCGATAGGTGGGGTCAAATAAGCATTATACCAGATTTTGCTGGCAGAAAGACCCGGGTACCTGCTGCTCACCAGCATCGCGTCCAGGTTCATGGACAGGAGCGTTGTGGGGCTCAGGTCAATGTCAAGATTGGTCCTGAAATCATATCTTTTAAAGTTAACATTTGGGTTATAGCCGTTTTGTTTGGTTACTTTATAGCTGCCGTCCTGGTCATAAAAGGAAGCAGAAACATAATATCTTACGGTCTTGGCTCCCCCGCTCACATTTAAGTTGCTGTTGAAACCAGGTGCCCAGTCTTTATAGGTAGCTTTGAGCCAATTGACATTCGGATACAGATAGGGGTCCAGGCCACTGGCTGTCTTTTGGATCAATTCTTCCGAATATACGGGCTGGTTGCCATCATTGACAGTTGCTTCGTTGTACAGCCGCATCCAGGAAACCCCATCGAGCATTTTTGGCATTTTAGTGAGACCTGACATGGAAACTTCAGTTTTAACTGAAATCTGCGGCTTGCCGGCAACGCCTCTTTTTGTAGTGATGATCAATACGCCATTGGCCCCTCTGGCGCCATAAACTGCAGTAGCCGATGCGTCTTTTAGCAGGGAGATGCTTTGTATGTCCTCTGGGTCAATATTATTATAGGAGCCTCCAAAGGAACTGTTTACATCGTCTCGCTGTACGCCGTCAATGATGATCAACGGTTCTGAGTTGCCTGTGAATGTGCCAATACCCCGAATGGTAAAGGAGGCGTTGTCGTAACCTGGTTCCCCGCTTCTCTGCATAGAGATAACCCCGGCAACTTTACCTGCCAATGCATTGGAGAGCGATCGGTTAGGTGTTTGCATATCAGCCATATTAATGGTACTTACGGCACCGGTAATGGTTACCTTCTTTTGCTTACCATAGCCAACAACGACAACCTCATCAAGTGCTTTATCCTCATCTGTGAGGGCAATATTGAGTACTGTTTCATCTTTTACGGGTATTTCCCTGGTTACAAATCCTATCATTTGAATCATCAGGATATCATTTGGATCGGCCTGGATTTTAAAATTTCCATTGTAATCTGTAGAGGTCGCTTTTTTTGTGCCTTTGACGATTACTGTTGCTCCCGGAATTGGATTACCTTTTAAGTCTGTTACTTTGCCACGGATGTCCAGGGCTGAGAAAATGTCAATCAGTTTGTCCACGGCCTTATCCAGGATTGAAGTTTCTTTTGGTTTGATCATAATGGTTTTTCCATCTATGATATAGGTTAAGGGCAGGTTGTTCAAAACTTTTTTAAGTGTGACTTCCAGTTCCTCATTGTTTACGGAAATGGTGATGGGTTTGACTCCATTGAGTATCTTTCGGTCAAATAGGAAGTTGTATCCACTTTGATTATGGATCTTTTCTAATGCACCCTTTAATGATACTTTACGTTCATTAAGTGTAATGCGCTGCCCAAAGGTAGCGGCACTGACCTGCATTAAAGTGAATAGGAGCACGATGGTGGTTAGGCGCATAATCATCCATATTTTACGGATATAACGACCTGTTATACCCGGTTTGCTGGCATAAAATCTATACATTTTGCTATATTTGGTTGCGCAGTAGCCTCTCAGCTCTAATTGTTAGGCAACTGCATGTTTCGGTTAATATGATTTGTTTATTAACGATGCCAATAATTATCGGGGGTGTTTGCAGCACTCCTGGTGATTTGGCATTCCAGGGAAGTAGTTATTCTGTCACAATTACCCTCCTTTCTTTTATTTCGAAATGAACATTGCCAACGGTTTCTATCCATTTCAATACTTCCGAGAGGTTGCTTTTTCTTGAAACCAATCCTTCAAGGATGAGGTTTGAGTTGGCATTTGATTCGTAAACTATCTCAACATTATACCACCTTGAAATCTTACGCATAGCAGATTTAAGATCTTCTCCGTCGAATATGAAATTCTCATTTTTCCAGCCTATGGCTTCATTTGTGTTGACCTGACTTATATTTATCAAGCCTGCAGCATTAATGGAAGCTTGCTGGCTAGGTTTTAGCACAAGAGGTTTCCTGACTTGATTGTCTTTTAAGCTCTGGACCTGCATACTTCCTTCTACCAGTGTTGTTTTCGTGTAGGATTCGTCAGAATAACTGTTAATGTTAAAGGCTGTTCCCAGATCCTCTGCTATTTGTGTTGGTGTCTTTACCCGGAAGGGTTGTTTAGCATCGTATTTAACTTCGAAATAAGCCTCCCCGCTAAGCTCGACGAGACGTTCTTTAAGCCGGGAGAACGTAGAGGGGAATTTTAGAGAAGATGCGGCATTTAACCATACCCGGGTTCCGTCTGATAAGGTGATTTGGTACTGGCCGCCTTTGGGGGTTGATACTGTTAATGGCTCTGATTGTTCAGTTCCTTTTTGAGCTGGTATAACAGGGGTGCCATCATTATAGGTAAGTTCGGAATCCTCGATTACAATACCGCCTTTAAGGTTGTTCAGGTTAAGCTTTTGACCATTTGCTAAGGTTACAATTGCCTTGTTGCTTCCTGGTTTAACATCATGAAGCGCTAAATTATATGCAGATTTGTTTTTGACATGTATGTAGAAATAGAGGCCGGTACTTAATATCAGGAACAGCGAAGCTGCTACTAAAAGACCTTGTTTTAGTTTTTTATGTTTGATTTCCGGCTGCAGGGTTGTCGTCATCTCTTTAATGGAGAGGAGATCCTCATGCAATTCTTCTGCTGTCAGGGCTATTGGGATATCTTTATTCCATTGGCCATACCAGCTTTCTAAAAAAGCAATTTCCGTGGCTGTGCAGGTGCCCTTATGGTATTTTTGTAAAAGTTGGTCTATTTCCTCTTGTTGCATCATATTAGCGGGGGAAGGAGCGTACCTTCCGCATTCAAAGATTAAAGACGAAGCAGACTGGTCTTGGGGGTAAAGGAAATAAAAAAAATTAAAGGGATAGAAACAGCAAGGACCCAAATTTAATGCGAAGTACTTTTAAAGCATTATTTACCGTGCTTTTTACAGTTTGTTCAGAAAGGTCTAGCTCCTTCGCAATTTCCTGATGACTAAGGAATTTCTTTCTGCTTAATTCAAAAATCTGTCTGGTGCGTTCCGGGAGGTTTGCTATTTCCTGGTCTATGAGCGCTTTAAGCTGGTTTTGCCGAACCAGGTGATCTGTGGTAACCAATCCCGTTTCCGCGAACTGCTGGATGGATTGTGTATAGGAAACTTTTAATTTCTGTTTGGCAAGGAGGTCGAAAATTTTGTTTCGAACTGAGGTATACAAGTAGCCGGATAGCGTTGTTTTAAAATCAATTTCCTGACGTTTAATCCACAAGACTGTAAATAATTCGTGAACAATGTCTTTGCATTCTTCCCTTGATTGAAGTCTTTTAAAAGCATGAATGTATAAAGCCGCATGATAGCGATTGTAAATTTCAGTATAAGCCAGCCTATCATCAGATTTAAGTAAATCTGTTAGTTCTCGATCATTATGGCTTTTGTATGACATTTTTGTTTGGGTACACTAACCTACATAAATATTAATTCTCCTCCAAAATAAAAAGATCTTAAGCGTAGGAAGTTGGATAGGGGAATTGTTCGGAAAATTCTGTACAGCTGCTTCACGACTAACGATATCAGGCGGGCTGAAGAAGCCCACAGATCTCTGAGGCCTTTCCGCAGTGTACGAGAATTTTCCGTAGCAAATTGCAGAGGAGGGAGGTGACCGGTACAGAGCAGAAATAAATTATTTTAATCATCTTCTTTTGCATCCAACCCGGTCTGCACCCAGAAAAATATGTTTTTGTGATCAAACATCAGGGCCTGAAGCTCTTCGCGGAAGGTCCAGAGAGATCATAAAACATATTTTTAAAACAAAACCATTAGGTAATCGGCGACCTTATTTGTAGTTACTGCGGTTTACCAGTTTAACAATATCATTGACCCATATTTTGCGGCCTTCAGTCCGTATAATCTGTTCATTTTTAAATTCTTTGAGTAAACGGATCACATTTTCTTTAGCAATACCAGCCATATTCGCCAGGTCTGCTCTGGAGAGGTTGATGCTGGGTTCTTCGCCGGCAGGTGTTCCTATTTTTGATTTCTCCCTAATCAGGATGAGGGATAGTGCCAATCTTTCCGCCGCGGTGCCCTGGCTGGAAATGGAAAGGTTGTTGGTCAATACACTGTATTCGTGACTTAATGCTTTAAGCAGGCGTCTCGCAAATGTGGTGGATTGTTGCAGTATGTCCAGAAAGTCTTCTTTTGGGATAAAAGTGATTAAGCTTTCCTCCAGAGCTGCAGCAGAATCCGGGTAACGCTCTTCAGCAAGGATAGCATGATAGCCAATCAATTCATTTTTATTGGCTACGTAAATAATTTGTTCCCTGCTGGCCGGTCCGGTTTTGTATTTTTTTATTTTACCCTGGTGGATGAAATAGATACCTGAAGGCACCATGCCTTCTTTGAAAAGGATTTCACCTTTCTTGTATTTTTGCGCACCTTGTTTGGTGATCAGGAACTGATATTCTGCTTCAGTAAGGGCGTTAACTACCGTTTGGGTGCTGAAGTTCCATTTCTCTATTGGGAAAATTCCTGATAAGCTCATGTCGCAAAGATACCTTTATAGGGATGCTTTTTAAAAAAGTACTTGTTTAATGTTTAATCAAAAGTTTTAGTTTTTGATCAAAACTACTGTCTGTAAGCCGATAGGAGGCGGGAATTTCGTTTTCATCAACATGGTAGGTAACCAGTCGGGTCCCTATTGGTTTTTCTTCGAGGATCTTATACAAGTAATTTGCATAGTAGTTGTAGAGGCTTGGAGAGTATTGTATGCTGTTGTCAATTCTTCCGTTACTGGATAAGTTTTCGGCAAAAGAATTGAAAAAATAGATACCATCATAGTCTTTTAGATTGATTTCGGTAAAATCACCATGGGTAAAATGGACGTTGTTTAATCCGGATAGTATTTTCAGCCGCTTGGAAGTTTGGTAGAGATTTTTGCGTTGTTCTATTCCATAGAATTCGGCATGAGGACAGTAGTGTGCGGCGGCGATACAGAATTTACCGACTCCACTACCAATGTCAATAACTCTGCTTCCGGATTGTGGAGCAAGAAAGGTTGCTGCAGTTTTGATTATTTTAAGTGGACTCCAGTGTATTTTTGATAGTTTTTGTATTCTCAATGAAAATTGCTGGTCGAATGCTTCGTCGTCTCGGTAAGGGTTTGAGTTCAGTGATGTGATCTTCATTTATTATCTCTTTAGAAGAGCGCTTTCGTTGAACGAAATTAAGAGGTTTTATAAGTAAATGTTGTGGTAACAGATCAGTTCTAAAGATGATAAATATCATGTTTTAATTTTTGGTATCAATTGTTATTTATATTTGATGTCTATGTTTACGTTTAAAAAAGAAGAAGATTTGATCAGACAATACCGGTTAGATTCCAATGTCTGTATTGCAAAAAGAGATGTTGATGGTGTTTCTAAGTACTGGATGCCTGATTTTGTCCAGGTAGCTGGTGATGGCAGTCATACTACAGGTAAATCTCTTATTGCCGCTGACTGGAAATATATGTTTTCCCAGAGCAGCCCTGTGTTTGAACGTTTGCCTGACGAAATTGTAGTAGGAGAAGCAGGAGATCTGGCCTGGGAGAAGGGCAAATGGGTTTATAAAAATGACAAGTACTGGGGGAATTATTCTGCAATGTGGCGAAAAATTAAAGGCAAATGGCTTACGCAGTGTGAGTTGTATGTGTCGTTAAACAAATAGTAAAACAGCCAATTGCGCAAGATCCGGGTTTTTAAGCCGATACTGCGGCGCTAATTTTGTGTCTTCAACGATAAATATGATGATACAAAGTTTAGATGAACGACTGGAAGAAAAAGACTGGAAGACCATTTCCGGAGAATTGCACAATAAAGGTTTTGTACAGGTAAAAAATGTGCTTCTTAAAGAGGAGTGCAAACAATTAATAGAAAACTATAGCTTAGTGGATACTTACCGTAAGACCATTACGATGGAGCGTTATCGTTTTGGTGCTGGTGAGTATAAATATTTTCGGTATCCTTTGCCTCCTTTGATTACCAATATACGGGAAACAGTATACGCTAAAATTGCACCTGTTGCCAATGCCTGGATGGAGGAATTGAACATTGATCAACAGTTTCCACCCTCACACGAGGAGATGAAAAAGCGTTGTGCGGATCATGGACAAATAAAACCCACTGTTTTAATTCTAAAATATGGGGTAGGGGGATTTAACACTTTACATCAGGACTTGTATGGGGAGATTTATTTTCCAATACAATTGGTGTTGTTCTTAAATAGTACTGAGGATTATACAGGTGGTGAGTTTGTTTTGACCGAACAAATCCCGAGAGCGCAGTCTAAAGCAAATGTACTTCGTCCCGACCTTGGTGATATGTTGTTGTTTTCAACGAACTTCAGGCCGGTTAAAGGTACAAAAGGTTATTACAGGGTGAATATGAAACATGGTGTAAGCCCGCTGCACAACGGAGAACGGCACAGCCTCGGAATTATTTTTCACGACGCGTTGTCCTGATGGTAAATAAAAGTTGAAAAATAAAGAAAGGGATGTCGCATCCACGCACATCCCTTTTCTAACCAAATATAAACTGTATGAACGAGTTTCTCTTTTTATACTTTTTTTACAAGTATCCATTTATGTTTTATCCTTGTTAATCTGGCAGAACAAAATAATTGCAAGTTATTTAGTTTTCCTGATCTGGATAAATAAGTAATTAACAAGGCAATGATCATAAGCAATTATTTTACCAATCCTGCAAAGCGCTGATAAAACGCCGTTGGACTGTTTTCTGTTTTAGGTTCATATTTACCGGCTATAATAGGCAGATAAATAACTCTTCTCCGGCTTGATTCTCCGGTTACGGATGATTGTGCCACCCGATGCCACAGACGACCATCATGTACAGTTAGATCTCCTGCAGTCGGTGTAATGGCCAGTTCATTAGCATCTGCATGGTTATCCAGAAAATATTTTTTCCTGAAAAGCAGATTATACAAACTTTGCTTATGTGTTCCTGGCAGAATTCTTAGCCCGCCATTCTCAGGGTTTAAAGTATTCAGATGAATTCCAATATTTAGCATAGGGTTTAGTTTCAAACCATGAAAAATATCGCGTAAGCCATCAGTATGCCAGCCCATTTGAGTAAACTTACTTTCTTCGCTATTCACATAGTGATTCAGTACCATGCCATCCTTTTCTTCCGTTCCCAATCTTGCACCTGGGGCGATAAGGTTTAGTAAAACTTCCAGTCTCGGATCTTGCGCCAGTTCAGCAAACAGAGGATGCTGCTGATTTAAGAAGGCAAAACGCTGTACGATCGCAGATCCATCAAGGTCTTTACCATACTTTACCGGAATACCATTAACCTTAACTCTATTGATTTTTAGCCACTCCGACTGCACTTGTTCTGATGCTCGTATTACATCCTGAATGGTTTCTGTTTTTATAAAATTTTTGAAGTGAATAAAGCCATTTTCATTGAAGAAATCTTGTTGTTCAGTGGTGATTTTATGACCTAAAGTGAATTGTACATATTGGTGGTTCATGGTTAAAAGGGTTTGGGTTTAGAAAAGGACAGGATGCCCAGCCGTTAGTTAGGCAGGTTAGAAGATATTAAACAGGAAAGAATAAAGATTAACAACAACAGCAACAACCGGCCCCTTTGAGAAGGGACATTCGCATGGTACATGCAGTGAGGTTGTGGTTGATTTGATTCATTTAATAAAGTCTACTAATAAAGTAGACTTTACAAAAGTATAAAATTATTTGATATAAAAAATTTATTTGAAAATAAATTTTATTCCTTGTATAAACCGGCTGCAACTTTCTCTATTAGTGATTTGGGCAGGTGACTGGCACCAAAAGCAGAAATCCAGTTGATGAAGCCTGGTATAATTTCTGCTTTTTTGTTAAACATTCCTTTTAAGCCTGCTTTGGCAACGATTTTTGGTGACATGTTAAATTTATCAGCCAGATCTGCAAAGGTATCCAAACCCGCGCGGCTGGCGAAACCTGTATTGGTAGGTCCGGGACAAAGACAGCTTACCGAAACAGTAGAATCTTTTAGCTCGTAGCGTAATGCGCGGCTAAAAGATAAGATAAATGATTTTGTTGCCGAATATACGGCCAAACGCGGAACGGCCTGATAGGCTGCTGTACTGGCTATGTTTAATACGAAGGATTGTTCTTGGAGCTTGAGCAACGGTAATAAGAGATGTGTTAACTCTACAACTGTATTGATATTGAGCTGGAGCATATTCAATTGATCTGTTATAGAAAGACTCTCAAATGAACCAAACAAACCATAACCTGCATTATTAACCAGAATAGAAAGAGTCACAGCTTGTTGTTGCGTCCATTTGAACACTTCGACAGGAGCCGAAGATAAGGAAAGATCTAGAGGCAGATAAGAAACTTTTACCTGATGATCATTCTTAATTTGCGTAGAAAAAAGGGAGAGTTCATCTTCCGATCTGGCTACTAATAAAAGGTGATAACCAGCCCTGGCGAGTTCCAGCGCCATCTCTTTTCCAATTCCCTTACTCGCACCAGTAATTAAAGCATATTTATCCATCATTCCGTTTTATGGCGAAATATAATATTTAATTCCCAAGAATGATTTTGAAATGATAGGAGAACAATAATGAAAAGGTCTGCAAATTAAATACAGACCCTTTTTATATTATGTTTTGCTTTCTGTTACTGTTTCAACTTTATCCCCAGCAGCTACTTCGGTAGTAATGATATGGCTTAGATTTTTGTTTAATTTTTTTGCAAGCTTTTTTGATAGTTTATCAGAAGCCCTTTTTAACTCTTTTTTGACTTCCTTTGGATCATGACCAAGTGTGGTGATCGCTTGCTCAAATTCCTGCTGAATTTTAATGTCTAATTCTTTACGGATTTGTTTTTTCGCAGACTTCGCTGCAAGTCTTTTCTTCTTCTTACTCATGGAT
>NZ_QAIL01000088.1 GCF_003061025.1 Pedobacter sp. HMWF019 | reverse complement strand
TAAAAAAAGAGGGTGTATTTATAGATTATAATACACCCTCTCTAATATCTTCTAAGATTTATTTTAATTTAGCCAGTGCTTTTCCAATTCTTGAAACAGCATCTCTTAATTTATCTTCAGCTGCCGCATAAGAAATACGAATACAATCGTCATTTCCAAAGGCTTCACCGGTTACAGTAGAAACATGTGCTTCATTCAGCAGATACAAAGAAAGGTCTTCCGCATTATTGATTGTTTGTCCGTCGACACCCTTTCCAAAGAAAGATTTTATTTCAGGGAAGAAATAAAATGCGCCATCAGGAAGGTTAACGTTCAATCCAGGGATTTCTTTAAGCAAATCATAAACGATGTCTCTGCGTTTTTTAAACTCAGCAACCATTTCATGAACAGTATCCAGCCCATCCTGGTAGGCTTTTAATGCCGCGCGTTGTGCAATGGAACAGGTGCCTGAAGTGACCTGACCTTGCATTTTATCTACTGCGTTTGCGATTTCTTTGTTTGCAGCTATATAACCCACTCTCCAGCCTGTCATGGCATAAGATTTAGAGAATCCATTGATCACTACAACACGGTCTTTGATAGAATCAAAAGATGCGATGGAAGCATGTTCGCCTACAAAGTTAATGTGCTCATAGATCTCATCTGACAGAATATATATGTTGGGGTGCTTTTCAAATACGGCGACTAAACCTGCCAGTTCTTCTTTGCTGTAAACAGACCCTGTAGGATTACAAGGGGAGGAAAACATGAATAGTTTCGTTTTTGGCGTAATGGCGGCCTCCAGCTGTTCTGGGGTAATTTTAAAGTTCTGCTCAACAGTTGCGTTGATGAAAACAGTTTCACCTTCAGCAAGTTTGATCATTTCTGAATAAGATACCCAGTAAGGTGTTGGTACAATAACTTCTTGCCCTGGGTCAACCAGGCACATTACTGCATTTGCCAGGGACTGTTTTGCGCCTGTAGACACAACAATTTGGTCAAAATTATAAGTTAGTCCATTTTCCTTCAGTAACTTCTCAGCAATCGCCTTTCGTAATTCCGGATACCCCGATACCGGAGTATAATAAGAATAATTTTCGTCGATAGCTTTTTTAGCCGCTTCCTTAACGTGTTCTGGCGTAAAAAAATCTGGTTCACCAAAGCTCAGGTTGATTACATCTATCCCTTTTGCGGATAGTTCTCTACCGAGTTTTGCCATTTTAATGGTCTGCGATTCTGAGAGGTTGTTGATTCTCTTGGATAAAAATGTCATAATAGTTTGTGCGAAAGCAAAATATAATTTTGTGAGAAAGCAAATATAGAAACCTGGCGGAATTTTAAACTAAAAAAAATACTTTTTAATATACTTTAACTCTTAAACCGTATTTTTGGATGCTAATTACTAAAGTTTGCATCCTAAGAAAAAAGCCATCCTTGTTGCCCTGTGCGTTAGCATAGTGCTTATGCTTGCGAAATTTGCGGCTTATTTTATCACCAATTCCAACGCTATACTTACAGATGCTGCGGAAAGCATTGTGAATGTAATGGCCAGTAGTTTTGCGTTTTACAGTATTTACCTTGCTACCCTCCCTAAAGATGAAAACCATCCTTACGGACATGGTAAGGTAGAATTCTTTTCGGCCTTTGTAGAAGGCGTGCTGATTGGATTGGCCGGGATTATTATTATTTTCAAATCTGCTCATGACCTGATCTTTCCAACAGAGATTAAACAGTTATTTGAGGGGGCAATGATTATAGGTGCAACGGGCATTGTGAATTTACTGGCAGGTTATTTTTTGATCAATACTGGGAAAAAACACCATTCTCTAACATTGGAGGCAGATGGTAAACATTTGATGGTGGATGCCATAACTAGTGCAGGATTGGTTGTTGGGGTAATCTTAATTAAATTAACTGAAATTTACTGGCTGGATGGTGTAATCTCTATCCTGCTGGGTGTTTTTATTGTATACAACGGTTATAAACTGACCAGAAAATCCGTCGGAGGTTTGATGGACGAGAGTAATATTGAGCTGGTTAAAAACATTGTAGAAGTATTGCAGGACAATAGGGAAGAGCCGTGGATTGATGTACATAATCTTCGTGCACAACAATATGGTGCAGATATTCATATTGACTGCCATTTCACTTTTCCTTACTATTTTGATCTTAACAGGGTACATAAAGAGATTTCTGCTATTGATAAACTGGTTAATGGCAATGGGGACCGGAGCACAGAATTGTTCATTCACGCAGACCCGTGTTTGCCCGAATGCTGCCATTATTGTAAGGTAAACGAATGTCCTGTGAGGCAGGAAAAATATGCAGGAGAGATTAAGTGGACTATAGAGAATGCAACCAAGAACAAAAAACACTTTGACCAGAAATGAGCTATTTTAATGTAAGAGTATATGGTTTACTGATTGATCCGGATAAAGGTCTGCTGATCAGCGATGAGTATTCAGAACGCAAAAGTTTTAGCAAGTTTCCCGGAGGAGGGCTGGAGTTAGGCGAAGGTTTAAAGGATGCACTGAAGCGGGAGTTTATGGAAGAATGTGATGTGGAGATTGAGGTACTGGAACATTTCTATACTACTGATTTTTATGAACAGTCTTCCTTTAACGATAGCCAGATTTTAAGTATTTATTATTTTGTCAAAGCATTGAGCCCGCTTGAAATGGCCTTTAAAAACGAGGCTTTTGATTTTGCAGAAAACAGTACACAATCCTTTCGCTGGATCAAACTGAAGAATCTGAAAGTTGAAGATGTTACTTTTAAAACAGATCGTATGGTAGTTGAGATGTTATTAAAGCAAATGGATCTTTAAACAGCTACAATCCGGTCTGGCGTAATGGCATAGAAACGATCTCCTTCTTCGGGTGTAATCGATTTTAATCCGGTGAAAACGCTAAATGCCGGTAATATGGCACCATATCTGCCAAAATAAAAGCAAGGAAAACGCAATCGCTGTTTTGCCTTTCCGTAGAGTGTTACGCCTGGATGAATATGACCTGTCAGATTGTAATATTCATCAGCTTCAACCGGTTGGTCGTGTATAAACCTAAATGGATAACAGAGATGTTCCTTTTGATGAACTTCTATTTCCAAGGCCTGATAATCTTCGTTTTTCAAGGCATCGTGATTACCTTTAATGAGTACGACGTTTAAATCGCTGATATTTTTTCTCCAGTTCATAAAGGCATTTGCATCGCTGTTAATGTTGTTGTGGAACATGTCACCGGTAATCAATAAAATTTTGGGGTGATAGCTCTTTATGAGCAGGGTTAAACGCTGAATATCGGTATGAGTGATGGCATCGGGTACCTGTATGCCAGACTTTCTGAAATGGGCAGACTTGCCGATATGAAGGTCGCTAACAATCAGCATTTTTTTTGAGGGCCAGTAAATTGCTCGTTCTTTATCTAATATGAGCTGTTCTTCTTTGCAGGTAATGTTCATCGTTTTTTGATATTTCTTTTTTCTACTTCAGCAGTCATTCTCTCAATTCTCTGGCTCAGTTCTTCTGTGCTCATATTGTCCCTCAGGCTGTCTACTTTGATTGGAAAGCAGAGTGGGGTATACCGATCTGTTTTTATTAAAATAATTTTACTCAACTGTATACGATGTAATGCTGCAGCAAGTCTGGGTTCCTCAATTTGCTGATAAAATGCTTCATCATAAGCTTGGCGTAATAATAAATTATGTTTATCATAATCACTAAATACGTTAAAAAATAGTGCAGCAGAGGATTGCAAATGTTTATTTGCAACATATTTACCGGGATAACCCTGAAATACGAGGCCGGAAATGCAGGCAATGTCTCTGAATTTTCGGCGGGCCATTTCCGTAGCATTAATGCTGGCTACAATATCGGCTGCAAGATCTGCAGGGCTAAACAGTTTTTTGATGTGCTCTTCATCCAGTGGGATGGATTGCTCGCTTAAGAGTTCAAAACCATAGTCATTCATGGCAATGGAAAAGGTGATGGGTTGTTTCCTGCTCAACCTGTAAGCAATGAGGGAGGCCATAATTTCATGTACCTGTCTACCTTCAAAAGGATAAGCAAATAAATGGAATCCATCTCTGGTTTGAATAAGTTCAATTAGAAATTCATCACTTTTGGGAACATGGGAAACTTTTGCCTGCCTTTCAAATAAGGGAAAGATGAAGTCAAGTTCTTCATCCTGGTGAGTCTTATCTAATGTTTCATTATACTTTTTCCGAAGTGTGGAACCTAGATTGGCGCTTAAAGACATGCGTCCGCCCATCCAGCTTGGGCTCATAGCATGTTTTAATTTACTCTTTCTAACCAATACCATCATTTCCTTAATCATAATAAATTCCAATACCCTGCCCGCCAATGTGAAGTTACTACCGGTTTTCATTTTAGCAACAAAAGACTCTTCGACCATGCCAACATAACCGCCGCTGAGGTATTTTACTTTGAGCATGGCATCACTTACTATGGTACCGATATGAAGTCGGTGGCGCATAGCAATTTGACGGCTTTCCACTTTCCATAATCCATCTTTAGCCTTGTTTACCTTACTGAATTCGGTATAAGCGGTAAGGCTCTCGCCTCCTGTGGTGATAAACTGCATGATCCAGTTCCATTCCTGAGGTAGAAGTTCCTTGAAAGCATATGTTTGTTTAACTTCAAAAAAGATTTGCTCATCGTCAAAGCCATCTCCAACGGCAAGTGTAACCAGGTATTGGATAAGAGTGTCAAATGCCATAACAATGGGCTCCCGGCTCTCTATGTTATTGGTTCTTGCAGCTTCTTTTATAGCCGCTGCCTCTACGAGTTCCAGGGCATGTGTAGGAAGAAAATAGATTCTAGAGGTTTCATGAGGAGAATGTCCGCTACGTCCTGCACGTTGAAGGAAGCGAGCAACGCCCTTTGGAGAGCCAATCTGAACAACAGTATCGACCGGCTTAAAATCTACGCCCAGATCGAGCGAAGAGGTGCAAACGACCGCTTTAAGAATACCAGAATGCAGTGCATCTTCAATCCAGTTCCGGAGTTCATAATCTATAGAACCGTGATGAATAGCAATCTGGCCAGCCAGATTTTCGTCTTGCGCAAGTAAGGCCTGATACCATAGTTCGGCCTGACCACGTGTATTGGTGAAGATCAGTGTTGTTTTGCTTTTTTGAATTACGGGAAGAAGTTTATGGGCCAGCTTAAGGCCCAGGTGACCTGCCCATGGCAGCATGTCTATATGGTCCGGAAGGATAGATTTAATGACAATTTTCTTTTGCAGATCTGCTTTTACAATCGTTTTTAAAAATTCCTGGTCGGGTACCAAGACTTCCATGGCTTGTTCCAGGTTACCTATAGTAGCCGAAATGCCCCAAACCCGGAGCAATCTTTCAGGGTGTTTTTTCAAAAGCAAGCCTTTGATCCTTGAAATGGCTAGCTCTGCCATAACGCCCCGTTTGCTTCCTATCAATTCATGCCATTCATCTGCAACAATACATTCCAGCTGATCGAAATAATTGAAAGTGCTTTTTTGTGCCAATAGCAAGTGAATGCTTTCTGGTGTAATAATGAGCACCTCTGGCATTTGTTTCTTTTGTTTCAGTTTTTCATTTTGAGGAGTGTCTCCGTTGCGGATTCCAACATGCCATCCCAGATCCAATTCCTGGCAAACCTCATTCATGGCTCTGGCCAGATCTTTAGCAAGAGAGCGGAGCGGGGTAATCCAAAGTAATCTTAATCCATCTGCTGATTTTTTTGTTTTCTTTGATGAAACTGGTTTCTGATCTGCCCTCTTGTTGAGTTCATCTATAACAACTGCCAGGAAAATAGAAAAGGTTTTTCCAAATCCCGTAGGCGCATTAACTAGACCACTGTAACCCTCTGCATAATACTGCCAGGCATCAGTTTGAAACTGGAAAGGTTTTCTTTTTTTGCTTTTCAGCCAACTGTTCACTTGTCTATAGCCTTTACTCTTGTTGAGTTCCATGAATCGAGGTATTTAAGGTTAAGAGCAAAAGCTGTTTTAAATCATCTAATGTATTGATCTCATCTGCTGTCTTATCTCTTCTCCACCGGGCTATCCTTGGGAAACGGAGGGCAAGACCTGCTTTATGCCTTTTACTCTCAGCAATTCCCTCGAAGGCAATTTCAAAGACGAGCTCAGGTTTTACAGTACGAACGGGTCCAAATTTTTCAATTGCATTTTTTTTTACAAAGGCATCTACTTCTTTAATTTCTTTGTCTGTTAAACCAGAGTAGGCCTTCGCGATGGTGATGAGCTGATCACCTTCTCTCACTGCAAAAGTATAATCAGTAAAGAAATTGGCTCTACGGCCGCTGCCTTTTTGTGCGTAAATCATTACGGTATCTACTGTGTAAGGGTCGATTTTCCATTTCCACCAATCGCCTCTTTTTCGGCCGGAATGGTATAGAGAGTCTGCTTTTTTAAGCATAAGCCCTTCACTGTTCAGGTCTCTAGAATCTTCTCTTGCTTTTGCAAGTTGCAACCAGTTGTCAAATTTAACAATCGGTGATAAAATGACCACATTTTTGGTCTGTAAATTGTCTACGATCTTTTCTAGCTGTTTCCGGCGTACGCTAAGAACATCGGATCTTTTATCTTCTCCTTTATATTCCAGCAGATCGTAAGTAAAGAAGCCTATTGGTGCTTCATTTAGCTGTGCTTTATTGATGATCTTACGATTAAGTCTTTGTTGTAAAATACTAAATGCTTGTACTTTTCCTTCTTTTATAGAAAGAATTTCGCCATCAAGTACTGTACCATCTTCCAGTTCTTTTTTTAAAAAATGAAGCTCTGGAAATTGCTCCGTAACCAGTTCTTCACCCCGTGACCAAATAAACAATTCTCCGTTTCTTTTTACAATTTGTCCTCGTATTCCATCCCATTTCCATTCTGCCTGCCATTCTTTCGGGGCACCCAGGCTTTCAGGCTCAACTTCCAAAGCGTAGGCCAGACAGAAGGGGTATGGCCAGGAATTATCAGTATTGACATGAGCGCCTCCAATAAGGTCCTGATAGGTAATTTGGGAAGGTTCCCATTTACCCATAATGCTGTGCATAATTTTACTGTTTTCCGTATCACTCTGTTTGGCCAATGCATTTACGAGCATTTTGCTGGATACTCCAATTCTGAAATTTCCAGATATAAGTTTATTGAAAATGAAACGTTCCTGAGTTTCCAGGCTATCCCATGCAGATAAAATAAAGGTTTTTTTAAAAACATCCTCTTTTCCTTGTAAAGAGGCCAGATCGCTGATCCATTCCTGAAGCTTACGGTTAACCAGATGTTTCGGTGGCGGGAGGATGAGTGAAATGGTTTCACTTAGGTCGCCAACATTGTGGTAACTTTCAGAAAACAGCCAATCAGGAATGCCGCTTTTTTCTATAGCCCATTCTTTAAGTAATGCCGTGCTGACAGGTCTCTTCGGCCTTTTGCCGGTAAACATGGCTATAACATACGGTTTGTCTACATCATCAGCTTCATTGAAATAGCTAACTAATGCCGCTATTTTATCATTGGTTTTATTACTTGTCTCCAGCTGCTGGATCAATTGAGAAAATCTTTTCACAGTACTTCCTCCTTTTCTTCTTCCTGGCCGTATTGCGTTTTTACCTCTTCTGCAGAAATACCAATTTCATTAAGATATCTAGAAAAAACAGCACTATATCCATGAGTTACAAATACCCTTTCTGCTGTTGTGGCTTTTATTGCACTCAGTAAACCAGGCCAGTCGGCATGATCGCTAAGAGCAAAACCGGCGTCTGCACTCCGCCATCTCCTGCCTGCCCTTACCTGCATCCAGCCGGAGCAAATTCCCGTGACGGCATGAAGAAGGCTTTTGGTCCAGCGGCTTTCTGTAAGTGCAGGCGGGACGATAACAACACCCCGCTGTAGATCTTCTTTTTTGGTTTCTGGTGTAATACGAATGGTATCAGGTAAATTGATACCGGCATGTATAAAGCCTTCATTAAGGTTTGCAATGGACTGATGGACATAGATTTCTCCGTATCCCTCTAAGCCTTTGATCAGTCTTTGGGCTTTACCAAGACTGTAGGCCGCGAGTACGCTAGTTTTGTTTTCGTCACGATTGGCCGATATCCAGTCCTTAATCTGATCAAAAATGATTTGCTGGGGCTGCCATTTGTAGATCGGAAGGCCAAAAGTGCTTTCCGATACAAACGTATGGCATTTTACAGGTTCAAATGGAGTACTGATGCCGTCATACTCCACCTTATAATCTCCAGATACCACACAGATTTCTCCTTTATATTCCAATCTCACCTGAGCTGAGCCTATAACATGACCGGCCGGGAAAAAACTGAGTTTTACGCCATTGATGTCAATTTGTTGCCGATAAGGAAGTGTTTGGATCTGGAGGTCGGCACCAAGTCTTTGTAGCAAGATAGATTTAGTTAATTCATGGCACAAATAGGCCTGATTTCCCCATTTTACATGGTCTGCATGCCCATGCGTGGTTACTGCAAGTTTAACCGGTTTCCATGGGTCAATGTAAAAATCACCTTGCGTACAGTAAATGCCTTTGCTGGTAAATTGTATGAGGGCCATGTGCATAATAACATTTCAAGGCTGGATTGGTTTGGATTTATATATTATTGGTGTTGTTTTTTTGATAGTTGACGATATTGGTTTTGTAGTCAATTGTAATTGTTTGGTAATCAAATGTTTAAAATTTATATAAAATTTAAAAATCACTGTTTTAGTTTGTAGGTTTGTGTTGTCTAAAAAACGATTTTCAATGAAACAAATCTTATTCATGGCGGTAGCTTTTATTCTCCTTCAAAGTTGCGACCGCACTAAAATGCAGCTCCATGCCCCGGAAACTTCAGCATCCACTAGTTCCGAAAGTAAAAAGGATACTTTGAAGAAAAATGCAGATACAACTCTTAAAAGCAAAGAAGATCATAAATAACTGAGGTGGAAATTTAGTTTCATTTTTTCCTTCGCTGATACTAACATAGGTACTGATCAGGCCAATATAGGGTAGGGGAATGATCTTTTCGTGAAGAAATCTGTAGTAAGCAGAAAGATCGTTAGTGAGGATTTTAAGAATGAAATCAATGGGGCCGGTCACCTGATTGCAAGAGATAATTTCAGGAAAAGGCCTTGTAGTCTCCATAAATTCTTGTGCAACTTCTTTTGTATGTATTTTAAGCTGAATATGCGAATAAATGGTTTGAAAGGGGGAGAGTTGTTCTTGGTTGAGAATAACGCTGTAGTTTTTGATGACTTTGTTTCTCTTCAGCCGATGGATTCTTTCGTTTATTGCACTTGTCGATTTGTCAAGTTGCGCTGCAATTTCTTTGTTGTTTAATTTAGCGTCTTGCTGTAATAGAATTAAGATAGCCCTGTCTGTTGCATCCAGAT
>NZ_QAIL01000087.1 GCF_003061025.1 Pedobacter sp. HMWF019 | reverse complement strand
AAATTACCTTATAAAGAAATGGCTTTTGCAAGGAATTTGCAAAAGCCATTTCTTTATAAAAGACTGTTGATTTTAAAATCTGAAAATAAGATTTCCAATAAAACGTGCCGGAGCCTGAGGAGTCAGTCGCACGGACCATGCTTTTTCGCTGGTTAAATTATCAACTTTGAACCCTATACGAAAACGGCGCTGGTCATAGAACAATGTCGCATCGAGCATAGTATACGCAGGTATGGTTACTTTATTGGTGGTCGTATTGGTTTGGAAGGAAGAGCTTCCATGATTTCCACCAAAACCTGCACCAAATCCTTTCATTTTCCCTTCCGGTACCTGGTAACTTATCCAAAAGTTAATGGTATTTGCCGGACCCGATAAAGCAGGCCGTAAACCATTGATAGTAGAAGCGGCATTGGTATACTTACTATCATTATAGGCATAGCCGGCAATAATATTAAAACCAGCAAAAGGACTTGCGGTGAGTTCAAACTCAATACCCTGACTTTTTTGTGAGGCATCCTGAAGGGAAAAATCGGTGTGATCAGGATCAGTTCGAAGTATATCGTTCACTCTGATGTCGTAATAACTTATCGTCCCAACAAGTTTATGATCAAAAATATCTGCTTTAATACCTGTCTCTAATTGATTTGCTTGCTCTGGCTTAAATGAATTACCATTAAAATCTGACCCCGGTTTATTGGTGAAGCCATTCATATAGTTACCGAATACCGAAACACGATCCTTAAGCAGCTGGTACACCAAACCCAGTTTTGGGGATAATGCTGTTTGATTGTATGCACCGGTTGCAACACCCGTGTTTACAGGAGTAACCCCTAAATTAAAATATCGATCGAGACGAAGGCTAAGCATAGCCAGTAATCTGTCTGTAACATTAAATACATTGGAGGCATATACAGCGTAACTGTTGTCTCCATTGCTTTCCGAACGTGTAACGCCAGAAGCTGCCAGAGCATCGATGGTTGCACGGTTAATTTGAGTAATGGTTGGTTTGGTATAGTCGACCGATGGTCCTGTGATGGTCAATCTGTCAAAGCTATTTGCATTATTATAGTAATCCAGGCCTAAAACCAAACGATTACGGTGAGAACCGATCATAAAATCGCCTGTAAAGTTTTGTTGTAGATCTGTAGCAATAAAAGCGGTATACCCTCTCATAATATTTGCAGCTAATGTAGAATCTGTTTTTTGGTTCAAAGCCGATATATAGCCATTGATGGATGTTCTCGATCTTGAAATGATCGTTTGAGAAGTCCATTCTTCGGATATTTTGTAATTGAACTGGGTAAAAAGATTTAGCATTTGCGTCTGATAGGTAAGGTCATTACTGCCAAACAGACGATTATAAGGTACGTTCATCGTTTCAATGGACCTGGTTACACCTACTTTTGGCATGTAAGGATTAAACCGGACCACTGAAGTTCCTTTAGCTTGTCCAAATTCTACATCAAACAGCACAGAAAGTTTATCGGTGATCTGATAAGAAAAGCTAGGTGCTAAACTTATACTATTGGTGAAACCCAGGTCCTGAAAACTTTTGTCAAATGTTGTTGCGCCATTTAAGCGGAACAAAACAGTCTTATCTGCATTTACGGGTGTATTTACATCAAAAGCCAGCCGGTTATAGTCTCTGCTTCCACTGAATAAGGACAGCTCCCCGCCAAAACCATTATATGGTTTTTTAGTCACCCTGTTATATAATCCTCCGTAACTGGATAGATTTGTGCCAAATAACGTTGCAGAGGGGCCTTTAATAGCTTCAATGCGTTCCAGATTCGCGGGGTCTATTGCGGTATAGGCAAACCCTGCAACTCCATTTCTTACCATGGGTTCTGTCTCAAAACCCCGGGAACGAAATGTAACCCTACCCTGGTTGGCCAACATTGGAATCCCAGCTCCCGGAACATTTTTAGCAATTTCACCAAGGTCTATCGCAATCTGTTCCTGTATAACTTCTTTTGGAACTGTGGTATATACCTGCGGATTTTCCAGGTTCTTCAGCGGAAGGCGTGCAGCATACACACTCTCCTTTTTCGAGAACTTGTTGGCTGCACTCGTAATGGTTACCTCCTGTAAAGCCTGAACATTTTCTTTTGTAAGATGATAGTTGGCTTCAGTTACTTTATCTACATTGACAATAACATTCAGATCTTTTTCTTTAGCTCCAAGAATCTGAATTCTAACGGTATACTTTCCCGGCAGCAGGTTGTTAAAAGTATAATTTCCTCCTGCATCTGTTAATGTAGCTCTATGGTTTTCAATAAGCGTCACAGAAACAGAGCTAAATGGACTTCCATCTATCAACGTAATCTTTCCGGAAATACTTCCTGTAGTTTGAGCAGCGCAAATCGAAAATCCTGACACTAAAAATGCCAGTAGAATGCAGTATAGATATTTCATCAAATAAATAATAATAT
>NZ_QAIL01000008.1 GCF_003061025.1 Pedobacter sp. HMWF019 | reverse complement strand
CATTATAAGGATCCCGCTCGCCATCGGGGTCCTTTATTTCTGATCACCTTTCCTGAGTTTAAACCCCGTCGTCTCTGTAGATTTTTTCCATGTTTGGTTGTTTTTTTGGTTTGAGTTGATTGATTAATTATTATGTATTTAATTCACTAGCATTTTTCGACCTTCTATTCTGAATTTTATATCACTAAGTTCAAGAACTTTAATAAACTTACCCAAACTGGCATTTCTGGGAACCTTCCCTGTAAAGCGATCGGCAGGAATACTGCCTTTATAAACCACCTCCAGATTATACCACCTGGAAGCTTCCCGTAATACATTTTCCAGGCTGGTACTTTTATAATAAAACCATCCCTCTTTCCAGGATACCGCTTGTTCGAGGTCAGCCTGTACGACGTTTATACTTCCTGCGTTGTGAACCGACTGTTCTCCCGGTTTAAGGAAAACAGATTCTTCCAAAAGCACGTGTTGCCCATTACCAAGAGGAGAAACCTTTACCGAACCTTCTAAAAGAGTAGTTTTTGCACCTCCATTTTCTGCATAACTGTTGATATTAAAGTGTGTCCCCAGTACTTCCACCTCCTGGTCCTTGGTTTTTACCTTAAAAGGATGCGCTTTATCTTTAGCAATCTCAAAGTAAGCCTCACCAATCAGTTCAACCCTTCGGTCTGCACTCGCTTTAAATGAAGTTGGATATTTTAAAGAAGACTCTGCATTGAGCCATATTTTCGAACCATCCGGAAGCACGACCTGATATTCTTCCCCACGGGCAGTAGAAATGATGTTAAAAGCGTGAGTGATTTCACTATCTTCTGATTTTCCTTCCGAAGCCTCCTTTATTTCATAAATCAATTGCCCATCTGCTGTTTTAGTAATGTTTACTCCAGCTTCTTCAGCAAGTTTTCCTTTAACGGCATCAGACAGCACGATCGTTCTCCCATTTGCAAGTGTCAAGGTAGCTTTGTTACTTCCTCCCGAGATATGATTAGCAATTTCCATGGTTACAGCAAAACGGTGCTTTGAACGCTGAATGAAAAGAATGCCCAGACACATAGCAATAACAGCCGCTGCCGAAATGCTGTAACCCCAGATTCTTAGTGCAGATGATTTTATTTTGGATTTACAGGGAGGTGATGTCAAATTTGAACGCTTTAGTGTTCCTTCCCAAATCTCTTCCTTCAAGCGATCCAGATCAGCTTCATCATCAGTAAATTTCCGGCCCAGGCTTTCTGCATTGTACCAGTTCTCTAACAGCCTGATTTCTTCATCAGTAGCCGTCCCTTTGTTATATTTTTCAAGAAGTAGTGTAGCTTCTTTGTGGTTCATCTAAATTCAGTTAATGTATTTATAGATAAAACCGGGCAAAAGGACTTTGGGGGTAGAAGATTTTTAAATTATCTTAAAATAATCAGAGTAAATAGGAATACACTCAAATTACTGATCTTTGGTCTGATTATTTTTAATGCATTTTGAACCTGTTTTTTCACCGTTTGATCAGAGATGTTCAGTTTTGCTGCAATTTCTTTATGTGAAAGATTCTCCTTTCTGCTCATCTCAAAAATTTCACGCATTTTTGGGGGCAGATTAAGAATTTCCTGTTCAATAATTTGGGTTAATTTTTTTTCATCTACATGGTCAATCGCACTCGGATCTATTTCTGAAATAAATGAAGCAATGGATTTCACGTAATCATTTCTAACCCTATTTTGCTCCATCAGATTTAAAACCCGGTTTCGGGCAGCAACATATAAAAGACCTGCAAGATTTTGATTAGACCTGATTTCAGTTGCTTTAAGCCATAATTTACTAAAAATTTCCTGGATAACATCTTTTGCTTCCTCTCTGTCCCGAAGCATTTTATAAACATGCGCATACATCACGCTCCAGTACCGATTGTAAATTTCAGTAAAGGCAGACTGGTCCCCAGACTTTAACAGGTCTGTTAATTCCTTATCTGAGTATTTACTGTATCTGCCCATAAATTAAAACTACACCATTTAGTTAGATTCTACTGATTAAACCAGCATTATTCTTAACTAAAATGCGTAAATCTATCCGTAATAACAAAATATACTAAAAAGGAACTTCGGATCAGATTATATTTCAGCCTATTCTTCTTCCTCATTTTCTTTAAATGCACCTATACCCGCAGGTATAGTAAAATAGAATGTAGTTCCTTTTCCTTCTTCGCTTTCCAGCCAGATCTCCCCTCCGTGCTTGGCTACAAAATCATTTACAAGATTGAGTCCAAGCCCAGTTCCCTTTTCTCCCGATGTTCCAAAAGTGGTGTAATTTGATTTGTTGTCGAACAATTCCTGTACTTTATCTTTAGGGATACCAATTCCATTGTCACTCACAGAAAACTGCACGCCCGTATCATTTTTAATTGCTTTAATTATTATCTCTCCGTCCCTCTGTGAAAACTTAACTGCGTTTGAAACTAAATTTCGGATAATTGTGTCCAGCATAGCTTTATCTGCATTGACCTCTAAATTCGGCTCCACAGACTGGACTACACAGATGCCTTTCTTCTCTGCCATAGGCAAAACGCTAAGTAAGCATTTCTGTAACTGAGCAGCTACATTCTCAATGTTAACAGGATTAAAACTAACTGCATTAAACTGAGATTTGGCCCAGGTCAGCAAGTCTTCCAAAAGCTCATTTGCATTGGACAGTTCCTGTTTCATCATAGAAAGGTAAGTGTGTACCTCTTCAGCCGAACTGGATTGAAAATCGTTTAATGTCAGGTCCAGTAGTTGTAAACTTCCTGAAATCGGATTACGCAAATCATGTCCTATAATAGAAAGCAGTTTGTTCTTTTGCTCGTTCGACGCAGTCAACTCTGTATTTAATGCCTTTAGTGCATTATCTTGAGATTTCCTGGCGGTAATGTCCCGCATACTTCCCTCTGTACCCACAACCAAGCCATTCTCCCGGATCAGTCTGGCATTCACTGAAGCATACCTGAGTTCCTGATTAATCGTTTTTAATCTGGCTTCAAAGTCTATAACAAACCCATCTTTTTGCAGATTTTCGATAATTCTGTCCCGATCATGAGGGTAGTAATAAAAATCAATAACCGGCCGGCCAATGATTTCTTCCCGAGTGTAACCGGAATACTGCAATATAGAAGGACTAATTTCTGTTACTCTTCCCTGTTGGTCAGCCTGGTAGAAAACGTCCTGTACATTTTCAAAAATGGTCCGGTATTTTTTCTCACTTAATAACAAGTTTCCTTCGATCTCTTTTCGTTTGGTAATATCCTCTATCTGGGAGACATAGTGCAGAGGATGTCCCAAACTATCTTTTAACATCGTTGCCGCAATAACCACCCATATTACTGATCCGTCTTTATGAATATACCGTTTCTCTATTTTGACATTTTCACGAATCCCGTCTGCCAGTTCCTTCAAGCTTTCAGAACTTCTATACAAATCGTCAGGATGGGTAATGTCCTGTATATACAATTGCTGTAACTCTTCCTCACAATACCCAAGGATGTCACACAAACTGGAATTAACCCGTTTCCACCTGCCCTCAGGAGAGATCAATGCCATACCGATCAGGGAATGTTCAAAGGCTTGCCTAAATTGCTCTTCACTTTGATACAAATTCTCTTCCAACTGTTTATGCTTGGTAATATCGAAACTTACTGCTCCAACCAGATTCTGTTTTCCTGAAGCATCCATAAAAGGAAACTTATAGGTTTTAAAATACTGAGGGTATCCATCCTGCCCGCGAATAGTCTGGAACAACTCCTTACTTTGTTGAGTCCGGAGTACCTCCATATTATTGATATGCGCATTTTTTGCAACATCTGACCCAAAGATCTCTTCGTTATTTTTACCCACCACATCTTTTGGAAGATGCAAGGTTTCAAAAAAATCATTATTTGCATAAGTAAGCACATTCTCTTGATTGGTAATCCAGCATAACCCGGGAAGGTAATCCATAAACAGACGAAACTGCTGGTCCTGGAAAGCGCTTTGTTTATGGAGCGTAATGTCTTCACTGTACAATATAACGCCACACACATTTCCATCCTGATTTTTCCATGCTTTGACCGCCCATTTCATCCACCTTTTATCCAAAGAATCGGCATCATTAATTTGCTCTTCTCCAGCCTGGTCTTTACCCCCAAGAGCTTGTTCCAAAATAGTAAGCCATTCTTTACTTCTTTCCGGAAAGATAGTACAATAAGATTTTCCAATTACTTTCTCCCTTTCCATTCCATAGGTTTCCAGCCATTGATTGGTCATCGCTAAAAGCTTCAGATCAATATCTAAAATAGCAATAGGTATAGGACTGATATGGAAGATTTGGAGTAAATCAGCAGCTGAAATCATACTTGGTCATTTAACAAAACAAATATAACCTTTGAAATACAACGACTGAAACAAGAAAAACGTTATTTTTCTTACAGGTTAAAAGCTATTTTCCAAAGATAGACATTTGCGTACAGCAAATAACGACCAAAACCGATATCGCGGAAATCGTACGAATGGTGTTGAAATTATTCCAGGCCGCTTCAAATTGCATTCTATGGGCAGCAATTTCAGTTGGCCCTGCTGAAGATAAGTCGAAAATAGCTAATTGATCATTTAAAGGGACATTTCCAAAAATAGTTATTCCAAGAACCCCAATAGCGTAGATCAATGTGGCAATTGCCAAGAGCCAGAACTGAATGGATAAAGGCCTGACATAAAACTGGTAGGTACTGAGCAGAAGTAAAACTAATGTTCCTATAAAACTTACAAAGAATACAGGATTTAATATGGCCTTGTTTATAGATTGCATTGCGGCGATATAATTTTTATCAGACAAACGGGATAAGCCGGGGATTACGCTGCAAGACCAAGAGTAGAAGAGGCCGGCTACCAGTGCAGCCATGATTGTAGTAAAAACCAATACAACTAGGGGGAATATGTTTTCTTTTGACACCATGTTTTTATTATTTATCTAAAATTATGGAAGCCAAGAGGTATAAAATAGAACAAAACCGACAACTTATCACTTTAACAACAACAATTCGCCCTGTTTAGGAAAGATTAGCTTTAAATTCGTACTATTTGCTTCTTTAAGCTCTTTCCGTATCAACTCTTCTGCATGTAAAGGAGGCTTAATATGGGTAATAATGAACGTTACCTTGTCAAAGGTCCCGGCTTTGCAAAGACTTTTTAACTGTTCTAGTTCTTTGAAAAAAAGTTTTGGTGTTAGATGACCAAACAACAGATTTTCAGGCTGTTCATTTGGGAAAGAAACTTCCAGAAAAACAGCTTTCAGTTCGTTTTTATTAATTAAAGGTGCAACCTGCTCCCAAAGAAGGTGCATTTTATCAGACTTCTCAATTTCATCTGCGCCAGTGTCTCCGAGATAAAGGACATAACTATTCAGGTGCCCTACTAAAAATGCTGTACTCTGATAAGGATTTCCATGGCTAAGTGTAAAAGCTTTAACGGTCATCTCCGTTCCATCGAGAGGCCTTTCTACATTTTCTTCGAGTGCCATGTAACTGTATTTTTTCAACATTGGCTTTTCTCCTTCATTACCAAAATTGGCCCAGGCATCCCAGGTAAAATACTTATCTCTTAAGATCCCCAGTACCGTCGGCATGCCGTAGATATGTTTAACACTATCCTCCGGCGAATTAATGATCAGGCCAGAAACATGATCGAGATGTCCATGGGATATCAGATACGCTTTAATTTGCTTTTTCAATACTTCATCAGGCTTTCCTTTCAGAACACCTCTCTCTATCGCTTTGCGTATACCTGTATTTAATGTTCCCGCATCCAGGCAGATATAACCATCACTGCCTTCAGGGGCAATTAAATAGGCAGACAGGTTATCCTCTTCTATCCCCCCCTTAACACCCAGCGGAATGACTTTAAATGATGATGTACGGGACTGGGCAGATACCTGATAAAAAGCAATAAGGATAGTAAAAACGATAAAGCAAATTTTTCTGAACATAATTTATAGAATTGCAGAACACAAACTTAAATAATTAAATTCAATGCCCGGCGCAGATTACCTATTCGTATTGTTAGGCCTCACATAGACCATCTGCATAACGTGAATGTTTCTCATCTCAAACGCAGCCTCACAATAATTGAGATAATAGCGCCATTTACGTATAAACCGCTCATCAAAACCTAAGGCTTTTACCGCATCAATGCTTAGGTTAAACCGTTCAAACCACAGGTGTAAAGTCTGCGCATAATCTTTCCCCAGATCCTTCAAATCTACCATAGTAAAGTCAGTTGTCTTATTAATAGCTTCATTTAATCTTGCTACTGATGGCAACAAAGAGCCTGGAAATATATGTTTCTGAATCCAGTCTACGCCTTTACGTAAACTTTCATAGCGCGAATCCGGACTGGTAATTACCTGGAAAGCAAATATTCCATCTGGTTTGAGCACCTGCCGGCATTTAGCAAAATAAGTTTCATAATAATTATGTCCAACAGCCTCCAGCATCTCAATAGATACGATTTTATCATATTGTCCATCCAACTCCCGGTAGTCCAGAATGACCACATCGACCAGATGAGATAGACCAGCCGCTTTGATTCGCTGCTTTGCCAATTTCTGTTGCTCAATGGAAATCGTTACAGAAGTTACCTTACAGGCATAATTTTTAGCCATAAAAATTGCATTACCACCCCAGCCACTCCCAATTTCCAGCACATGATCGGTGCTTTTCAACTGCAGTTGCTCTGCCAATCGCTTATACTTCGCCAGTTGTGCCTCATATAAGCTCAATCCATCTGCAATAAAATACCCACTGGAATAAGTCATCGTTTCATCCAGAAAACAAGCAAAGAAGTCATTATTCAGGTCATAATGCGCTGAAATATTCTTTTGCGAGCCGGATATGCTATTGGATCTGTTGTTGTGATAAATCCTGTTCAACCATTTCAAAAGATTCAAAGCCAGAACTTTTGTTTTACTTCCCGATACAGAAGGAGCATGCTCAATATTCAACAATATCCATTTGATCACATCTGTAATATTTTCAGTTTCCCATAATCCATCCACATAGGCTTCCCCAAAACCAATATCGCCATACAGTACCAAAACGCGAAAAAAGTCAACATCGATAATTTGTATCGAAGCCTGAATTCCTGCCCCATCTCCAATAAATATACTTTCTCCATCTGGCATAAGGAGTGATAATCCGCCTTTTGTCATCTTGTGAAGCACATTCAGCACTGTATTTTCATAAAATCCTCGGGATGTTTTACCAATAGCCTGTGTCGACATCATTTATAATTGTTTTTATAGTCATTATATACGTTTTTCTGTAATTCCTGGTTTGCGCCTTTTCTATGGAAAGCTATTTTCTTTCTCCAAAGCATAAAAGCCTGCCAGTGGATCAGCCACATAATTCTTAAAGGGATCAAAGGAATTGAGAAAAAATAGTGCAACATGGCCATCTGTGTAAGCGGCTTTCTCTTACCTGTCAACGTACTGATAAAAAACCTGTCACCCTGACCATTATAATCGTCAATCCGGATATCCAGTTGATCGCCAGGCGGCATAATATTAAAATCAAAAGAAGCATCCAGGTCTATAAAAGGAGAAACATAAAAATATTTTTTCACCCGTTGTCTAAAACGTCCCTTTACCATGTTTTCCTTTCCTATAAAAAAAAGCTTCATTTCCCGAAAGGTATTACTGATCTCTGCCACTGCACAAAGAGGCACCCCCTCTTCGTTAAAACAGAAATAAAAAGATACCGGATTGAAATTATACCCTAAAACTGATAGATTAGTGAGTAGCATGATCTTTCCACTACCAATTGACACGCCCATACTCAAAAGATAGGTAGTGATTTGCTCTTTTACTGTAATCTCCCTTTGTAGTTTATAATTCTGTCCGGTTGTTTTCTTTATTTGCAGATGATCCTTTGTTCTAAAGCTAAAAAGGTTAAAGTGATTATAGCTTAGCCAGCGAAATTTGTTGCACAGGCTTTCAATTTCATCCAGATCAAGATAAAATAAATACACCTTATACCAAAAGCGATGCTGCTTTGGTGCCAGCCTGTTATGCATTACTCTTGCTGTGTATAAGGATGAGTTCATCGTTCTTATCAATTTAGAATTTAAAGAGACTTACACAATTCCATTGCACTTGTATAAGCATCTTCATGAAAACCATATTTGAAATAACTTCCACAGAAATAAACCGGACCATCCTGATTTAACAAATGCAATTCTTTCTGTGCTTTCATAGCTTCTACATCAAACAATGGGTGTTCATAATCTATTTCTTTCAGTACAGAAGTAGGATTTAATGCATCTGAAGGATTAATGGAAACAAAATAATTTTGTTTTTTTGATACCTGCTGTAATTTATTCATCCAGTAAATTGTACTGGGTACCAGGTTTCCCCTCTGCTCCTCTACCCTATAATTCCAGCTGCTCCAGGCCAGTTTCTTTTCTGGCATCAAATTATGGTCAGTATGTAATACTGCTTTATTGGGCTGGTACTTGAATTTTGAAAGCAAACGTTCTTCATCCGTAGTTCTATGACGAAGCATCTTATAGGCCTGATCGGCATGACAAGCCAGAATCACCTTATCAAATTCCGCTTTTGTTCCATCTGTAGCCAGCAATTTGACCTTTCCGTTTTCCAACCTTTCTATAACAGCCACTTTTTTACCGGTATGGATTCGGTCTTTAAATGGTGCAATCAACAATGCTCTATAGGCCTGACTACCCTGATCCAGCGTGTACCACTGATGCTGTGCATCCAGGCCAAGAAAACCATGGTTCTTAAAGAAACGAATCAGGGAGACTGCTGGAAACTCAAGTATTTTCTCCATAGGCGCAGACCAAACAGCAGAACTCATTGGGATCAGGTATTTCCACAACATTTCCTGACTAAATCCTGCTTCCTCAATATATTTACCAATGGAATAATCTTCAAACTCCGGACGGTCCAGTATAGATATGCTTTCTTTATTGAACCGGTTAATCTGTATTAGCATTTTTATAAAAGATGGATTGAAGATGTTTCTACGTTGCGCAAATAAATGGTTTAAACTGGAACCGCTATACTCTAGCTTATCGGGCATGAACTGAACACTAAACGACATATCCGTCTTTTTCACCGGCGCTTTAATCTCCTCAAATAACCTAGTCAGATTTGGGTAAGTTTGATAATTAAAGACCATAAAACCAGTATCAATATAAACAGGATTACCTTCCTCTTCCACCACGACTGTATTGGTATGCCCTCCGATATACTCCTGTTCTTCATAAAAGCTAAGGTTATATTTGGAATGAAGAAAATGACCACAGCCCATACCTGCAATTCCGGTTCCTACAATTGCTATCTTCTCCATTATAAGCCTCCCTTGTAGAACAAATAATGGCAAACCATCCACTCATTCCCATTTTTATAGCCAAATAATTCAGCACAGGACATGTAAAACAAACGCCAGTAAACCCACCATTTTAAAGTCTGATCCTTACCATAAGTTTGTTCAAAGATGGGTATGATCTCCGTTTTGTGAGTATCCATTTTTGACAGCCAGGCTTCAGCCGTTTTAGCATAATGTGTGCCGTTTACAATCCAATGTTTTTGCACCTTCAAATCTTCATTAAAATAAAAAAGCAAGTGATTTGAAGGCATAATTCCACCAGTAAAGAAATACTTGCTCATCCAATCCGTTTCATCTTTGACTTCAAACTTATAGGCCAGGTTTTTATGAGTAAAAATATGGACAAACAGTTTCCCTTCTGCTTTCAACCAGGAAGCAATCCTGGCCATTAGTAATTTGTAGTTGCGCATATGTTCAAACATCTCAACTGAAACCACACGATCAAAATGCTCCTGGCTTTCAAAAGTATTCATATCTGCAGTCACTACCCTCAAATTATGAATACCCTGCTCTTTTGCCTTATTTTCAATATGATCTTTCTGCGTTGTCGAATTAGAGACCACTGTAAAACGACTATCAGGATATTTTTTCGACATAAAAAGAGACAAAGAGCCCCATCCACAACCCAATTCCAGAATGTCCTGCCCATTTTTCAGATCTGCGCGCAGGCAAGTGAGCTCAAGCATATCCAATTCCGAAACGTCCAGATCCGTAACACCAGGTTTCCAATAGCCACTGGAATATTTAAGATGTTTACCCAAACAATGCCGATAGAATTCCGTTGGCACTTCATAATGTTGCAGATTTGCATCGGCCGTATGAACGGCAATTGGAGAATTTCTAAGTTCCATTAGCAGGTCATTGAAATGTTGCTGTTGTATTTCTTCATCACCTGCCGATTCCTCTTCGAGCCTTTCTTTCAGAAGTTTTCTGATTCCCATTCTTAGAACGATATCCGGCAATTTATTCTGTTCGATCAATCGGTCATACCACATAAATAAAGAGTTCTTATTGTTAAATATAAATTACGGATTAAAAACACGATTCTTCTTCTTAAACCATGGGATAAATACGCTGGTTGTTTTCTGGTACATTCTATATTTCTCTCCTTTAGACCGCAGCGCCTGTTCTTCTGTCGCCGGAATACCAGTTACCCTAAATAACAGGTAAAGAATAATTAACGGACTAAGTACAGCCAGCCAACCTAAGGGCGCGGTAACAGCGATCAAAAAGTAAGAAGTCCATAATAACGACTGGAAAAAATAATTCGGATGGCGGGAACAGGACCATAATCCAACGGCACAAACCTCTCCTTTATTTGCAAGATCACTTTTGAATTTTGTTAACTGTGCATCGGCCACAGCCTCTCCAACAAAAGCAACACACCAAAGCCCCATACCTATATATTCCAGGAAATGGATTTCTGGCTGGGTGTTCATCGCAATCAAAAAAAAAGGAATGGCTAAAACCACATTAGAAATTGCCTGAAACTGAAAGAACCAAAAAAAATTCCTGCTGCCATGGGCAGCCCATTCCTTACGAAGCTGCAGATAACGGCCTTCCTCTTCATTTAAATGAGAAAACACCCTTTTCCCAAGATGCAAACCTAACCTTAAACCGGCCAGCACCACCATACTACAAATCAGCTCCTTTCTTAAGGATAAACCATTTGCCAGGAAATACAGCACTATTCCAATAACCGGAAAGTTTAAAGCCCAGAAAACATCAACCACCCCTGCATTACCAATTTTTTCCGCCCAAAACCAGACACCAGTCATGACCAGACAGCAAACTACCAAACAGATGAATATCAGGACAAATACAGACATAAAAAAAGAGCAGTATTTAAACTTGCTCTTTTATCTACGTAAAAAACCCGGAAAAGGTTTTAAGTAAAGAAATTTTATCTCGTTTTCACGAATTTCGAACCACAGCCCTCGATACACATAATTGGTCCAGCAGGGTTCATGGTTAATTCGCCGTTGCTGATGTTAAATCGATAATTCTGCTCTGTTTTATCTTTCTTAAAAAAAGTAAGTGTTACGCTATCTTTCACCGAATAGGTCGAATAGTCACTATAGGCATTACCTTCAAGCACACCGTTATCTTTAAACGTGACCAAATAAAGAGAAGCAGACTGCTCAGATACAGGCTTCCACTTCCCCTGCCCATTGCCTATATCGGCATAAGACGCAGAAAGTTTCCATGTTCCTGTTAGGGTATCATCGACAACGAGTTTTGCCTTATCCTTGCTGCAGGATGCCATAAGAAATAAGCAGGATACTAAAAGTAATTTAAGTAAAGAATGAACGGATCGCATAATTTAGTCATTTTGGTTATCGATATAAACGAAACAAAAAAGAGAAACGCTACATCAAACACAAAATAACAATATTTTTTAAAAATATTCGCTTATCCTCCCAGCCCATGCAATTTTTCAATATAAATTAGGTCTTTCTGATCCTGATGATGCGCATCCAGTGCATCACTTTCATAACCGGATAAGTAGGATCAAACTCAAACCACCTTGAAGCAAAATTTGGATTATTTGGTTTCTTATGATGGTTATTTTGAAACAGCTCGCCTAACATTAAAAAGTCAAGCGGTAAAGAATTCTTGCTGTGGTCATTATTGTCATGATTAGAATAACCATATTTATGCCCACACCAGTTTACAATAGCTCCATGAATTGGGCCCATCAAAAAATGGATAGGTAACAACAGGAACATCCACCAGGCAGTAGCAAAAGTAACATAAAACCAAACGTAAAAACTAATAAAAATGATCCTGGTAACCCAGGAATCACCAATTTTATCAATGATGGGCCATGATGGGTATTTATCCCTGAACTGTTCTTCAGGTTCAACATTGTATTTGGAATAATTAAGGTATATATTTTTAGTCTGAATCATCATTCCCCATACATCTTTTACAAAATGCGGCGAATGCGGGTCTTTTTCCGTATCACTGAAAGCGTGGTGCATACGGTGCAAAATTGCATAAGCACGAGGATTTAAAAAGGACGATCCCTGTGATAAGAAAGTGATCAAATAGAAAAACTTCTCCCAAAAGGTATTCATTTTAAACATCTTATGCGAAGCATAACGGTGAAGAAAAAAAGTCTGGGAAAAGAGGGAGAGAAACCAATGTAAAAGGAAGAAAACTAAAATAATCATATAAAGCACTGAATGTATACCAACGTAATCCGCTTACGTTAAACTGTTCAAACCTCAAAAGTAGTCAAATTATGACGCTTATTTAGAATTATTTTGAACAGCCCACAAATCTTTAATAAAAAAAGCCGTGGATCTATTCAAATCCACGGCTTTTTTATTGATAAGAGAATATTCTATCTTCCAAAATCATCCTGTACCCTAACGATATCAGATTCGTCAGAAGGATTCTCAGGATCAGTATGCTGCCAGATTTCAGAAACGATACCCCAATCTTTTAAGCCAATTAAGCGGTGTCTTTCTCCTTTTTCAAGTTTCACTCTGGTGCCTGGAGTAAGGGTTTTAACTTCGCCCTGTTCATCGGTATCGCTGGTAATAATACCTACATTTCCACTTACCACCTGCCAGATTTCAGCACGACGGTGATGATATTGCCATGATAAACGGGAATCAGGGGCAACCACAAGAATTTTAGGACTTAGTTTACCGCTAATTTTAAGGTCGTTAACATTTAATCCATCAAAGTAGACATTTGCAAACTGTTGTGCCTGTTCTTCATCTATAACGAAAAAACCACCCCATGGGCGAGTATCATCAACATTAACTACGTTGAAACCTTCAATTTTCAGGCGCTGTGCAACGCCGCTAAATATTTCTTTCTTTTGATCTGACATTTTAAATCTATGTAATTGATTGACCAAATATAACAGATGAGATTTATTTTTTAACAGCCTTGCCTATTAATTTATCAATCCTGCTCACAATATAATCGATATCAAAAGGCTTTTTAATATAATCATCCGCACCTGCCGCTATACTTTTCTCTTTATTCTGATCATTTGCAGACATCACAATTACGGGAATATGTTTAGTAAAGAGATCACTTTTTAAATCTGAACAAATATCAGCACCGTCACCATCAGGTAGCATTACATCCAGAATAAACAAATCGGGCACAGAATCCTTTAATTTGGACTTTAATTCACTAAAAGAGGAAGATAACTGCAATTCATATCCTTCATCTTTAAGCAGAAATTCAATAATGTATCTGATGTCAGTATCATCTTCGAGAACATGTATCCTTTTTACCATAATTTAAATATTTGTTGAAATGCTTTAACAGCAACAATATTGCCATAAAATTCAAATCGGGCATATATGTTACATTTTTGTTTAACTTAATCGTTAACGAGTGTTAATTATTTATGAACTGTTTAATAATTATTACATTTTTACAGCCATAACTGATAAAGAACTCCATGATCTCTTCCAAACCATACAATTTTCTTTTTTTTCTGATGCTCATTACCTTCGGAAGTTTCGCCCAGCAAAAAATTCATTTAAAATCTGGTGATCTGATTTTCCAGGATCTGGATTGTGGGCCACTTTGCGATGCCATCAATGCAGTTACACAGGGGTATGGAGGGAACAAATTCAGTCATATGGGTATGGTATATCTACGCAATGATACTGTATACATCATAGAAGCTTCAGGTAAAGATGTACATATGAGCACACTGGAAGCCTTTCTTGGCAAGTCCAAACACCCGCATTACGTTGGCAGACTTAAAAGAACCTATCGATCTCTTATACGGCGCGCTTTAACCTATTCCATCCACCAGTTTGGTGTACCCTATGATGATCAATATTTGTATGATAACGGAAAATACTATTGTTCTGAATTAATTTACGATGCTTTTAAATACGCCAATAATGATAAGCCATTCTTTGAGTTGCTCCCAATGACCTATAAACAGCCTGGATCTGACACTTATTTTCCGGTTTGGAAGGCCTATTTTGATCAATTGGGCATACCAGTTCCGGAAGGCAAACCTGGTTGTAATCCTGGGGGAATTTCACTTTCTCCTAAACTGGACATTCTAGGTGTTTACTCAAATTAAAAGTAAAAATCTATAGGTATTAATACCTGAATTTTTCAGGCAATTCTACGCTTTCAAAGCACTTTAATTTTACGTTACTTTGTGTAAACCAACCAAATAGAAAGCCACATATCAATAGAATACGGCTAACGATTTGCACATAGACAACCAAAATTCAAGTTTTATGAAAACTCTAACCCAATCATTCCCAATCTACATTGCAGGATTCATCTTCCTGCTTGGTCTCTCCAGCTGCAGACAAATAGATCCTGACCAACGCTATCCTGTAAATATGGACAGTGTACAAGTCCACAAAATCTCCCTGGGCACCGCTATTCAGCTCACTTCCGAATTCAAGAAGGGCAAAACAGAACTTACCCGTCAGCTCAACAACTCCACCTACCTGGAAAAAGCATTTAACATGCCTTATTCTGAAAGATTTAATAAAGACGCTGTACTTGCACTATTGAACCAACACGGCGCAAGCGGGATAAGAATCTATATGGGAAAAGACAGCCTCGGCCTGGTGCGCCTGATCTTAGTGGGGACAGATGGGGCGAATCATGATATCCTGCCAAAAAGATCCAATATTCAGTCTCTGAAAAGCATGTCTTCCGAGGGACTTCTAATGGAAACCGGTCAGCGTTGTCCTACTATTTGTTCGTTAAGTCAGTTAGAAGGCTATTAATCACTAAAAAATGTTTTATGAACCTGCTCTTCACTTTTCTCTTAAGCCAATCCATATTGCTGCCTATTTTGATTGCATTCCTCCGTTTGAGAAAAAGTTTCGACCTGCAGTTTCTTCCCTTTATTATTTTACTCGGCATTGCTTTTATCTCTGAAATAACCAGTTTTTTACTGGTTGACGTCTACCATAGAAGCAATGCCATTTCAACCAACATCTACAGCTTATTGGAATGCATAATCCTTCTTTATCAATTCTATCTCTGGGGCTCTGTTAAACATAAAAAGACTCTTTTTATCTGTCTGGCACTGCTCACTTCAGGTGTGTGGGTTACGGATCATCTGATTTATCATCACCTCTTTACTTTCAGGCCTTATTTTAGAATTTTCTATGCTTTTATTATCGTATTGCTCAGTATCAATACCATAAATGCTATGATTGTCCAATATAAAGGAAACTTGTTCCGAAACACCAGGTTTCTGTTAAGTATGGGATTTATGATCTTTTTCATTTACCAGATCATTTATGAAGCCTCGTTCTACGTTGGATACGACAAATCACTGATTGCAGGCAGGATCATTCTATTTTTTGGCTACCTCAATTTTTTCGTAAATGTGATTTTTGCTGCTGCAGTTTATTTCATACCTTCCCGGGAAACTTAACATGGAAGATAAAATTCTTCATACGGTTCTTTTCATTTCCCTGCTGATTGCAGTCATTATTGCTTTTTTTATTATTTCCATCATCCGTTACCACCGACGTTATATCAGCTTGCAGAGAGAAAGAATTAGGGCAGAAATCATGATGCAGGAATCAGAAAGAAAAAGGATTGCCAATGATCTTCATGATAGCCTTGGACCATTGCTTTCAGCAGTAAAATTGAATATACAAAGTATAGATATACAAGAATCTGAGGATAGCAGGATCATCCACAAAGCAGGGCAACACATCGATGAAATTATTAAAAGCCTGAGAGAAATATCCTACAATCTAATGCCCAATACCCTAAACAGAAATGGGCTTACCGATGCCATTGAAGAATATCTTTATCGTTGCAGCTCAATTTACGGGCTCAAAATTAAATTTCAGGGATCTGGCCTTGAAAAAGTTACCACTAAAAATGAGATCCACTTGTTCCGGATTATACAGGAAACAGTACACAATGCAGTTAAACACGCTAAGGCTACACTTATACAAATCTATACTATTGAAAAGCCTGAGGAACTGGCTCTCTATATCAAAGACAATGGAATTGGCTTTGAACTGGAAGAAGTACAAAAAAGTTCTACCGGTCTCGGCCTGAAGAGTATAGAAAGCCGCAGCGAACTCATCGGTGCTTCCTTTAAAATACAAACCTCAAAAAAAGGAGGCTGTGAAATTATCATTAAAATACCTGTGAATTAATTTGTAAATTTAGAACAACATGATTCCCCCAATCACCATAGCAATAGCTGATGACCATGAAATCTTCTTGGATGGTCTATCTTTAATGTTATCCAGACAACAGAACTTCAGCATTTGCGGACAAGTTTCCAATGGATTCCATCTCCTTGAACTTATTGGTTCAAAGATGCCTGATGTCGTGCTTACCGATATTAAAATGCCCATTATGGATGGAATAGAAACCACCAAATTGATCCGGAAAAAATATCCCGAGGTTAAAGTGATTGCACTATCCATGTTTGATGAAGAGAAGTTGATCATTGAAATGCTCGAAGCAGGGGCCAATGGTTATCTGCTGAAAAATGCCCCTAAAAATGAAATTATAGATGCGGTGATCAGTGTATACGAAGGCAAAAACTATTATTGCAGCCATACTTCTTCCCTATTAGCTTCTATGATTGTCCGCAGCCGGTTTAAATCAGGAAAAGAAAAAAAGATTTCCTTTACTGAAAGAGAAAAAGAGATCATCAAATTGATTTGCCAGCAATACACGGCGCAGCAAATCGCAGATAAAATATTTCTAAGCAAGAGAACCGTTGAAGGGCACAGGATAAAGATTATGGAGAAAATCAATGCGAAGAATATGGCTGGTCTGGTCATCTTTGCCCTCAAGAACAACATCATCAGTGAAGATGATATATTATAAGGCTATCCAAAGTGCACCTGGACAGCCTTATAACTGCATTATCCGGCCCCTTCTTCCGGAGACAGAAAATTTAACGAGTTTAATAGTCGTTCAGAACCTCATCTAAATGTGCAGCTAAGGCAGATGCATTTTCAATATTAAACACCATTGGTGGCTTAATTTTTAGAACATTATGCAAAGGACCATCTGTACTGATCAGGAAGCCACGCTCCTTCATTTTTTCTACAATCTCATCGATCAGAGGAATCGCAGGGTTCAGATTTTTCCGGTCAGTGACCAATTCTACCCCTACAAATAGACCTTTACCTCGCACATCTCCGATGATCTCATGTTTAGCCATCAATTTATTAAGTTCTTCCATCAGGTAATTCCCTGTTTCCAGCGCCCGTTCCTGCAGTTTCTCTTCCCGGATCACTTCCATCACAGCAATTCCGGTTTCCATAGACACTGGGTTTCCACCATAAGTGTTAAAATACTCCATACCATTATTAAAAGCCGCAGCCACCTCCTCTGTAACCACCACTGCGGCTAGAGGATGTCCATTACCTATAGGTTTGCCCAGCACCACAATATCTGGTTCCACATCCTGCAATTCAAAGCCCCAGAATTTCTCACCCACTCTACCAAAGCCAACCTGCACCTCATCTGCAATACACAAACCACCAGCTTTACGTACCAGGGCATACACTTCTTTCAGATAGCCATACGGAAGAGGAATCTGCCCGCCTACACCAAGTAAAGTCTCACAAATAAAAGCCGCAATACCTGTACCTTGTTCTTTAAGCTGACCAATAGTATCTGAAATATCCGAAGCATATTTTTTACCTGCTTCCGGATCTCCATAACGATACGGCCCGCGATAAAGGTCAGGATTCATTCCTTTGTGGATATAAGGCTGCTGGCCAGCTCCACCTGGCCCATCAAATTTATAAGGACTAAGTTCCATAGCTACTGTAGAAGTACCATGATAGGCATGATCCAGTACAATTACATCTCTCTGTTTGGTAAAATGTCTACTGATCCGGATGGCCAGATCATTTGCTTCGCTACCCGAATTGGTAAAATAACAGACTTTCAGCTTTTCAGGTAAAGTAGCCGTAAGCAAGCAGGCATATTCTACCAGGCTGTCGTGCAGGTAACGGGTATTGGTATTCAGTCTAGCCAATTGTTGTTGCATGGCCTTCACCACTACCGGATGGCAATGACCAACATGGCTTACATTATTGACACAATCAATATAGGTTCGCCCCTGATCGTCATACAGGTACTGCAGTGCACCCCGGCTGATCTTTAAACTTTTTTGGTAACTGATGCTCAGGTTAGCCCCAACATTCTCTTTTCTTGATTGTTTTAACGCAGAATAAGCCTCATCAGGAACAAAGACAGACGCATATCCGCAACAAAGGTTAAACCTGTTTTGGGCAAGCAAAGGATTAATCTTTATCCACTGGTATAAAAGTGCCCAGGCATCCTGCTCAGAAATAAAGTGATGCGGATTATTACTTTGAGTTCTTTGCTGTGCTGAAGTACTCACACTCATAGACAGGCGGGCAGCAATCAGATAATACAATATGGAAAGTTCAGTTTCCGTAAGCGGATAGGTTTTATGATAATTTTTCACCAGCCTTTCTGCAACGGCCAGTGGATCCGGCTGCTTAAACATGGCATAGGTACAGGCGATCGCCAGGTTATGCACCAATTGACTTTCCACCATATCTCCAAAATCGATAATCCCGGTAACAGTTCCGTCTTTAACCAGCACATTATAATCATTAGCATCATTATGAATAACGGCTTTTCTTAACTGATTCTGCAGGGGTAGCACCTCCATTTCGTACTGAAGCAAAAAGTAAGCAGCCATGGTTCTTTTTTCATGGTCTTTAATATGCCACAACTTTTCTCTGCAATCCAATACTCTGGCCAGGTCCCATTCTGTATAGCGGTAAGCTGCAGGATGCTTAAAATCCTCCAGATAGTGATCCATTATGGCCAATTGAGTACCCAGACTTTCCACAACAGCGGGTAACCGCAAGGCCGAATGGCCCATAAAAGTACCGTCCAGATAAGTCAATACCCTTAAAGCCAATGTTGCGTTCTCCTGTTCGAAAGAAGTCAACGCATTTCCTATCTTATTTTCAACTACCTTCTGTATGGCGGTATGCCCCTTTTTGTCCAGATGCTGCATGGCTTTTAACTGTGCTTCCAAAAATGGAAACTGATCTGCCCCTAATGTTACTTTTGCAATAAATTTTTGGCCAGATTGGTCCTGAAGCAGGAAATTCTGGTCTTCATAGCCCTCCATCTTTTGTACAAAGACTTCCATCTGGTAATGGTCGGCAATCAATTCTTTAATATGAGTTTCGGAAAGTATCATAACTTGTTTTCTTTTAATAACATTAATAAATGGGCTGCAGACCAACTGAAATTCATCGCATTCAACCCCTTGCCAGAGATGGGATGGTAATTTTCACGTATAGGTCCCTGAGTAGAAAGTCCTTCTGCATTTCTCAGGAGTTGCTCCAGAAAACAGGCAGATTCCTTCTTGTAGCCATATAGCTGCAGCCCTGTTAAACCAAAATATATCTGGTCCAGCCATACTGGCCCGCGCCAATAACCTTTCAGAGGATCAAACCTGGGATGATCGGCCGCCAGCGTTGGTAACGGAACAAACGTATTAAATTTATGCTTATCCAGCATCACTTTTAATACAGCTTCCGCCTGTACGGAATCGGCAATACCACACCACAATGGAATCCATGCTTCCGGCCCTTCTGCCTCCATCCATTGGCCATCCAATAATTTATCATGATAATAACCCTTATCTGCCTGATAAAAAGTTTCATTTATTTTTTTTCTTAAAAGTTCCTTACCGCCTTCCCACTGTCTGGCCTCTTCTGCCAAGCCGATGGCAGCAGCGATCTGGGCGAGATAACCCTTTTCCGCATATAAATACGCATTGAGGTCTACTGACTCCTGGTTAAGCGACCAGGCCGAATCATTGTTCTTCAGCAATCTGGCCTGATCAAAACGAACAGCATTATCCATCCCGCTTTCCCAGGCGGCAGCGATTCGCGTTCCATCTGTGGATCCGTACTCACACAATCCATTTTGATTGTGATCCCTGTTCATATACCACCACTGATGATACTTAACCAACATGGGATATATATGCTTCAAAAATCCAGGATCTGGTGCATGTTCTTGGATTTTCCAGACACTCCAGGCCGCCAGAGGTGGTTTAGTATCCCTCCAGTTATTTTCGCTTTTATCTGTATATATACAATCTGCCACCATCCCATACTCATCCTGATAGTCAAACATGGATAATATATTACTTTTGGCCAGTTCAGGATTAAAATAACTGATCCCGACGGCCTGTTTCCAACTGTCCCAGCTCCAAAACCCATAAAAACCCTGGTAATTTAGCGAGGGAAAAACGCCATCATGGAGCAGATCTTTAGCCCTGGTTCTCCAGTTGCTGATCAAGGTAACCATAGATTTGACTGCAATCCTACGCCGGATAGGATCTTTAATCTTCTTTCCTGATGCATTAAAGTATTGATCAAGGTAGTGATTCCAGCGCAACTGATTTGCCTGTAGCGCTTTTTTAAAATCCTTAGGCTGAGCTGAGAAAACGCTTAAAGTCTGTTCAGGATGATAACACTGCGTATATACCGTCCGGTAAATGCTACCTGCTGTCAATCTCACCGGCAACTGGCTGGCCTGATAGGCACCATTCAGAATCTGAATGTCCTTCTGACCGGAAAAATTCAAACGAAAAACATGGTCTTTATCAAACAAAACAGCAATACCGTTTTTATCCTTTTTTAGTTCAGCATCTTTCAAAAGCACCTGACCAGACCAGCTCAGTTCCAGTTTACGCCGTTGCGAAGAAAGATTCTCGATCTGAGTTTGTACCATAACTTCTGTACTGGAAACATAAATAAGCCGTAGTATGATCCGGAGCTTCGCCGCCTGGACTTCCTGTTCCAGCATTCCAGGGTAATAATGCTGCGCTATCTTCCCTTTTTTCAGATCTATAACCTTACCCATTTCCTTTACAGATAATTTAGCAATCGAATTGGCCAACCATTGACCACTCATATCCATAACCAAAGGGCCGATAAAAGAACCGTAATCTCCACTATCTGAGGGTAAAGTATAGGCATGCCAGGCACCCAAATCAGCAAATACATTCGTTTCAATACGGTTTGGCCGCTGGACTTGATAACCTAACTTTAAAACATCGGGAAAATTGCTCCGGGTATTTTGTGCGTAAGAAAAACCCAGCCAAAAACTGAGTATTACAAAAAATAATTTCTCCATCTTAGGGTTTAGACCTTTCTGTTAATTGTTCATTTTTAAAAATCGGCCGCAACGTAAAAGAATAGGCATAATCCTGATAGGGAAGCCTGTACTGTGGATGAGTTTGTGCTCCCCAGCTATTGTCGCCACCTACCCCCATCTGCTCGTGGTCAATATTCCACCAGATCAAATTTTCATTGGTCATTGATCCCCCATGCACATTCCTCGGTGCATTTTTATCAAAATCAAGATTCTTCATATCAAAATGCAGGATTCCTGTACTTAACAGCGAAGTACCTGCAATAGCCATTAAGCCTTCTCCATTTTTGCTCTGCAGGGATACCCAGCGAATACTGGTCCGGTAACCGCTCTCCTGTGCCCTTGGGTATGGATAAAACAAAGAATCTGCAGGCATATGATACACATCGGTATGTGCAGCATAGTTCCGGTCTGCATAATTATCAAAGGGCCCTTTGCCAAGCCAGCTGGCCTGATCATATTCCGGGTTCAGGATCATCCTCATACCAATCCTTTGCGGTTCAGCCACTGAACCGGTACCCGTTTTCATCTGATAACTCACCTCTACATCCCCGTTGCTATGAACGGTATATCTGGTGGTGACGGTACTGCCTACAGCAGGCAGTTCATGTATCGTCTCTACGATTGCCCTGTCTTTACCCAACATGGTGTTCTTGAAAGATTTCAGTTCTGCAGTCTGAAAAGCATTTTGCCAAACCTTACTCCGGATCTGCAGGCTGTTGCCAATATCATTATCAGTTGCCGCCCTCCAGAAATGCGGTTCCATAGCTTGTTGTATCACTGGCCTGCCCGAAATCTCGTAGGCTTCCAGTAAGCCGGTCTTTTCGTTAAATCCAATCATTATATCCCTTCCGTAAAGGCGAAGATGCTCCCCCTCCACTTGTTTCTTCAACTTTCCACTTTTTCCTGCCACTACTACCACCTGCTTAACTTCAAATGGAAGTTTAAACTGTTCTTTTGCCACAATGAAATCCTTGTCTAACAACCCAGATGCACTTCTGGTATACGCCTCGAGCGTTATGAAATATTCAACGCCAGGTTTAGCTTCAAATGCTGGCACCTCTATGCTTATCTCCTTTTCCTCCTGCGGACCAAGTACTGTTTCAGGTAGTTTTCCCGAACAGACCAGTGCCCCATCCCCTTTTATGAACCAGCGCAGGCCATAAGCCGATAAATTGGTAAAATCAAACCTGTTTCTAATGTTGAACTTGTAATGTTTAAGATCAACCGTTTCGAAAGAAATATTCTGATAAACCTTTTGTAATTCATAAGCCTGAGGATGGAAAGTACGATCTGAATTTAACAAGCCGTCGGCACAAAAACTGGTATCGCTGGTCAGGCCCACGGTCCCCATGTCCCGGCCATAGGCCCAAATCTTATTGCCTTTTTCGTCTTTACGGGCAAAAGTCTGATCAGAAAAGTCCCAGATAAAACCGCCCTGCAATTGTTTATGCTTATAGATCAAATCCCAGTCGTCCTTTAAATTACCTCCGCTATTGCCCATCATATGGGCATATTCGCACTGAATCATCGGTCTGCTTCTCCAGGTTTTCACATAATTCTCCATAATACTAATGGATTTGTACATTGGACACCAGATGTCTGAATAACGTTCATCTTTTGTGGCTTCATATTGTACCGGACGGGTCTTGTCTTTTGACTTGATCCAATTGTAAGTGGCTACAAAATTGGCCCCAAATCCACTTTCATTGCCCAATGACCAGGTAATAATACAGGTAAAATTTTTATCACGCTCCCACATACGCTCAGTACGGTCCATATAGGCATTTTTCCATTCCGGCTGGCCTGAGAGGGTTTCCATCGGTGTAAAACTCATACCATCGCATTCCAGATTTACCTCGTCTATAACATATAAACCGTACCGGTCACAGAGTTCATACCAGCGTTCTCCGTTTGGATAATGACTGGCCCTTACTGCGTTAATATTCATTTGCTTCATGAGGTGAATGTCCCGAAGCATATCAGCCTCCGTAATCACCTTACCCGTCAGCATATTGTGCTCATGCCGGTTTACCCCTTTGATCTTAATGGCCTGACCATTGAGCAGGAAAAGCCCACCTTTGACTTCGGCTGTTCTGAAGCCAATTTGACGGGTAATACTTTCTACTTCTTGTTCCTGTGCATTCAGATGCCTGATGATAAGGGTATATAGATTTGGATGTTCAGCATTCCAGGCCTTAACCGCATTGATCCTGGAAGCAAAATTAAAACTCCCCACAGATTTCAGCGGCTGTTTTTCCTGGAAAACCATTTTTCCGGAAACATCCATCAGTTCCACCTTTAGACTGCCTGTCTCGGTTTTTGCAGGTTGTCTGTTAAATTCCACATTCAGGTCAAAAAGCCCGTTCCTACAGGTGCTGTCCAGTGTCGCCTTGATGCGAAAATCCGCGATATGAAAGACGGGTCTTGCGATCAGGAAAACACTTCTTTCAATCCCACTTAGCTTCCACATGTCCTGCCCTTCCAAATAGGTAGCATCGCTAAAGCGAAAAACTTGCAGGGATACGGTATTCTTTCCTTTTTTCAGCGCTCTGGTGATGTCAAACTCTGTTGGTGTCTTGCTGTCTTTGCTAAAGCCTATCGGCTGTCCATTGATCCATATATAGAAGAAGGAATTAACCGCACCGAGATGAATAAAGACCTGTTTACCTATCCAGACAGGATCCAGGATAAAATCGCGCTGATAGGATCCAACCGGATTATAGTCTTTAGGTACAAAGGGTGGGTTTGGTGAGATCGGGTATTCCACATCTGTAAAAATGTATTTATCATAACCTTCCGTTTGCCAGTGGGCAGGAACCTTTATCTGACCCCAGTCTTTGGTCTGATCCGTATTTTTAAAAAAATCCAAGGACCTTAATGATGGATTCTGAACGATTTTAAACCTCCATATCCCATCCAAAGATTGTCGCATGGGCTGGTTTGGAAGAAACCAGGCATGAGGTTTTACGACATTCCTGGAAGGTACAGATGGATTTTCCCAATCTGCATTCTGCCCTTTCATCAACATAGGCATCAGGAATAAGGCGAAGCAAAGAAAAACAAATAGTTTAGGACATTTCATGGGCATATAGTGATGGAAGACTATCTTCACAGCCTTCCAAATGATAGATTCAGATCTTATTTATTGAGCATCAGGGTTATTCGTCACTTCTTTAAGCGGTGTTGGATAAAAGGCCTTATCAGGGCTAAAACTTCTTCCCGCGGCTTGCATATTCTGACTGAGCAGCCCCCATCTTCTCAGGTCATAAAACCGGCTGCCCTCCAGGGTAAATTCCATCACCCTTTCATGTACAATCTGGTTAAATACCGTTTGCTGGTCGCCCGAAGGCGCGTCTGGTAAACCAGCCCTTTTACGTACCAGGTTAATGTATTTAGAAGCCTCCGCATTGTTCTGTGCATTTAAAACTTCTGCATACATTAACAAAACATCGGCATAACGCATTAAAGGAACATTGATCGCATTAGACAAACCAATACGGTCTGGAGTTGCTGGTATCCATTTACGGAAAGCGATTGTCTTTGCCGTTGCACCAAATAATGCATTATACGTACTTCCGTAAATCTGCGGATCTGCAGCATCATTAAAATAAGGGTCATTAAAATACAAAGTCTGATATACCCTTGCATCGTATTTACCACTGGCGATTTTACCTTCCTTGGTCATCTCGTTCAGCAAACGTGGAGTACCATAAATCTCTCCGTAACCACCCAATTCTGATGCGGCCACCCAATCACTCAGGTAAGAACGGTAATACGCTCCACTCGACGCATCAGCGGTCTGCTGCAATTCAAAAATAGACTCCACACTGTTTTTAGTCACCCCATTAAACATATCCACAAACCTTGGGTCCAGGCTATACTCTGTGGAAAGAATTACTTTTTGCAGCCAACCAGCAGACTCCGTATAATAAGCGTTGTTTTTGTCTTCACCTGCGCGATAAAGAAATACTTTACCTAAATAAGCTTCAGCCGCCCCTTTAGTTACCCTGCCCAGTTCCGTAGCCGGGCGGGCAGATCTTAAAGGAAGATTTGGCTCTGCTTCTTTCAAGTCTTTCAGGATAAAATCATAAACCTCTGAACGGGATGAAAAAGCTTTAGAAAGGTCAGCTTCTGAAGTAGGTACTTTATCCCGAATGATCACTTTGCTGAAATTATTAAGCAGTTTAAAATGATAATAGGCCCGCAGGAATTTTGCCTCTGCTAAAAATTGATTTTTACTTGCGTCATCAATTGCTTTACTGCTCATTTTACCAAGGCCCTCGATTACTTGATTGGAAAAATTGATGCCCCGGTAATTTTCTCTCCAAAGCAGATCTATCGCATAATTTCCCGAAGTGAAATTAAAATTATAATGTTCAGTCCACCAGGGATAATTATAGGCATCAGCTCCTGGAACCACATAATCTTCCCGGTAGAATTCTCTTACTGAGCGGGCTTCAACGTAATTATCCCAATAAACAAAACCTTCGAGCTGAGAGTAAGCTGAGGCCAGTCCGGATAAGGCATGCTCTTTACTGGTCCAGAAATTATCTACAGTTAACTGGTCCGGAGTATTTTGTTCCAGTTCACTTTTTTTACATCCAGCTACCGCCAGTAGCAGGCATAAGACTATATATAGTTTTTTTGTGTTCATCAGAAAATAGAATTAGGTTAAAAAGTTAATTGAAGACCAGCCAACAATCTCTTGTTCTGAGGATAAAGCATCCGGTCTACTCCCGTATCCAGCACCGTGAAATTGCCTACTTCTGGATCCAGACCTGAATATTTAGTGATCGTAATCAGATTCTGGGCACTTAAGTACACCCTTAACCGGTTGACCTTCATCTTTTGAAGCACCTTAGTCGGAAGCGTATAACCCAGTTGTACCAGTTTTAACCTGAGATAAGCTCCGTTTTCCAAAAACCGGGTCGATTCTCTGGCATTGCCATTGGGATCACCAAGCACTGCACGAGGCATATCTGTGTTGGTATGCTGAGGTGTCCAGACATCCAGTGTGGTGGAAAGGAAATTTCTTCCGGCATCCATACCTTCCAGTTCAAAACGATTTCCATTATAAATCTTATTGCCCCCTACGCCTTGCCAGAAAAGTGACAGGTCGAAATTTTTATAATTTACGCTCATGTTTAAGCTGTACTCCACCCTGGCAAAACCTGAACCCTGATAAGTCTTATCTTTCTCATCAATTACCCCATCTCCATTGGTATCCCGGAATCTCACATCACCAGCTTTAGCATCTGGTTGTAAACGCTCACCAGCCGAATTTTTATAGTTGGCAGCTTCTGCATCAGACTGAAACAAGCCACTGGCTTCGTACAGATAGAAAGCACCGATTTCTTTACCTACCCTGGTTTGTGTAGGGATGTGATCAGTTTCATACCTTAATCCGGTTCCCATCAACACCTGATCCGTATTGGCCAGACTAATCACTCTGTTTCTCAACAAACTAAATGCGCCTCCAAAGTCAAAATTCCAGTCATTTCTTGAAAATTTATAATTAGCTTCCAGTTCCAGGCCTTTATTGGCGATCTTGCCCACATTCAGAATAGGGTTATTTAATCCAGCCGATGGCGGTACCTCTTTGGTGATCAGTAAACCGTCGGTTGTGTTGTTAAAATAATTTAACGATCCGGTCAGCGCATTATTGAACAGACCTAAGTCAAGCCCTATATTTTTAGATTTTATAGTTTCCCAACGTAAATCCCTGTTCAATAAAGAATAACTGGCTGAACCTGGCCATGGTGTAGCTCCTGAACCTTGTACGTAACCACCTGCCCAGGTGTTGTCAGTCGTGATCAAGGCTTGATGGTCATAAAAGCCCAGTGCACCTTCATTACCCAGTTCTCCATAACTAGCCCTAAGTTTTAAAGCATTCAACCAGGTTATTTCTTTCAAAAAAGTCTCTTTATTCATGTTCCAGCCCACAGATACAGAAGGGAATACTCCATATCTTCTGTCCTCTCCAAATACGGAAGAGCCATCCCGGCGCACGGATACCTGTAACAAATATTTATTGTCATACGCATAGTTAAACCTACCTAATGTAGACAGGCGAACATATTTATTGTTGGATCCGGTAGCGTTAAAAGTCCCACCCAAGCCTGCATTAATCGTATTAAAATCTGGATTACTAAAACCTGCAGGCACTTCAGTTTCAACAATTTTGCCATTAACCACCGTGCGAACAATAGTTTTGCCATCTACAGTTGCGCTCAGATACCGATTGGTTTTCTCCTGTGCGGTATACCCTGCAAGCAGTTTAAAACTGTGTTTATCGATATCAAAATCATAGTTGAGCAAATGTTCCATTAAACGCTCTTTATAATTAGAGATCCTGTCATATACCTGCGGATAAGAAACTGCAGGATCATTTGCATTGGCCCTATAGGGTGGATGGTGGGAATAATCTTCCTGCTGTGAAGAGATATAGCTTAGATTAGCGGTATACTTCAGGCCTTTATATAACTGCAATCCTACTTTCATATTGGCCGCCAGGTATTTAATTTTGGTATTGGCTTCCAGGAAATGATCGGCCGCTATCGGATTCTGAAATTTAGGCAAGCCATTTTCAGTCAATGCATATCCATATTTTTCCTTGGTGTCATATACAGGTAGTAAAGGTGACTGGAAATAGGCATCTTTAACATCAAATTTTGCTGGCTCAGACATGGTTTCTGTATACGTAATATTACTTCCTACGGTCAGTATGCCTTTCGTAAAATCATTCCTAGATTTAAAGGATTTCTTATTAAAACCGGACCCAATAAATGTCCCTTTATCGTCGGTAAGGTCACCACTCAAAGCATAGGTCAGGTAATCTCCTCCCCCACTTAAACCCAGATTGTAATTCTGTGAAATGCCTTGACGGTTGATCAGCTTCTGCCAGTCTGTATTATTATTACTTCCTTTGGTGATATAAGCAGGAAAATCCGGTGCTGATTCGCCGGCATTGGTATACATTTGATTGTGCACCTGCTTATAGCCATTCGCATCCAGGAAACTGTATTTTTTTGTCGGATTAACAGCGCTGTAATAACCGGAAAAATCAATTATTGGCGCCCCTTTTTTACCTTTCTTGGTGGTAATGAGGATTACCCCATTGGCACTATTAGAGCCGTAGATAGAGGCTGCAGCACCATCCTTCAGTACCTCAACTGAGGCAACATCATTACTGCTTAAATAATATGGGTCGCCCGGAACACCATCAATAATATACAATGGCTGGTGTGCGCCAAAAGTACCCACACCTCTTAAACGAACATCTGAAGATTGACCGGGGTTCCCTCCAGGGCTACTAACCGATAAGCCTGCCACACGCCCCTGTAAAGCATTTACGGGATTATTGGAAGCCACCTGGTCCAGCTTTTCCCCGCTTACTGAACTGACTGCGCTGGTTAGGTTACTTTTTTTCTGTGTACCATAGCCCACCACAACCACTTCGTCCAGTCCCTTCATATCCATGATCATCTTTACGGTGATTTCTTTCCCTGGAACTACAAGGATTTCCTGTGTTTTAAAACTGACCGCTGAGAAAATAAGAATGTCCTTTGCATTCGCTCTAATCGAAAAACTACCATCTGCAGCTGAAGTTGTTCCCGTGGTACCTCCTTTTATCTTAATGCTGATGCCGGCTACCGGCTGATCGATCTCATTTAAGACTTGTCCTTTGACCAGGGTGTTCTGGGCATAGGCGCCTCCCCCCAGGAAGATCAGAAGCAGCCCAAAAAGGAAATGAATTGACCATCGTAAATTTTTAATCATAATATTTGGTTTGAAGTTGATAAATATCCAGACCTCTGGCCTGGCTATATTGGTTACTCAAACCTAAAGATTACAAAAGGCAAAAAACGAAGGAGCCAACCCCTACATCGAATACAAACTACCCCTACACGACCTCTACATGAGGCCATAGAAGCCATTTAAAGCAATATTTTGAAATTAGAAAGATTTCAGAAAATCATTGAGACTGTCGGTAGGATTCAGTCCAAAATGTTTGCGCAAACGGTACCTCGCCATTTCAGCTGATTTAACAGAAATATTGTTCAGAGACGCAATTTCTTTGATCGACAGACTTAAGCGGATCTGCGCACAAAGTCGACGTTCATTTTGTGTCAGATCTGGAAATTTCTGCTGCAGGTTATAAAAAAAGTCCTGGTATTTAGTTTCTATCTGCAAATTGAAATCCTCTACATATTTTTCAATATTGATATCATACCGAAATTTGTGGATCAGCTTATGCAACTTTAAGGATATTTCTGCTGAACCGGACTTATCCAGTAGACTCAATTCTTCAATAAAATTTGTAATGAGTTCATTCCGATGT
>NZ_QAIL01000086.1 GCF_003061025.1 Pedobacter sp. HMWF019 | reverse complement strand
GTACTATATAGCAATGGTTTTGGATATAGAAGGAAAGATAAATAATTTGCTTCTTTTGCCGATGTTCTTTTATAAGTTTTTATATATTCGTTTTGTAATCGTCAATATAACGTTTATATAACCAAATGAAATGAGAAACCGGCCTGTATCTAAAAGCTATAAGATAGTCACTGTTTTTTTGCTTATGATATCATCTGGTGCTGCCTTTGGACAAACCAGCTTGCAGCCATTTAATTTAATGGAGGTTCGTTTGCTAGATGGGCCATTCAAGCAAGCACAGGAAACCGATAAAAAATACATGCTTTCGCTAGATGCCGATCGGCTTTTGGTACCCTACTTAAGGGAAGCTGGGTTAAAACCCAAAGCGACGTCGTACGGGAATTGGGAAAACACCGGTTTAGATGGGCATATTGCAGGCCATTATTTATCGGCCCTGGCTTTAATGTACGCTTCAACAGGTGATACAAAGGTTAAGGATCGGATGGAATATATGATTGCCGAACTGGATAAGTGTCAGGAACAAAACGGTGATGGGTATCTGGCAGGCATTCCAGGGGGAAAAGAAATCTGGAAGGAGATCAGAACCGGCAATATAAAATCCTCCAGTTTCTCGTTGAACGGGAAATGGGTGCCCCTGTACAACATCCATAAAATTTACGCAGGTCTATACGATGCTTATGCGGTTGCTGGTAATGCAAAAGCAAAGCAAATGCTCCTTAAACTGACCGATTGGTGTGTAGATCTGGTTTCCAATTTATCCGATCAGCAGGTACAGGAACTTTTAAAAAGCGAGCATGGGGGATTAAATGAAACTTTCGCACATGTTTATGCCATAACAGGTGATCAAAAATACCTTCAATTGGCGAGGCGGTTTTCGGATCGCTCTGTTTTAAATCCACTTTTAAAGCATACAGATGATTTGAACGGTTTACATGCAAATACGCAGATTCCTAAAGTAATTGGTTATGAGCAAATTGCTTTGCTGGATAAGGATGCTGATTGGGCAAGTGCTGCTGCTTTCTTTTGGAAAACTGTAGTAGAACATAGAACGGTAGCCATTGGTGGAAATAGTGTGAGAGAGCATTTTCATCCTGCCAATAACTTCTCTACAATGACCGAATCGCGGGAGGGCCCGGAAACCTGCAATTCTTATAATATGTTGAAACTGACCAAACAATTGTTTCTGGCTGCACCCTCTAACACTTACCTCGATTATTACGAACGTACACTCTATAATCATATCCTGTCTTCGCAAAGACCAGAAGGTGGTTTTGTGTATTTTACACCCATGCGACCTGGGCACTACCGTACTTATTCGAGTCCACAGGAAAGTTTCTGGTGCTGTGTAGGTTCGGGACTGGAGAACCATGGCAAATATGGAGAACTGATTTACGCGCACAGTGAGAATGATATGTATGTGAATCTTTTTATTTCCTCTACTTTAAACTGGAAGGAGAAAGGTATTCTGCTTACACAGCAAACACGTTTTCCAAATGCTGAAAATACCTCGTTCAAATTCAACTTAAAGAAGAAAAAGCATTTTGCCTTATATTTCCGTTGTCCACTTTGGGTAGAAAAAGGAAAAATAACCGTTTTGGTAAACGGAAAAAAAATTGCGGTTAAAAGCGATGCGAGAGGTTATGCCAGTATCGACCGTGTTTGGGCCACTGGTGATGTAGTTGATATTTCATTGCCGATGCATACCACTACGGATTTTATGCCGGATGGTTCTGATTGGGTGGCCTTTCTCCGTGGGCCGATTGTTCTTGCAGCAGCTATGGATACTTTAAGTCAGCCCAATTTAACGGCCGATGGCAGCAGGATGGGGCATATTGCGTCGGGAGCTTTGTTGCCGATCAGTGAGGCACCGTTTGTTACCGGAGTTAAAAACGCATTGGCAAATGAAATTACATTGGTTGATCAGAGCAGCTTGACTTTCAACGCTCAGAATGCCATCTATCAACCCAAATATAAATCATTAAAGCTTGTTCCTTTTTACACTTTGGCCGAAAAGCGCTATGTAGTGTATTTTCCTTACAGCAATGCTGAAACTTTGCCAGAACGTGCAAAGGAGATTAAACTAGCGGAAGAAGAAAAAATGAAAATTGAACAGCAAACTGTCGACATGGTTAATGTTGGAGAACAGCAACCTGAATCCGACCATAATTTTAAGGGGGAGCAAACGGATAACGGAATTTATCAGGAAAGGCATTTCAGAAATGGAAAAGGATGGTTTAGTTATGTACTTAAAAATAGAGATCTATCGGCCAATAAGCTGATTTTATTGTATTATGGCAAGGAAAAGGATAGAAGTTTCTCCATTTTAATCAACGGCGCTGCAATTGAAAATGTAAAGTTAGATGGATCCAAAAGCGATGCTTTCTATGCGCAGGGATATAATATTCCAAAGGAATTATTAAAGACAGATATAGAAGTGAAATTCGTGGCAGATCAAGGATCGGCTATTGCGAATATATATGAGATTAGGTTGATGAAATAGCCTAATGTGTTATATAAAAAAGAAATTCGCCTAAGCATTCACCAGCTCTGTAAATAAAGTAACAAGAAAGCAAAACTGATAATACCGTTACAATTCTCTTATTTTTAGTAGTCCAGTTAATTAGAAGATGATTTTGCATTTTAATAATTTGAATTTCGTTTTTGCTGCCTCAGCAAATATTGAGGAGTAGAAATGAAATGGAAGCTACTCTGAATTATTTTCTATATTTAGAAAAACAATCCCTATATGAAAAACGGTAAAAACTGGCATGACTTGCATAAGGAATCATCTACTTTCGGTCAAAGGCTTGCGGATTCGGTGGCAAATGGCATGGGTTCCTGGCGCTTTATCATTATACAAACATTGGTGGTTGCTTTATGGATGGGGCTCAACGTAATCGCCTTTGTTCATCATTGGGATGTCTATCCGTTTATTTTATTGAATCTGCTCTTTTCTACTCAGGCGGCCTATGCCGCACCCATAATCATGATGGCTCAGAACCGGCAGAGCCAACGTGACCGTGCACAGGCTGACAACGATTATAAGACCAATGTGGCAGCAAAAAAGGAAATCGAGGAGCTAATGATTCGGCTCGATAATATTGAAATAGAAAAACTGGATAAGATTATCCTCATGCTGAAAAAAATGGAGAAGTCAGGTGAAGAATAGTCCCTACATTAACCAAATATAAACATGACAAATCAGAGCCGTACTGTGTCTTCAACAGATCCTTTCATGTCTTGGCACAAGAGAGAAAAATTTAACTGGCTTTGGGAAAAAAGCGATCAAAAAACCAAACGCCCCGCTTCCTTTCAATGATAATGATTCTTTCCATATTGTCCCTCATTGAATTTATTCTCTAATATGCCAGACTTATTTGATAATGACATTCCCCTGCGGATTAGGGTTAGCCGCTAACCATGTACAGGCATCCGTCCACGCACTATCATTTGGGTAGAGTGCGCTTCTAAGATAGGCCCAGGTAAGTCGCTGTACAGTATAAACTCGATCAGGATTTTCATCTGTAGTCTCAGTTACCAGATACCCCGAAATCCCGCCAAGCATATGTTCGCCGCCAAATAAAGTAAGCAGTGCATTTGCACCGGAACTCAAATAGTAGGCATCTGTAAACCACTCTGGCCCCAGTACGGTCAATGGAGATCTGTCATCGTCTCCTGCAACCACAAGCGTTGGAATTTTCATTTCTTTATAACTCTGGTTTAGATGAGAGAAATGCTCTTTAGCGAAAGGGCTTAAAGCATTACCACCACGGCCACCAGCGCTGAGTAATACGCCAGCCTTAATACGCGAGTCAGAATGATTTTCACTTAAGCTGCCGTCAGCATTTATCACCCGCGTCCCTAGTAATATTGAAGTAGTTTGAGCCCCAAAGGAATGTCCTACCGCTGCGATAAGATTTTTGTTTAGCCGTCCTTTAAGCCCTAAAACAGAATCTTCAATAAAATCCAATTGGTCAAGAATATGCTTTGCATCTTCTACCCGGTATCTCCACATGTCTGGCTTCCGGGGATCTTCCAGATATGCTTTAACCGCTTCACTATGGTCTGCTTTGGGATTTATGCTAAGGGTCCTTGAATCCAGAAAAGTAGGCTGTATCACAATGAAGCCGTGAGCCGCCCAATAATTGACAACCGGAGCATAGGCATTCATTGAAGATCCAAAGCCGTGAGAGAAAATAATAACAGGCAAATTGCTGCCAGTTAACGGAGCGGAAACTCGAACCTGCAGTTGATGATCACGGCCAGGTGTATACAGTATAATCGGACTTTGAGAGACAACTGGTGTTGGAACACTTGTAGGTCCATTAATGGAAATAGGATTTGACTGATCCATATATTTTATTTTAAGACTTTATTGGTCACTATTACTTTATGAAAATGACATGATGCAAATTTACACGTGTTATAGTTTAGTTTTGTAATGGGTTTCCTCAAGGAAACTGATTTCCTTGAGGAAACCACTATTAAAATGAAAAAAAAGGACAACACAAATCAGGAGGCTTGTACCGTCCATCACCGGGCGATACGCGATACAATGGACGTTTTGGCTGGAAAATGGAAGATACCTATCATCGGTTCGCTCAGTTTTGGTAAAAAACGGTTTATGGAACTCATTATAAATATTGAAGGTATAGCGGCAAAAATGCTATCCAAAGAATTACAGGAATTGGAATTAAATGGTTTGGTTACACGGACTGTATTGAATACAAAACCAATAACTGTAGAATATGAACTCACAGGATATGGCTATTCGCTCAAACCTATAATCAATGAAATGGCTTCCTGGGGGATGCAGCATAGGGAGAAGGTTATTAAAGAAATTGGCAAAATAAAACCAGCAGCTGATAGTTGATCAAAGTACGTGGTTCGAGGCCCCTTATTCCGAACCAAAAACGGAGGGGGCATCGAATTGATAAGGCTGCTGAAAATACAAGTCTATTGCTGAAGGATTGATATATTTGCCCTATCATGGTTAGGGTTTTTAATTAAATTATAATGCAACAAATTAAAGGATTCTTAGTCTTATTAACGATAAGTACTCAACTGACATCGTCATGATAACCAAGCCAAAAGCCCTGACTCTTTTTATATTACTAATTACCTCTTTCCTGGTTAACATCAGTGCTATAAAAGCACAGGTGCCCATAGATAGTGTAAAAAAGGTCATCCAAAACGAGGTGGCTGGAAAAAGAAGCAAAAGCATCATAGTAGGAATTGTGAACATGAAAGGCAAACAGGTCTTTGCAGAAGGCGTTAAAAGCGATGCAGATCCATCCCTCCCAGATGGCAATACGATTTATGAAATAGGCTCCATCACAAAAGTGTTCACCTCGTTGGTACTGTCCAAGATGAGTTTAAGGCACGAGCTCAACTTGAATGATCCCATTTCCAAATATTTGCCCGCAGATGTAAAAAGCCCTTCCAAAAACGGTAAGGAGATTTCTTTGCTTAGCCTTTCCACCCATAGATCCGGTATGCCACGCTTCCCATACAATGTTGACCCGAAGAATTTAGATCAGGCCTATCAGGATTACACTATAAAAGAACTTTATCAGTACCTGTCAACTTTTAAACCACCCTATGAAATTGATAGCAGGTGGCGGTATTCAAACGTGGGCTACGGAATACTGGGAAACATGCTCTCAGTCATCGAAAAAAAAGATTTTGAAACGCTGATCAGAGACGAAATTACTATCCCCTTGCATCTAAATAATACCCTTATAACCCTGTCAAAAGAACAACAGGCCAACCTGGCCATTGGCCACGCAGAAACAGGAACCCCAGTCGGGCTTACAGAACTTGGCGCCATTGCACCCGGGGGCGCACTGCGTTCAAGCGTTGATGACTTGCTTGAATTCGCAGCAGCAAACCTGGCCCTTAAACAAACGAACCTCCTTCCCGCAATGGAACTAACCCATAAACTGCAGGCTAAAAAGGATGGAGATAATACCTATACCACAATGGGCTGGACACTTGTAGATAGCACAGGAAACGTTCTGTTCAAAGACGGAGGAATGCCGGGATACACAACTTTTATTGGAATAGATAAAAAAAACAAAATCGGCGTTGTGGTACTCTCCAATTCCAACAACACGGTGACCGATATAGGTAGATACATCCTGGAACCAGGCCGCAAAATCAATCCATACCAATACAGTTGGTCATTGCTGGATACTTTGAGGTCAACCTACAAAAACAACGGTATAGATGCCACGCTTAGCTTATATGAAACGCTCAAACTAAAAAAAGATAGCAAGCTCACTTTTAATGAAAACCAATTAAACTACCTGGGAAACGAACTTAGGACGAACAAAAAAATAAAAGAAGCCGTAAAAATATATCAACTCAACCTCAAAGAGTATCCAAACAGTCCATTGGCACTTGAAAGCCTTGGCGAGACCTACAGACGAGCTGGGGAGCTGCAAAATGCAAAAAACTGTTTTGAAAAGGCACGCTTTTTAGAGCCAGAAAATGAACACTGGACCTTTATACTGGGAAAACTCGAGAGCAAAAATTAAATAAGAACATATAAATCATTGCGGGATCGGAAAAGCCATTCTAACTGACCGCTTTCCATTAAATGCCTACTCCAATACTCCGTCAAAAAATGGGATGGAGCCAACAAGAAGTAGCGGCACTACTTAAAATTTCTATTCCTGAATCAAAGAGAAAGCTTATTGGTTGATCTTCAAATGAAGATGTTACAGTATTGCCAACAATTATGATTGCTAAAATATACTAATCTTAAACAGCTTTATCGAGATACATAACAATTGGTCTTAAATTTAGTGTTTTTACCGTAATTTGTCCTCCTTTAGAATATGAGACAGTATTTTGGTCCTTATGTCAAATGTAAATGCCAATAGTGCATTACTCATGACCATCTACTTTTGATCGTTTCTGTCCTATGTAGCATTCCCCAATCAATCATTGAGTCAATTACACTAGTTATACTTTTACCAGACTCTGTTAGAATGTATTCTATTAATACTGGAGTTTGATTGTAAACTCTGCGCTCTACAATACCGTTAATTTCCAGTTCTTTCAATTCTTTTGACAACATTCTGGGCGTTATTTTATCGATATTATCTTGTAAATCCTTAAACCGGGTTTTTCCATGTAGCAGCGAGGCAATTATTGGGAGTTTCCATTTACCATTCATGACATTTAAAGTGTCCGTTAATGCCAATACGTAATGTCGTGGGCACTGTTGGACCTTATCTCTATCTAATAATTCCTTGAAATCACTCATAATGTTATTACTTTTTTAAGTATACAAAAGTATAGTACTAATCTTTAATAACAAAGTATACTTAGTATATTAATATGCTTAGGTTTACATCACAATAAAATTTAAAATATGATTTTAGTAACAGGGGCAACAGGTCAATTCGGCTCAAAAACCATAGACCATTTATTAAAAAAAGGTGTTAAACCATCTGAAATTTCTGCTTTAGTAAGAAACGTAGCAAACGCAGACCATCTTAAAAGCAGGGGAATTAAAGTAAAAGTTGGAGATTACACAGACTATGATTCATTGGTTAAAGCATTTCAGGGAGTAGAGAAACTATTATTGATTTCTAGTAATGATAGAGAAGCTGTCGAAAATAGAACGGCCCAGCACATCAACATCATAAAGGCAGCGAAAGAGGCCAATATTAAATATGTTGTTTATACCTCTTTTGTAAGGAAAACAAATTTTGAGAATTCGTCTATAGCCGCATTCCAGAATTCGCATGCACAAACAGAAGCCTATCTGATAGACAGCGACATTGAGTATACTATTCTTCAAAACGGCATTTATCTTGAAATGATACCTATTTTTGCTGGAGAAAAAGTAGCTGAAACTGGCGCCATATTATTTCCTGCCGGGGATGGTAAAGCAAGTTATGTTTTGCGTGAGGAGTTAGCAGAAGCCGCTGCACACGTATTAACTACAGAAGGGCATGGAAAGCAAATTTATAGTTTAACCAATTCGACTTCGGTCTCTTTTGGTGATGTCGCCACGGCCATAGGTAATCAGTTGAGAAAAGATGTTAAATATCAATCTTTAGAAGTTGGCGTGTTTGAATCCAAAATGAAACAGTTTGGAGTTCCAGATTTGTATATTGGCATGTTTACCATGTGGGCGACAGCTCAGGCGGAAGGTACAATGGATGTGGTAAATGACACCTTAGAAGAATTTTTAGGTAGAAAACCTACAACTATGCCTCAGTTTATCGCTCAGGTTTATTAGGTTTTGCGTTTCAATACCAAAATCAATGATCCCAACTTGCCACCGAGATGATCATAGCACGTCTTTGTAGGTATTATTAGTTTGGTAACTATATACCTCTAATCAAGTTTAATTTTTAGCTATTTATTATCGTATAATAGCTGGATATTAGTTATACAGACTAATATGAAAATTCAAGGTTAACTGAAGGGTTTAGAACTAAACTTATGACAAGACGATCGATTACAATATTGACAACAGTATTTCTGGCAGTTATGCTGTTCGGAAAAATACATGCTCAAAATACGGAAACAGCAAACTTCATTGAACAAATAAAAAACTATGACCTTTCGACAATATTAACGGCTGAACATTTTTTAGCTGAAGATAGAGAGAATAGTAAAGATAAGATCAAACGAGCTGAAATTTTAGGTTTTATTGGTGACGATTACCAGAGATTTTTTATTCATTTCATTTCTGTCATTCAAAACCCAACCAATCCCTATGAATATTTAGTTTATGGTAAAACCATGGTTAAAAATAACGTTTGTTCATTTCAAGGGATGATTACAATTAGAGAAGCAAGAATTTATAAAAGTGGAGATATTGCCACTTATAAACAAGGTTTTGCAACGTGTGATGTAACACTATTTGAAGATAAAAAACAATCTTCTACTGGTCTTTTGAAAGGTAAACTGACCAGTAACTTTATCATTGATCATAAAAATCGGTTCCGTTATGACGCGTTAATGTATGTCGCCGACGGATTTTCAAATAATCAATTTGTTGGCCATTGGACAAGCTATAAAACAAACACTTCAAAAAAGTGCAATTGGGGAGACTACAGAGTTCCAGAATGCGGTGACCTCGATATTGGTGCTGGAGAGTTTAGCGTGAATGAAAAATATGTACGTAATGGCTGGTTAAGTTATATGCTGGAGAATATGGCACCCAATGGGGCAATTATTAAACCAACAACTGGTGAGAAAGCTAAAGATACAAAATGGTGGGAATAACAACTAGGTTATATCTCCTTCGGTGTTCGGTATTGGATGATCCGGCGTTTTAGCGCCGTTTGTTCGATAAAAGTACCTGTTTGCCTAAGTTACGGCGTTAGAGGGGCGAACAAATGGCGTTCTAACACAAAACCAGGTATAGGTTTTGTCGTTTTATAATCCTACGCTTGATGGTTTAGTCTTTTTGCTTGATTTTCGCTTTTTCATGGAGCTCCTGGAGATCGATGTTCTCTTTCATTTGTTCGAGTTCTGCGTCGCGTTGATCGATATGGAGTTTCTTTTGAATGTTATGGAGCATTTCAAGTATTTTGGTGATTTCTTTTTCTGCCTGAATGTTGATTTCAAATTCTACATCCTGGCTGATCTTTTCCATTCTTCCTTGTCTTTTCTGGCTGATCAATACCGAAACTGAAAGTACGATGGCAAATATGGATACACCCATTTCCAGCGCTGGAAATGGAAAGGGATCAAAAGGCTTTAGTGATGGTAGCAAATTCAGGTTCCATAGAATCCATAGCGAAAAAAAAAGGATACAGATAAAAAGGAAGGTAATGCTTCCAAAGGTATTGGTGACCAGTACGGCAATTTTGTCGCTTCTTTTTTTATTGAGCATTGGCCTTTCAAAATTGCTTTTGGTTTTATTTTCTACTGGATTGGAAGCAGTTTCTTTTACGCTGTTCATAGCCTGAATTGATATTCGCTAATAACAAATGAAAGATCCATTAGTTTTATTAGGGGATTTTGTGGTTGAAATCTCAAACCATCGTTGTTTTAGGCTGTTATAGTATATATCATTTCATTAAAAGATCTTGTTATGCATATTATATTAGGGGGTACAGGACATATTGGTTCTGCATTAGCTGAAGCTTTAATCGCTAAAGGGGAAAAGGTGACGATCATTTCTCGCAATCAAAGTAAGAGAGAAGAATGGGAGCAGAAAGGAGCGGAGTTTGCTGTGGTGGACATTTTTGATGAGCAGGCACTAAGGCAGACTTTTAATCTGGGAGAGCGCTTGTTTTTACTGAATCCCCCAGCGGCTCCTTCTACCGATACTGTTGCTCAGGAGAAGAAAAGTTTAGCTGCTATTTTAAAAGCATTGAAAGGTTCTAAAATAAAAAAAGTAGTTGCTGAATCTACTTATGGGGCGCAGTCTGGCGACGATATTGGAGATTTAGGAGTGTTGTATAGCATGGAGCAGGCGTTAGCGGAAATGGAAGTACCGGTCAGTATTATTCGTGGCGCTTATTACATGAGCAACTGGGCAGCGTCTTTGGATATGGTGAAAAAGACTGGTCAGCTCCATACTTTGTATCCCGCTGATTTTGAATTGCCGATGGTCGCACCTAAAGATATTGGCCAGTTTGCTGCCCGATTAATGCTGGAAGCGGTTGCTCAAACGGGTTTGCATCATGTCGAAGGTCCAAAGGAGTATTCACCTGGGGATGTGGCTGATGCTTTTGCGGAATTATTAAACAAGCCTGTAGAGGTTGTCCAAACCCCAAAATCCCAGTGGTTTGCATCCTTGCAGGAGATTGGGTTTTCAGAAAAGGCAGCGCAATCTATGGTTGCAATGACCCAGATTACCCTTGATCAGCATAAAAAAATAGAAGATCCAATTCGTGGCCAGACGACTCTGAAGGAATTCATCTCAGAATTGGTGAGATAAAACCTTCAAGTACTGTTAGACCAGTGTATTATTTTTGGATTCTATATGAGCCCTCGCCATTTTCTGGAATTCCTCAGGGGTTTGCCCGGTTTGTTTCTTAAAGAACCGGCTAAAATAAGGACGGTCACTAAAACCAAGATCGTATGCAATTTCTTTTATCGTGACCTCGCTATGTATGATTTTACGCTTTGCCTCCAGAATGATACGGTCATGGATGATCTGTGTGCCCGTCTTGTTCAGTTTTTCTTTAAGTATCTGATTCAGGCGTTTAGAACTGATCCCAAGTTTCCCGGCATAGAAATCAATGTTAGTTACGGTATTGAAATTGCCTTCCAGTAGCATCAAGAATTCGTAGACCCGTTTTTGATGAGTATCATGCCCCGTAAATTCAAGCTCTTTAACCGATATCAGTTTTAGCAAAAGCACTTTTAGCAGTGCTTTCATCATCACGAAGTTATTTTGTTTTTTGTATTCGGCTTCCATGATCTTGTAAATCTCACCCAGTTCTCTTGCCGAGTCTGCATCCAGCCTCAAACAGGAGAATTCACCCTGTACATTAAATATCCTGAAAAGATCTAAAAGAAAATCTTTATCCTCCTCCTCCAGCATGGAGCGCTTAAATGAAATCAGTTCTCCGTTTTTTCCTGCTTTGTTCAATTGGTGGACACGATAGGGTGGAATCAGGTAAACCCAATCTCCCTTACTCCTATACGCTGGATCGGTTATTCCATGCAAGGGATCCTCATTCTTGAGCCATACGATCTCAAAGAAATCCTTTCTTCCTGGATCATGTAGATAGCTGGGCGGACAGTTATGGAGATTGCGTATATAGAGCATTGCTTTTTCAAGGCCCAAAGTTACTTCTGGATTCATCTTGCAAAGATAAAAGGTTAAAGATCGTCTGGTTGGATAATTAGATAATTATGGAGGACAATTCGGAAATAGGTATTGAAATGATCTGTAATTATGACATTCAGTCTATTTTATTTCCAGATAATCCCATGTAATGCGCTGATAGTGTAAAGCACTAATCTACCTTCGGTTCTACCTTTGACAATTAAGAAACTGATATGAAAACAGAGGGAACAGAAACAGACAACTTGGATTTTCGGAATTTAAACAGAGAACTGCAATTAAACCTGGATTTAATCATTTATGAAAACCAGCAGTTGGCTAAAAAGATCGATACGGAAACCCTGATCCCATTAATCAATGGAATTCAATATTCGCAAAGAATCTTTCTAATCGCAGCAGGGCGGTCGGGCTTTGCATTACGTGGCGCTGCAATGAGATTGATGCATCTTGGTTTAACTGTATTTTTTGTAGGCGATACGACGACTCCGGCGATCGGGCAAGGAGATTTATTGTTAGTTGCTTCCGGTTCTGGCAGCACAGGCTCCATGGTCAGTGCTGCACAAAAAGCGATTGTTGCGGGTGCAAAGGTAATTGCTCTGACAACTGCACCACTTTCTGAACTTGCCGGAATAGCAGATCATACGGTTTTTATACCTGCGGCCGGAAAACAGGAATTTGAGGGAAAAAGATCAAAGCAATATGCTGGTAGTCTGTTTGAGCAGTTCTTATTTCTCTTAATGGATGTAGTTTTCCAATCGCTTTGGAAAATGGATGGAACACCTTCCGAGGTGCTCTGGGAACGCCATGCCAATCTTGAATAACATCAATATACACGAACACATATTAATTAAATATAATTATGGCAAAATTACAAGTAGCAATAGATTTATTGACGACAGAAGAAGCACTGGCATTGGCCGCAAAAGTAGCACCCTATGTTGACATTATAGAATTGGGAACACCTTTAATCAAGAACATGGGATCAACAGTGATTACCGCTATGAAAAATGCACACCCCGATAAATTGGTTTTTGCGGATCTTAAAACTGCTGATGCGGGTGAACTGGAAGCGGATATCGCTTTTAAAGCAGGTGCTGATTTGGTAACAGTTATGGGAGCTGCAGGAAATGCAACTATTATTGGTGCGGTAAAAGCAGCAAAAGCGCACGGGAAAGGTGTTGTAGTAGACACTATTGGCTATCCCGACAGGGTTAAAAGAGCTCAGGAAGTAACAGAACTTGGCATTGCGTTTGTTGAACTTCACGCGGGACTGGATGAGCAATGGACTGCAGGTTACTCTATCCAGGTGCTCATTGATGAGGCAGCAAGAGCTGGCGTTCCGGTTTCTATCGCTGGAGGCGTGAACATTGATAATGTTACAGCAGTAATCAGGGCTGGTGCCCAGGTTGCGGTAGCAGGAGCAGCCATCTATGGAGCAGAAGATCCAGCAGCTGCAGCCAAAGCCCTTCGAGAGGCCATAGACGCAGCTTAATCTGATCGTTATTTAACAATTGATCACCTTGCGTATTGCTGGAAGAGAAGGCGTTATTGTGTAAATGCGCGAAACTGCATTTGCAGGATGAGCAATTTAGGTAGTAGAAATATGTTTTACTGATTGCTCTGAATCTTAGAAGTTCTAAGGTTTGATCAGTAAAACATATTTTCTTGGTTGCAGATTGGGCTGGAAGCGGTTTTTTGTCGAACTTAGACTTATAGCCTTTTTTTTTATTTTAACCAAATAATACCTGTATAATACAGAGTATCTTTCTTTTCACTAACAGGCATGGTACTTTTATCCTTAAATAGAAGTACGTCCTTTTATATAAGATGTTGAAACTGGCATCTTATACCCACCTGATCAAAAATTTTTATAAAATGGCGGGTTAGTGAGTGTTTTTCTATATCTGCATTGTCTTACTTGGATATTGATGGCTCACACTATTCAGGTATTTAATGAAAAAATGTCGATATTCCGATTAACAAACTAAATCTAAATGAAGTATTTACTAACTGGTCTTTTATCTTTTTGTACGATTTGCTGTTTTTCTCAGCATGAGAATAACCTGAAATTGTGGTATAACAAGCCTGCCGAAAAATGGCTAGAGGCTTTACCCCTTGGTAATGGGAAAATCGGTGCTATGGTTTTCGGGGGAGTTGAGGAAGAACTGCTGCAACTCAATGAGAGTACATTGTGGAGTGGTGGACCGGTAAAAAAAGAGGTAAACCCTGAGGCTAAAAATTATCTTCCAAAATTGCGTGAGGCGCTATTGAAACATGAGGATTATACGGAGGCCAATTCTTTGTCAAAAGAGATGCAGGGGCTGTATTCTCAATCTTATCTGCCTATGGGTGATATCCTGATCAAACAGGATTTTGCGGGGCATAAATTTAGTGACTACTACCGCGATCTGGATTTGAACAGGGGAATTGCCACCACACGTTTTACCGTTGGGGATGTGAAATATACACGTGAAGTTTTTATTTCTTCCCCTGATAACCTGATGATGGTTAGAATCCGGGCCAGTAAAGCTGGTCAACTTAACCTGGCCATATCTGTAAAAAGTTTGCTGAAGTACCACCTGTCTCTGCCATCAGGAAATGAACTGGTGGTCAGTGGCAAAGCGCCGGCCCATGTAAATCCTTCCTATTATAATCCTAAAGATCAGGAACCTGTTGTTTACCAGGATACAACCGGATGTAATGGAATGCGGTTTCAATATCGGATTAAAGCCTTAAGTAAAGACGGGCGTATACTTACACAAAATGAACAGCTTGTTGTGAAAGGGGCAACTGAAGTGTTGTTGTATGTGGCGGCGGTTACTAGTTTTAATGGATTTGATAAATGTCCGGATAAAGAGGGTAAGGATGAAAATAAACTTGCCAGTGATTTAATACGTAAAGCTTCAGCAAAAACATATCTAAGTATTCTAAATGCACATATTGCCGATTTTAAAAAATATTTTGACCGGGTTTCTTTCTCTGTTAAGGATACATTGGCGGATAATCCGAATGTTAAGTTGCCTTCTGATGAACGCTTGAAGCGATATACTTCAGGGGTGTATGATCCTGGTTTGGAAACACTTTATTTTCAGTATGGAAGATATTTGCTGATGTCTTCATCCCGTCCAGGCGGGCCTCCTGCAAATCTACAGGGAATCTGGAATAAGGAACTCCGGGCACCCTGGAGTTCAAATTACACCATTAACATCAATACGCAGATGAATTACTGGCCCGCCGAGCTAACCAATCTTTCTGAAATGCACGAGCCGCTGTTGGACTGGATACAAAGTTTAGCAAAAACCGGAAAAGTAACTGCAAAGGAATTTTATAACGCCAACGGCTGGGTTGCGCACCACAATTCCGATATATGGGCTTTAAGTAATCCTGTTGGGGACCGCGGTGCTGGTGATCCAGTCTGGGCAAACTGGGCAATGGGAGGCAATTGGCTTTCTCAACATTTATATGAGCATTATCGATATACTGGCGATAAAAAGTTCCTGGCGCAAAAGGCCTATCCTGTGATGAAGGACGCTGTTCTGTTTACATTGGATTGGTTAGTTGAAGATAAAGATGGTTATCTGGTGACCGCGCCGGCAACTTCTCCCGAAAATAAGTTTAAGGATAAAAATGGAGTAGAACAGTCGGTATCCGTAGCAACGACTATGGATATGTCTATTATCCGGGATCTTTTTGCAAATGTTATTGAAGCTGCAAATGTTTTAGGGACCGATAATGGTTTTCGGGATGTACTGGTTGCCAAGCAAAAGAAATTATATCCGTTAAAAATTGGAGCTAATGGAGGGATTCAGGAATGGTACAAGGATTTTTCTGAAACAGATATTCATCACAGGCATGTTTCACAACTTTTTGGATTGCATCCAGGTCGCGAAATATCTCCTTTAACCCCAGCATATTTTGTGGCTGCGCGTAAAACGCTTGAGATACGCGGAGACGATGGTACTGGTTGGAGTAAAGGCTGGAAAATCAACTGGTGGGCAAGGTTACGAGATGGAGACCATGCTTATAGCCTGATCAGGCAGTTGTTAAACTATGTGGAAACCACTGGTGGCAGTGTAATGGGAGGTGGTACTTATCCGAATTTTTTTGACGCACATCCTCCTTTTCAAATTGACGGCAATTTCGCGGGTACTGCTGGAATGGCCGAGATGCTCATGCAAAGTCACCTCGGTTATATTCAGTTATTACCTGCCTTACCAAAAGCCTGGAGCGAAGGAGACATAAAAGGGCTTAAAGCCAGAGGTGGATTTGAAATCGCGATCAACTGGAATAATGGGAAATTACAGACTGGGTCAATAAAATCAATAAATGGGGATGAATGTATTTTGCAAACGGATATACCAATAAGAGTAAATGGTGTAAAGTTTAGTTCCGAAAAAAATGCCGGAGGCTACCAGACTAAATTTAAAACTTTAAAAAATACAGTGTATCAATTAGTCGCTTTATAAACGTGATTTGACCACCTTACTAAAGTGATATTGTTTTAGGCTTTGAGGCTTTCTCGGTTTGCCTGCACCTGCCCATCCCTTAATCAGTTTGATTGACGGCGCAACGAACCGGGTCATCTTAAGTAATTTGCCGCAGTTTCATGTACTGCATTTTTATAAAATTTCCTATAAATCAAGTTTGGGCGGCAAGTTAAAATATGGTTAGGATTATTACGATTTTGATGAAGGAGGTTTGTCATTTGCTGCACCTAATCAAGTTATTGGCAATCATGGGAACAATGATGCAGAAATATGCTCCCAATACACTTTGTTGATACACCCTGACTTTTTGTGGAATTATCCTTTAGCAAAAAAATAAAGCAATATGGTTTTTTTTCCTATGCTGCAAATGAAGCATTACACCTCTCGGACAAGGAAAAGGCGACCATAATTTCTATTCACAGCACCTTATACACCAGAAGATCATAGAGAAGGCGAAGGAAAAACTATCTGCCACAAGTTTATCGGTAAGCGAAGTTGCCTACGACCTGGGGTTTGGGCATCCGCAGTCTTTCAGCAAGTTGTTTAAAGCAAAAACTAAAATATCTCCTTTAGAATTCAGAAAGTCATTTAACTAAAGGCATTCTGGTTTTGGAGTTTAAAATAATTTCGCGTTTTAAATGCATGACTTGCTAACTACATTCGGATTTTATATAATACTTTTGCAGCCGAAAGGATCATATAGATCATGTTTAGCAAGAATTTGGTGAATTGGGATAATGTAAAAACCAGGCTGACCCGCTTGATTTATGGAGAGTATTTTACAGATGCATTGCGCAATACAGCAACAGTTGTACTGCCAGTTGTTTTGTTGTTTTTTAATCATCAGGCACATGCTGCAATAGGAGTTGGGGTAGGGGCACTACTGATTAGCTTAACTGATGTTCCTGGTAATAAAGCGAACAAATTTAAAAGCGCTGTTGCCTGTATTATAACGTTTTCTTTAACTGCATCAATCATTTCCTGCTCACTCCATAACCCCTGGTTCACAGCCAGCGGTATTTTTCTGTTGTCTTTCCTCTTCTCGATGCTGGCCATTTTTGGGTACAGGTTTGCATTAATGGGTACAATGGCATTGATACTGGCTATTTTTACACTTGGTTTGCATCCAGAAGACCCTTTGTTGTTTAGCTGGTATATCTTCATTGGCGGATCATGGTTTTACCTGATCAGCTTGCTTCAAATTCTAATCTGGCCTTACCGTTCATTGCACCAAGCCATTTTTGAATGTATTACCAGTACGGCTGCTTTCCTGAAATCAAAAGCAAATTGCTATAATGCTGATGTTCCATTGGAGGAATGCTATCAGGAGAACATTGCTTTACACATCAAGGTCAGTGAAAAGCAGGAACTGATCAGAGAACTTCTGCTTAGTGATAAAACAGCAATGAATCCTACCAATGAAAGAGGGCAGCAGTTATTGAGGACAGCGATAAGCGTAATTGATCTATACGAACAGGTCACAGCCATACATTACGACTATGCTTTTGTAAGAACAGCTTTGAGTAAAACGGCCGCTTTAAACCTGATCATAGAGTTGATTGAAATTCTTGCCGAAGAAATGAATGTACTGAGTGGCACTTTCCTGAGGCCAGCCAGAAAAGCACAGCAATCGCTTCGCCTGATCAAATTTGAAGAGGTTAAAACCTCTTTAAAAAATTATGCAATAACTGAAAATGAAACAAATGCGCCTATTCTTCTGAAGGTACTCAAAAACCTTGAAGATATTGCCCTGCACATACAGGTCATAAGAAAGGATCAACCTATATCGGCCATTCATCCTGATCTTAAATGGAATGATATTTCTTATGAAGATTTTTTACCTCCTCAGCTTCTAAAACCAGGTTCATTAAAACGACATTTCTCCTTTAGCTCTCCGATTTTTAGGTTTTCTTTAAGGTTGGCGTTTCTGTGTTTAGGTGCTTATTTGATTACATTTTTATTTCCATATGGGAAATATAACTACTGGATGCTGCTCACCATTGTCATTGTTGCAAAACCCAGGTTCGGACTTACATGGAAAAGAAATATTGAGCGTTTATTGGGTACTTTTATTGGAGCAACCCTTGGACTGGTTTTACTGCTCGTTATCAGGCAGGAATCCGTACTGCTTAGTCTTTCCACTTTCTTTTTGCTTGGCTTTTTTACTTTCAACCGAATTAAATATGTGGTCAGTGTAATCTGCATTACAGCAATGGTTATTCTTTGTCTAAGTATTTACAGTGGTCACGCCGATTATATTATTACCGAACGTATTGGTTATACCGTTGCAGGATGTGTGATGGCTTTTCTTGCTGCCTTTCTTTTTCCAATATGGGAGCTTAAGGGGCTTAAGTCGCTGATGTCAAATATCCTTGATGCCAATATTAATTATTTAAATAAGGTGATTGCAGAATTGTGGGGAGAACAGGTTGGGATTACAGCATCCAAGCTTGCCCGCAAAAGTGGCTATATTCAGCTGGCTAAATTTTCTGAAACGCTTCATTATATCCATCTGGAGCCTAAAGGTAAAAGTGTTGATATTCAGGGTATTCATAAAATTCAGATTCTCAATTACAGGATTAATGCGATTATCGCCTCACTTTCCCTATCGGCAAAGCAACAGGATCAATCGGATTCAGACCGTCTTATCGTAGAGCAAGTAGTCAATAACTTACACTATTGTCTTAAAAAAAGCCTTTTATTAGATCTTAAAAGAATCAATACAGACTTACATTACTCAGAAAATGAGGATAACAACAGCAATGAAGGTACATTGCAACATCAACTTCGACTTTTATTATCGTTATCATCGGTACTTAAAATCCATTTTGGTTAATGTTATTTAAGTATACCCTTGTGTCCTAGTAATTTATTAAATTAGGCATTAAACTTATAACGTAAAACAAATGAAGAAACTCGTATTATTACTACTTGTGCTGCCATTTATAGGTATTGCTCAGGAAAAAGGAACCCACTTTGAACATGGGGCAACCTGGCAGCAGGTAAAAGAAAAAGCAAAAAAAGAAAATAAATACCTTTTGGTAGATTGTTTTACCACCTGGTGCGGGCCATGCAAATATATGAGCAGTACTATTTTTCCGCAGGAAAAGGTGGGGACTTTCTTTAATAAGAACTTTGTGAATGTAAAGGTACAGTTTGATAAAACAAACGGCGACAGCGAAGAGGTTAAAAGCTGGTATGCTGATGCTGATGCAATCAACAAAGCCTATAAGATTCAAGCTTACCCAACTTTCCTGATCTTTGCTCCAAATGGTGAACTGGTACATCGTATTGTTGGTGGAGGAGAAGCTGATCAGTTTATTGCTAAAGCGGAGAAAGCACTGCACCCGGAAACGCAATATTATACTTTACTGAAAAAATATGAAACGGGCAACAAAACTCCAGAAACCTTAAAGCAACTTGCTTTTGCCGCAGAAGAGGCTTATGATAAAGAAAATGCAGGTAAACTGGCAGCCGCTTATCTGGATACACAAAAAGATTTGTATACAAAAGAGAATCTGGAATTTCTAAGCAAGTTTACTGACAACAGTAAGAGCAAAGGTTTTCAATTACTACTTAAAGATCCTAAGAAGGTTGATGCCGTACTTGGAAAAGGCAAGGCTAATGCTGTACTGGGCGGTATCATCCTTCAGGAAGAAGTTTACCGGTATCTGAGAAATCCCAAAGCAAATCTGGATTCTCTGATTGCTGTTGCAAAGTCAAAATATCCGACAGTAGATATGAGCCAGCAAACGGATCTTCTTCAGGTTCAGTTTTATCAGAATACAGGTAACTGGCGGAAATTTCAGTCTGCGGTATTAGCTTATATGGGTAAATATGGAAAAGAAACAAATGGACAGATGCTCAACAGTTTTGCCTGGACGATTTTTGAAAATTGCAAAGATGCGGAATGTGTTGCGCAGGCTCTAGCCTGGAGTAAACGAAGTGTAGATGAAACGCAAAGTAAAGAACCTGCTTTTTTGGATACCTATGCTAATCTGCTGTATAGAACCGGGAAAAAAGATGAAGCCATTGCTGTGCAGCAGAAAGCTATTGCATTAGTTCCTGAAAATGAGAAAGGAACTTATCAGACTACACTTGATAAAATGCAAAAAGGTGAGAAAACCTGGGTAGAAAAGTAAGATAAATATATAATCTTCTATTGGGCTGCGTTGTATCTGACGCATATCTGAGTAGGGTCTTGTTGGGATAAGGGGTTCGTTATCCCCCCAACAAGAGCTCACTAATACCCCAGGCAGATTTGGCGGAGTTTAGTTAAAGCCATAATCTGCTATAATTTCCATTATATCCTTCAAGATCTAAAAAATAACACTGACTTAGATTTGTTTTTTAGTTAAGAGTGTTTAGTATATGTATTCTTTGTGTATTTTTACTATACTTTATTTGAGCTCCTAAATTGAAAGACAGAATGATGAAAAATGAAAACCGAAGATATTTTCTGCAAAAGCTAGCGCTTGGTGCATTGGTGGTTAGTCCGGTTCAAAAACTATTTGCCCGAACAGACCGTGTGCAAACCGTAATGAAATCGGGTAAAGTAAAGATCAGGTTTGGTGTGATCACAGATTTGCATCACGATTTGATTTATGATGGCGTAGATCGCTTGTCTGCCTTTATAGGTGAAATGAACAAGGAAGTGCCTGATTTTATCATACAGATGGGGGACCTTTGTTTTCCTAAAAAAGAGAACCTGCCATTAATGAAGGTTTGGGAGAAATTCAAAGGACCAAGTTATCATGTAATTGGAAATCATGATACCGATGGGGGCTATACTCGTGATCAGGTGGTGGAATTCTGGAAAGCAAAGGCGAAGTATTATTCTTTCGATGCCAATGGATTTCATTTTATTGTGCTGGATGGCAATGAACATAATCCATCTCCAGACCGCCCTGCCGGGTATGCACGTTTTATTTCCAGGACACAGCTGGATTGGTTAAAAAAAGATCTGAGCGAAACTGTATTGCCTACGATTGTATTTTGTCATCAAGGTCTGGATAATGACGCAGGTGGATTGGAGAATGGTACTTTGATGCGTTATACATTGGAACAGGCAAATCTAAAGAATAAACATAAAGTAATTATGGTGTTGAGCGGACATCACCATCAGGATTATTACAACCAAATCAATGGGATACATTATGTGCAAATCAACAGCGCTTCCTATCAATGGCTTGGAGATAAATATAAGGAGATTCGTTACTCTGAGGCTATAGACAAAGTTAAACCGATGTTGAAATACACGGTGCCTTATAAAGATCCTTTATGGGCGATGGTGGAGATTGATCAGGAGGGAAATATTTATATTAAAGGGAAACGATCTGTTTTTGTTGGATCATCTCCTGAAGCACTGGGTGTAGATTTGACAGATTATATTTATCCCATTGTGCCCTTTATTTCGGATAGACGGATCGGCAGCTGATCCGCTGCTTGATGAAAAATATAAAGCTGTCAGACCATGACGGTACATGACAGTTACTCAATTTATCTTTTGAATCTTAGAAGATTATAATATAACCAGATATAAATGTATTCATGCGGATCATTTTTAGGAATGATGTCTAACTTGAAATCGCGATACAGCGGATGCTTTTATATTGATTATGTAGGGTAGATTAATGTATTATGCGACAGACAGATAGGTGTAGCTTAAACGCTTTTAGTGATGCTGAATTGGCTGTTTTACTTGCCGAAGGTGATGCTCTAGCCTATACTGAGATTTACAAAAGATACAGCGCGGTTCTGTGTGTTTTTGCTTATAAACGTTTAGACAATAGAGAGGAAGCCCGGGACCTGGTACATGAGTTGTTTCTTGCCCTCTGGAGAAAACGAACTGATATCAATATAACAGTTACGTTGTCCACTTATTTGTTCACTGCCGTACGTAATAGAATGTTAGATCTGATATCTCATAAACAGGTCTCCTCAAGATATATAGAGAGTTTTCAGAATTATTGCCTGAATACCGAAAATTATTCAGCTGATCATCTGGTGAGACACAATCAGCTCCATGCATTAATTGAGCGAGAGATTGCCGCACTGCCACCAAAAATGCGTCAGGTTTTTGAATTTAGCCGAAAGTCGAGCTATAACCGTAAGGAAATTGCGGCAGAACTTGGTCTCTCAGAACAAACGGTGAAAAGTCATTTACAACATGCAGTTAAGATATTAAAGCTGAAACTGGGAGCTATCTTATCGATTGTTATGTATTTAATTCACTTGCTCTTAATTTGAATCCATCCTTATTTGGCTTTTTGTCTGTAAACCACCGAAGTTTAAATAAATGTTGAATTATTTAAATATTTATTTAACCCACCTAAAGAAGTTAACCGTCTACCCTTAAATTGAATATATATCATCATTTTGAATGAAGACTAAAGATCTGAAAGATATACTGAATAGGTATAAAATAGGAGAGGTAACACCCGATGAGCGTAATTTAGTAGAAAGCTGGATGCTTTTTGGAAAAATGCCTTATCGGAATTTATCTGAGGCTGAGTTGAGCGCTGATTTAAGAATGATCGAGAAAACGCTTCCTATTGTAAAATCAGAAAATAAAAGTAAAATCTGGTGGAGTTCTGCCGCTGCAATCTTTTTATGTATACTGGGATTTTACCTCTATAAAAGTTCGTTTAACAGCACTCAGTTGACTTTAAAGTATGCGAATGATATTAGACCAGGTAGAAATGGGGCGATGCTAATTTTGGCAAATGGAAGAAAAATAAATCTGAATGAGGTTCGGCATAGTGAACTTGCCAGTGAAGCAGGTGTTGGCATAAAAATAACTTCAAATGGTGAACTCATTTATACGGTACGAAGCAATAAAAAAATCGGTTCTTTAAATAGTACTAGTGAAGTTTTTAATACGGTAGTAGTTCCAGCTGGTGGACAATATCAGATTCGGTTACCTGACGGCAGTAAAGTCTGGCTAAATTCTAACTCTTCCTTACGCTTTCCAGTAGAATTTAATAACAAGGAAAGAAACGTCGATATTGTAGGGGAAGGATATTTTGAGGTAGCGCACCTCAAGTCTAAACCTTTCAAAGTAAAGAGTGCTGGGCAAACCATTGAGGTATTGGGAACGCACTTCAATATAACTGCATATGCAAATGAAAAAATAAGTAAAGTTACTCTTCTTGAGGGATCTGTAAAGGTGGAGAATGGTAAGGATACTAAGGTTTTGGTCCCTGGCCAGCAAGCAAAATCTGTTTCTGGCGGTATAGATGTTGTTACTGTAGATGTAGCTGATGCTGTTGCATGGAAGAATGGCTATTTCAGATTCAATGAAAATCTAAAAAGTATCATGACTAAAATCAGCCGATGGTACGATGTTGATATTGTTTATGAAGAGGAGCCCGATGAAGCCTTAATATTTGAAGGAGAGATATCGCGGTCAAAAAATATTTCTGCGGTGTTAACACTTATGGAGTCAACAGGAAATGCACATTTTAAAATTGAAGGAAGGAGGGTTATTGTAAGGCGATAAAATTACTACACGACACACAATCTGATAAGAAACCAAAGGTGGCTCTAACACCTTTGGTCAAAATTCGGATCAATTTTATCCTGTGAAACAGGTTAAAACACTATGCAATAATAGTTTATGATTAATCCAAACCAACCAAATGTATGAATTTTTTCTCATATTTTAAGCATGGGACAGTATACCATGTTCCATTTAAATTTCTTTTATTTATGAAGTTTATTTTGTTTTTTCTGATGGTAAATATACTTCAGGTAAATGCCGGTAGTTACGCTCAAAAGATTACTCTCCATAAAAAAAATGAATCTCTAAATAAAATATTTAAAGAGATCCGGAGTCAGAGTAATTATGATTTCTTTTACAATCAGAAACTTATAACGGGGGCAAAAAGAATCACCATAAGTGTTAAAGATGCTTCAATTGAGGAAGTGCTGGATAGGTGCTTTGAGGGGCAGGACCTGATTTATAAAATAGTAGGCAAGGCAATTACAGTTAACAAGAAAGAATCAGGGTTTTTAAAAAAGCTTATTACAAACGTTTTTAAAGATATTGAAATCAGCGGTAAAGTTACCGATTCAAAAGGAAAGCCTATCCCCGGTGTGGTGGTGAAGGTTTCAGGATCTGATAAGAGTGCAAGTACAAACGAGAACGGCCAGTTTAAAATTAATTTATCTTCAGAGTCGGGTACGCTGGTTTTTGCTTACATTGGTTTTGTAACGCAGTCTATTCCTGTCAAAGGCAGCACCACACTGTCTGTAACTTTAGTTGAGGAAATTACAGCTCTGAGTGAAGTTGTTGTAGTTGGATACGGTAAGCAGCAAAAAAGAGAACTTGTAGGGGCTGTTTCACAGTTGAATTTTGATGAAACTAAAGATCAGACGGTAGGAACACTCGGACAAAAGATTCAGGGTAAGTTTTCCGGAGTTGAAATTGTACAGTCAACAGGCCGTCCAGGACAGGGAATGTCTTTTCGGATTCGGGGCGCAGCATCAATTAATGCTGGTAATCAACCCCTTTTTGTAGTAGATGGAGCACCCATAACAGGTGATATTTCTAATATTAACCCCGACGAAATCGAATCTATAAGTGTACTCAAAGATGCATCTTCGAGTTCCTTATACGGTGCGCGTGCCGCCGGTGGTGTAATTATGGTCACTACAAAAAGAGCAAAAGCAGGAGAGAGCAAGATCGAAGTAAATGGTTCTTACGGAATTGCCAGTGTACCGGAAAAGGGGCGTCCGCCGATGATGAACGGAGAGGAATTTGCCGCTTTCATGAAAGGTTTTTTTGAGGATAAAATCAGGTATGAAGGATACATTGGTGGCATTCCTGCTGATTATCAGAATCCGTCCAAATATGGAGAAGGAACTAATTGGTATAACGTATTTCTACGTAGTGCTCCAACCCAAAATTATAGCCTGAGTTTGTCCAGTGCAACTGAAAAGTCTTCAACAGCGGTAGTTCTGGGTTACTTTAATCAACAGGGCGTTGTGATTAATACAGGTTATCAGCGTTTTTCGGGAAGATTGAATAACGTAACGAAATTTGGTGACAGGGTTAGGGTTGGAGTTAATATTGCACCTACCCTGACAATAGATCACAACACACATGAAAGTGCAAATACAGATGGATACCGTTTAGGAATAATGGGTGCAATGCTTTCAAGTCCAATTGCTAAAGCCATTAATGACGATGGAACTATACCTTTAACGGCTACATCTTTTAACTTATTCAATAGTGTGAACTGGTACAGGAAATTGTCCGAATATGTAGATAACTATAAAAATACCCGTATTCTTTCAAATGCTTTTGTGGAAGTTGATCTTTTAAAAGGTCTGACCTTTAAGTCTTCGGCCAATACAGACATCGGTCTCACCAGTAATTATAAATGGGAGCCATCAAGTGCAAGAGGTAACACGTATGAACAGGGAGATGGAAAAGCCGAAGGCGCTTACAGAACAAGTAATTACTATTCCTGGTTGCTGGAAAATACCTTAAATTATCAGATGAAGTATGGAGAACACGCTTTTGAGGCGTTAGCAGGATATTCAGCTCAGAAATATAACCTCGAAACTGCAGAAGCTACAGGAAATACTTTTCCGGATGATAAAATACCTTATCTGAATGCAGCTATTAATAAGAGTGGAACAAGTGGCGCAAGCAACTGGTCTCTTCTTTCCTATATTGGTAAGCTTAATTATAGCTACAAAAGTAAATACTTTTTACAGGCTACGATAAGGAGAGATGGCTCCTCCAGATTTGGTATCGACAGTAAGTACGGTTATTTTCCTTCAGTGGGTGCCAGTTGGATCGTCAGCGATGAGCATTTTATGAAATCTATGTCTGGGTTGAGTTATTTTAAGCTTAGGTTGAGTTATGGGCTCGTGGGAAATAATGCATTTGGGGGTAATTATCCTTCCATTGCAGGTTTGAATGCCGGGAATGACTATAGCTATGTATTTGACAATAAACTGTCGTCTGGTAAAACAATTGCAGGCCTCGGAAATACACTCTTATCATGGGAAAAAACAAAGCAGCTCGATGCAGGGGTTGATATAGGTTTTTTTAAAGACAGAATTACTTTTTCTTATGACTATTATCGTAAAATTACCAATGGACTGCTTTATCAGGTAGATGTTCCTCTGTCGTCTGGATTTAGTTCCATAAACTCCAATATTGGTGAGTTTGAGTTCTGGGGCCATGAATTCAGTGTCAGTTCAAAAAATCTAAATGGTTTTTTAAAATGGAATACTAACCTTAATGTTTCTTTTAACAGAAATATTGTAAATAAATTGGGTACTAATAATTTGCCTTTAGGGTCATTTTCCAACCCCACAGGTGGTTTTATCACCCAGGTTGGTAAGCAAATGGGACAGTTTATAGGGTATGTTTTTGATGGTGTATATATGAATCAGGCAGAGTTCAACAGTCAGCCTAAACATATTACATCAACTGTAGGGTCGGTTCGTATGAAAGATATTGGTGGTCCAAATGGTGTTCCGGATGGAGTTGTCGATTTTAACGACGTGACTACAATAGGTAATCCAAATCCTAAATTCGTGTTTGGGATGACCAATGATTTTGCTTACAAAAATTTTGATCTGAGTATTTTGCTTTCGGGCAGTGTAGGTGGTAAAATATTGAATTATCAAAGGGAGAGTACGACTAATCTCGACGGTGTATTCAATATGGATAAGGAAATGTTAAACCGCTGGCGTTCTGAATCTGATCCGGGCAACGGCTTAGTTCCTCGTACATTATCGGGGACAACCAATTTATATCGGATCAATAACAGCAGCTGGGTGTTTGATGGTTCTTATCTCACTGCAAAGAACATAGCTTTGGGTTATACTTTTAAATTTGATAACAATAAGTATATTAAGAAATTAAGAGCATATACCAGTGTTCAGCAGGCATTCATTATCACTCGATATCCGGGAGCAAATCCTGAAGTTAATGGTAATGGCTTAAATGGCCTTAGTCAAGGTATAGATTATGGGGCTTATCCTGTACCAAGAACCATTTCGTTTGGCTTTAACCTGGGCCTATAGTTTTAAACATCAATTCAATACAGAACAATTATGAAAAGAAAATATATATTGACAATCGCTTTATTGTTTTTGGGACTAGCATCATGTAAGAAAGATTTTTTGAATCTATCACCACCGGACAAAGATTCGAGCGCTAGTTTTTATAAAACAGAATCTGACTTTCTGCAAGCCTTAAGCGGTGCCTATAATTTATTGCGTGCATCCCATGGAAATGCAAATAACAGTTGCTGGGACATGGGAGAAATGCGCTCAGACAATACATATTTTGATCTCAACGAACAAAACAGGGGAGTGGGTGCACTGCAATTGGAAGATATTGCTAATTTTACCGATGATGCGGTAAACGGCAATACGCAAAGTAAATGGATTGCCGACTATAGCGGGATTTCAAAAGTAAACTCCATTATAGATCGTTTGCCGACAGCGAATTTTGAAAATAATCTTAAAGTGCCGATTATGGCGCAAGCTAAGTTTTTAAGAGCACTATGGTACCTGGATCTCGTTCAATATTATGGTGGGGTACCCTTACAGGTGCATGAGGTAACTAAAGAAAGCCAAGCTTCATTACCCAGATCGTCTGTAGCCAGTGTTTATGGACAGATTGTTTCCGACGCGCTCGATGCTGCCGGAAACCTCGCCCCGGCGAGTAATTTTCCACAATCTGGCAGGGCGACTGCAGGTGCGGCAAAAACGCTCTTAGGGCATGCTTACCTGTTACAGAAGAAGTATGATCTCGCGGAAAAGCAACTTAAAGATGTAACACAAATGAGTTATGCTTTAAACAGTCCCTATGCAAGCGCTTTTTTACCAGCCAATAAGAATAGCAAGGAATCTATATTTGAAATTCAATATCTCAACACAGTTGGATTGGGGCAGGAAAGCAGATTTATTTATCAATGGTTGCCGGTTGCTTCGGGAGTTAGTGTATTGACAGGAGCTGTTCCGAATAGCCCAAATTCTAATGGGGGATATAATGTTCCCTCATTGAATTTAATCAATGCTTATGAGCGTAATGACCAACGCTTGGATGCCTCTATTGGTGTGGTCGAAGGCGTACTGTTGGGTAATACTTTTACCCCTGAGCGCATGAAAAGTATTATTGGTTATACCTTGCCACCAGGAAAAACAGCCAGAAGAGTGGTCAGGAAGTTTCTTCATACGCATGCGGTTACAGGTAATTCAGATGAGAACTTTCCTGTATACCGTTACTCAGATGTTTTATTGATGTTGGCAGAAGCATTAAACGAACAAAACAAATCTGGAGAAGCTTTGCCCTATTTAAACGCCATACGTAACCGGGCGGGCTTATTGGGTGCAACTTCTTTGGATCCAAATACTTTAAGGGGAATAATTGCTCATGAGCGTCGTATTGAGCTTGCTTTTGAGAATAAAAGATGGCTGGATCTGGTCAGGAGCGGTCAGGCAGTCCAAGTGATGAATGCTTATGGTACAGAATTAAAAATGATGCTGACAAATATTAGCCCTAATGCTTATAATGTAACATCTAAAAGGCTAATATTTCCGATTCCAAAAATTGAAATGGAACGAAATGTTACTTTGGTGGGGAATCAGAATCCCGGATATTAATCTAGTTAATTGCTAAATAAATGACATTGAACTTAAAAATACCTTTTATCCTGTTTCAGCGTAAATTTTCTCTTTTACAGTTGATTGTGCTGTTTGCCTTATCTCCTTTTTATTTAAAAGCGCAAAGTAGTGTCCGGATTGGTGAGATGCGCTGTGAGTATATGATCAATCCACAAGGGATAGATGAGCATTTGCCCAGATTAAGCTGGGTATTACAGGCTATCGATCCTAAAGCATTTGGGCAGAGGCAAACGGCATATAGAATTATGGTGAGTGCGTCTGAAAAAGAATTAATTATTGGGCATGCGGAGGTATGGGATTCCAATTGGATAAATTCTGACGAGACTAACCAGATTTTATATCGAGGTAAGATGTTGGAGTCTGACAGAACATATTTTTGGAAAGTCTGTGTTAAGGATGAAAACCAGAAAGTATCTGCATGGAGTAAAACTATGCATTGGAGTACGGGATTGTTCAACAAAGAGGACTGGACGGCAAGATGGATTGGCACTGGAGATTCAAAAGATCAAGATGCTGTAAATATGCCAGATCCCTGGTTTCGCAAAACATTTGACCTGAAAGTGAAGCCTGGCCGGGCAAAGATGTTTGTGGCTTCGGTTGGCTACCATGAATTATATGTAAATGGTAAAAAGATAGGGAATGGTGTTTTGGCACCTGCAGTAAGTGATCATTCAAAAAGAGCAAGATATATCTCTTATGATATCAGCTCGCAACTACAACCAGGTAAAAATATCATAGCATTATGGTTGGGTACCTCCTGGTCTGTATTTTCATCATACAAAACCAACGATAAGCCTTTAGCGCCTATAGTAATTGCACAGGGAGATATTTATGATTCGGATAAGGTTGGAACTTTGCCTTTGCGGATCCAGACTGATAAAAGCTGGAAGACAGCTTCAAGCCCCAACTCCCTGCTGGGTAAATGGGAAGCAGGTCAAATGGGCGGCGAACTGTGGGATGCAGGCAAGGAAAACAAAAAATGGAATTTAGTGGATTGTGACGAAACAAACTGGAAGCAAGCAGTGGAGTATCGTCCAAGACTGATGCTGACAGCTCAAATGGTTGAACCTAACCAGCTCACCTCGCCTATTAAACCTGTGGCCATAGAAAAGCGCACTGATGGATCTTATAGGGTAGATATGGGAGTGAATTTTGCCGGCTGGACAAAAATCAAACTAACCGGCGATCATGGGCAGCGTATTGATATGCTGTTCTCCGAAAGGGAGGGGCAGGATATGACATTTAATATTCATAATGTCTGCATACTGGCTAAGGATGGCAAGGGGACATTTGAAAATCGTTTCAATTATAGCTCCGGCCGTTGGATTACGATAAAAGGCCTTAAGAAGAAGCCGAAACTCACTGATATTGAGGGGTGGGTAGTGAAAACGGCTTATCAATCGGCAGCTACTTTTTCCAGTTCTGATTCTTTACAAAATTGGATATATGCAAAAACACGATGGAATTTTGAAAATCTGTCTTTAGGCGGCTATGTGGTAGATTGTCCACAAAGGGAAAGATTAGGCTACGGTGGAGATGCTCATGCGACTTCTGAAACCGGAATGTATAACTATCATTTGGGTGCTTTTTATACCAAGTGGATGGAAGATTGGCGGGATGTGCAGGGGACCAGGTCTATGGACCATCTGAATTATGGCAGTTATGCAGATGATGGAATATTACCGCATACTGCACCGACATATCTGGGAGGAGGTGGACCAGGCTGGGGCGGAATCGTAGTTGTATTGCCCTGGCTAATGTACCAGCAGGAGGGGGATGAGCGCGTCCTGGAGAAGAACTTTGGCCTTATTAAGAAATGGCTCAGCTTTTTGGATAGTCATACCAAAGACGATTTATTGTCTCGCTTTGGCGGTGGTTGGGATTTTTTAGGTGATTGGCTTTGGCCCAACGCAACTGCCGAAGGAATGAATAATGACAAACCTGAAAATATTTGTTTTAACAATGCGTACAGAGTTTATAATCTGCGTACTGCCGCGAAAATTGCCCGTGTCTTAAAGCGCGACCAAGAAGCCAACCGCTGGGAAAGCCAGGCAGACGCTTCGGCTAAAGCTATTCACGAAAAATATTTCAATCCATCAGACAATAGTTATGCAGATCAGTCGATGGGAAATCTGGCAATAGCATTGCTCGCAGAAATTCCACCAGTCTCACTTCGTGAATCGGTCATGAAGAGGCTGGAAAAGGAGATTTTAATTGTCAGAAAAGGGCACATTCATGCAGGGATTACAGGAGGTGCTTTACTTTTTAAATTGTTGCGAAATGAGGGGCGGGATGATTTAATTTATTCGATGACGGCTCAAACTGATTATCCGGGTTGGGGATATATGAAAGCGAGCGGAGCAACTTCGCTGTGGGAAATGTGGGAAAAGGACTTACCTGGACACTCGATGTTACACAGCTCATTTCTCTATCCGGGTGCCTGGTATATAAATGGCCTGTCGGGTATACGCAAAGAAACGGAAAGCAAAGGTTTTAAGGAATTTGTGATCCGTGTTCCGTTACTTAAAAATGAACACATGAGCTGGGTAAAAGCCAGTTATGAAGCCAATGTAGGTACTATTAAAACAGAGTGGCAAAGGAGAAATGGACAGCTTATTCTGCATGTTGTTGTTCCGCCCAACAGCACGGCAACAGTTTATTTTCCTGCAGCAGATCATTCAAAAATTAAACGTTCTTCCTCATGGGGCGAAGATGCGGGGACAAAAAATGGATACTCTGTATTTAAAATTCCGGCGGGAGCATATACGTTTTCTGGCGAAGAAACTACTTATTAAAGTATACAGTTAAAAGAACTTTTTATATCTCTCTTTGATCTTGCAGTTTTTGTTGCAAGGTTGGAAAACAGTAGCACGTATAGACCTGATAGAGCTTAATGGAATACTACTTTTCAAGTTGGATCAGGAAATTACAATTTATTATAAGATAATCATACATTTATGTTTAACCAAAGAATTATATTTTTTCTGACCATTATAGCAATCGGCTTTGCATCATTAAAAAACGCATGTGCTCAACAAGAGAATAACCGGTATCTGGTTATTCCATATCCTTCGACGCTCGAACCTGGGAAAGGGATATTTATAGTCAGCCGGCATACCGCGATTGTGGCTCCCGCTAAAATGTTTAAAAATGAGCGTGCATTTTTGCAGAAAATGCTGGCAGGCTATTTAGGCATAGAACTTCCTCAAAAAAATATTGCCAAAGGAAAAAATACAATCGTAATGAAATACGATGCCCAAATAAAGGCAGACGAGGGATATAGACTGATGATTAACCCAGGTCAGGTTATATTACAGGCCCGCACGCCCACCGGTATGTTTTATGCGATGGAAACCCTGCGGCAGCTCTTGCCAGAAGATGTGGAGCGGGGTAAAGGCAAAACGTTAGTGCTTTCTTCTGTGAAAATCGCAGATCAGCCGAAGTTTGCCTGGAGAGCAATGATGTTAGACGTTTCCAGACATTTTTTCTCTTTGCAATATCTGAAGAAGTATGTGGATATGATGGCGCTTTATAAGATGAATAAACTCCATCTTCATTTAACAGACGACCAGGGCTGGAGAATAGAAATTAAAAAATATCCAGAACTGACCCGCAAAAGTGCCTGGAGAGAATTTAACAATCAGGATACTGCATGCGTGAACGTTGAAAAAGCAACAGGCAATACAGATTTTAGAATGGATAAACAACATCTGCTGAATAGAGATGGAAAGATTATGTACGGTGGCTTTTATACACAGGAACAAATGACTTCATTTATTCGATATGCGCAAAGCCGGCATGTGGAGATTATTCCTGAAATAGATATGCCGGGACATATGATGGCAGCTGTTAAAGCTTATAATTACTTAACCTGTGATGGTACAGTCGGAAACGGACCCGGTTTCTCCAATCCCATTTGTCCCTGCAACCCCAGGGTTTTGCAATTTGCAAAAGACGTTTATTCAGAGATAGCAGATTTGTTTCCATCCAAATATTTACACATCGGAGGGGATGAAGTAGAAAAAAGTAATTGGGAAAAATCTCCCTTTTGTCAAGCCTTCATGCGTGAGATGGGTTTTACGCATCTAAATCAGATACAACATTATTTTACCGCACAGATGAAGACCTTTTTCGGATCGAAGGGTAAAATATTAGTTGGCTGGGATGAGATCAGTGAAGCCGGTATTGATTCTGACGCTGTTGTAATGTTCTGGAGGTCATGGGCAGAAAGCATTCCACTACAGGCATCTAAAAATAAAAATAAGATCATCATGTCGCCTAGTGGTCCTCTTTATTTTGATGCAGTACCGGATATAAACACTTTAGCAGATGTATACAATTACAATCCGCTAAGCAAAAAATACGGGCTATCTAAAACACAAGAAAAAAATATCACGGGTGTCCAAGGTAATTTATGGACGGAAATGATTCCTACAGAAGAACGGGCAGATTATATGATTATGCCTCGAATGACGGCCCTTGCCGAAGTCGGCTGGACATATCGTCCGTTATACGGATCTTATATAAAAAGGTTAGAAAAACATTACAAGCGCCTGGATGATCTGAATATAAATTACAGAATGCCTGACATCACCGGTCTGGTCGAAAATAACGTTTTTGTAGGAGAAAAATTGTTCTTTAAAGAAGCGCCTTTAAAATACTATAAGATTCGTTATACTACTGATGGGAGTTTACCTGAAGCTGGTTCAAAAGTATTGGATAAACCCTTATCTGTCAAACATAATTTGTCACTCAAAATCGCGTTGTTTACACCTTCAGGCAGAAGAGGGGATATCAGCACCTTGCATTTTGCAGGTCAGCAATATAAAAAAACAGAACCGCTTACAAATTTACAGTACGGACTCCATACCGCTCTTTATAAAGGAAGTTTTTCGAGGACTACAAAAATAAAATCTAGGGCAGACAGTACATTCATGGCGCTGAAGGTGGAAGTACCTGTCGGCATAAAGTACAATGAGTTTGGTCTCAGATTTAACGGTTATATTGATGTGCCTGAAACCGGAATTTATTCATTTTATTTAAACTGCGATGATGGCGGTGTATTGTATATCGGAGATCAGTTACTAATTGATAATGATGGTTTACATCCTGCTAAAGAAAAAGGTGGACAAGTTGCATTGGAAAAAGGTTTGCACACTTTTAAACTTAATTTTATAGATGGCGGAGGAGGAAGCCGGTTGGATTTTAAGTATAGTATTGGAAATAGTGAGCAACAATTGGTTCCGGCCTCCTGGTTTAAACACAAAGAATAAACAATTAAACCCAGTGTAAATTTTGAAATAGATCCTTTACTTTTTTGTTAGAAATAAGATAACCTCCAACTTTTTTTTGGAGGTTATTTATCTAGTGTTTACATTTGGTAAGTATTTACGTAAATATTTACCTATATGGCACAAAATATTATCAACGAACTTGGCCCATTAGCCATTGGTTCCAGAATGAGGCGGCTTTATGACGTTTTATCTAAAGATGCAGCAAGGATATATGAAGATCATGAGTTGCAATTTGATATCAAATATTTCATTTTATTTTTTCTGATCAGTAAGAGGAAACAGATCGGAATAATGGACATCGCTGAAGAGCTCAGTCTCACTCACCCTGCAATCATTCACTTGGCAAAAGAGTTAGAAAAGAAGGGCTATATAGAATCGGTAAGTTCTCCAGACGATAGTCGGAAACGGCTGCTTCAGCTCTCCACTAAAGGTAAAAAAAGCCTTCCTGCCTTTAAAAAGGTATGGGAAAAGCTAAATGACTTAAATGAACAGCTTTTTGCTCAGCAGCATCAATTGCTTCAAACGCTTGAGGCAATAGAAAAAACATTGGAGGAAACATCCTACTATAAAAGATTTCAAAATGTTGAAACTCGATAATCCTACCTGGTATGCCTTAACCAGTACACATAAACCTTTTGGTATTGGGACAAGCAAGGCTAAACGATATCCTGCAAATGTTTTACCGTTTGTGGGCTTTGACGCAAATGCTGTTAATCCTTTGGAAACACTTCAAAATGAGGTAAGGCCAGGGGAAGTTATTTACATCATCGGTGAACTCCCTAAACTTCCTCTTTCATGGAAGGTATTGGGGGAGATTGCTGGCGATCAAATGGTTTGTGAGAAACTGATTGATGTTAAATATAAGGGGGATACTGAACTTTTGAAATTAGGTGTCTCAGATATTCCGGAGATGTATGACTTGATCAATAGTGTTCAACCTGGGTTTTTTAAAGAAGATACGGCAAAAATCGGAACTTATTATGGAATCAGGGTAAAGGGGAAATTGGTTGCTATGGCTGGTGAAAGACTTAAAATGACAGGTTTAAGTGAGGTAAGTGCGGTATGTACACATCCGGATTATACTGGAAGGGGGTATGCCGGGCAATTGGTTTCGCTGGTTGCCAAGCAGATGATAAATCAGGGCAAGATTCCTTTTTTGCATGTAGTGAGCAGTAACGACAGAGCAATTAAGCTCTACGAGAGACTCGGTTTTGTGAAGAGAAGAGGCATTACCTTCTGGAAGATTCAAGTTGGAAACTAAGACCTACATTTTCAGAACAATATATACGATAGATCTTGTTTTTGAATTTGCTTCCTGATTTAGGAGGTAAATTTTTGCCTACAGTTTATGATGTGTCAAAAAAAAAACTGTGACTATTGAAAATTGTGATAAAACTATTCTATATTCGTAGTATGTTCATATGTTCGAACATACTATAATATCTGATTTAAAAATTATCAAATTATCAATGGAATCTATTCAAACAGTACGAAAAACAATACAGCCTTTATTGCCCATTTCCAGTTCTTATTCTTCTCTTCCATCTTATAATATCGTTCCAACTTTTAGTACGCAATATGCAGTGCAAGCCGGTTATGATTCCCTGGTCCAAAGTTTATTAAGTGAAAAGACTGTAATTATCGATGGTTTTGGTGGTGTGCTATGGGAGTCTTTCCGGATGAACTTACAGCGTTGTTTTGATGGTTATAGCAAGAAAGTATCGTGGTATGATATAGATTCCTCATTAAAAAGCCCTGAAGAAATAAATTCAATGATTGTTGCTAACTTAAATGGTAACGATCCGGTATTTGGAAAGAAATACACTGGCAACCTGAATGATTTTTTTGATAAAGAAAAATTGCCATTATTAACATCCGATGATAATATTGACCTACACATTGTTTACGGAACAGGTGCTGCGTTGAGTAATTGGCCGGGACCAATTATTTATTTAGATGTCCCTAAAAATGAAATCCAGTATCGAATGCGGGCTAAAAGTATTGCTAATCTCGGCTCGGAAGAAATACTGGAGAATACCCAGATGTACAAACGATTCTATTTTGTAGACTGGCCGGTACTAAACAAACATAAAGAAGTATTGCTTTCAAAGATTAATTATATAGTTGATGAGCAACGTATCGATGAAATTACCTGGATGAAAGGCGACGATTTCAGAAATACACTGGACAGTATGTTTGAACAACCGTTTAGGGCAAAGCCCTGGTTTGAGGCGGGTATATGGGGTGGAAATTGGATGAAGGAAAGATTTAAAGGACTTCCTCAGCAGGAGATAAATTATGCATGGTCTTTTGAATTAATTACACCCGAAAATGGAATTGTGCTGGAAGGCAACCACCACTTGCTGGAGGTTTCTTTTGATTTTCTTTTATTCCGCAATAATTACAAAATGCTGGGAAAAGCTGCTGGCCGGTTCGGTAATGAATTTCCCATCCGTTTCGATTTTCTTGATACCTACGATGGGGGTAATCTTTCTATTCAGTGTCACCCAAGAACCAACTATATTCAAGAGCATTTTGGGGAAACGTTTACCCAGGATGAGACCTATTATATTTTGGATTGTGAGCCAGACGCCGATGTTTATTTAGGCTTTCAGGAGGATATCGATGCGAATGAGTTTAAACAAGCACTGTTAGATGCGCAGAAGAATGGTGTAGAACTGCCGATAGAAAAATATGTGCAAAAGTATAAGGCACATAAACATGATTTATTCCTCATTCCAAATGGAACTGTCCATGCTTCTGGTAAAAATAATATGGTGCTGGAAATTAGCAGCACGCCATATATTTTTACTTTTAAAATGTACGATTGGCTCCGTTTGGACCTTAATGGAAATCCTCGCCCCATTAACATTGAACATGCATTTAATAATTTACACTTTGAATACAAAGGGGATTACGTGCCTGAAAATCTGATCTCGCATCCTAAAGTAATAAGGGAATGGCCAGGGGGCAGAATGATGAAACTACCTACTCATCCAGAACATTTTTATACGGTTGACCGCTATGAATTTGATCATGAAATTATTATATATACAAATGGACAATGTCATATTTGTATGTTGGTTGAGGGAGAAACGGTTGAGGTGAAAGTTGGAACTGGAAATTCAGTATTTCAATATGCCGAAACATTTTTGATTCCTGCAGCTGTTGAACAATATACGGTTCGCAATTCCGGAGCAAAAAAGGCCTTTTTAGTGGTTGCTTATGTCAAAGAGACTTGCTGTTAACATTGAACCTAAATAAATAACCAAATTAAACTATTATGGAAAGAACAGGCGCAAATTATTTTATTTTTCTCATTACACTAATTGCTGCGTTAGGAGGTTTTTTATTCGGTTTTGATATGGCCGTGGTGAGCGGTATTATCGAGCCTTTAAAATTGCAATATGCATTGTCATCTGCACAGGAGGGATTGTTTGTTTCGAGTGCTTTATTAGGATGTATTGGCGGGGTGGCTTTTTCGGGTTATCTCAGCGATAAAATCGGCAGAAGGAAAGTCTTATTTATTTCGGCCGTATTGTTTTTAATCAGTGCGGTTGGTTTTTCATTTTCAGAGGCATATCCGATGCTGATCTTCTTTCGCGTTCTTGCCGGTATTGGGGTCGGTGTGGCTTCCAATGTTTCCCCGCTGTATATTTCAGAGGTGGCACCTTCGCAAAGACGAGGTAGATTGGTTGTTTTTTACCAGCTTGCAATTACTGTTGGGATTCTGGCCGCTTATATCAGCAATTTATTTTTACAGGGTTATGCGACGGCCAATGCTGGAAGTGGTAATGGGTTGTTTCACTGGTTCTTTGTGGAAAATGTTTGGCGGGGAATGTTTATTGTTGGGGTTATTCCGGCGGCTGGATTTTGCTTGTTGCTGCTCATCGTACCTGAAAGTCCACGCTGGTTGGCGCAATATGGTAGAAATGAGGAGGCCCTGGCGATTCTCAGTAAAATAAATGGAGAACAAACGGCACGTGTAGAGCTGGATTCTATTAAAGAGATGGCCAGTCAAAAATCAGGAGGCTATAAAGAATTGTTGCGTTTGCCACTAAGAAAATTGTTAACGTTGGCAGTAGTGCTTACAGCACTGTCGCAGTTCAGTGGGATCAACGGGGTGATTTTTTATGGGCCAACGATATTAAAGTCGGCAGGTATTGTGACCAGCGATGCGTTATTTTATCAGGTCATCCTGGGATCGGCCAATGTGCTTTTTACCTTTATAGCCATTTCAAAAGTTGATACCTGGGGACGCAGACCTTTATACATTGTTGGTTCCTTGTGTGCAGCCCTTGCTTTGGCACTAACAGGCGTATGTTTCTTAATGAATATCACAGGATGGTTCATGTTGTTTAGCATCATTTTGTTTCTTCTGTTTTTTGCATTCTCTCTTGGACCATTGAAATTTGTGATTTCAACAGAAATATTTCCAACGCATATCAGAGGAACAGCTTTGTCTATGTGCATTATGACCATGTGGGTTTCTGATTGGGTGGTGAACCTGTTGTTTCCTATGATGAGGGACGGGTTTGGCATAGCTACCACATTCTTTATATTCTCCTTCTTTTGTCTGCTTTCCTTCCTGTACGCAAAAAGTAAATTGTTTGAAACAAAAGGAAAAAGCCTGGAAGAAATTGAGAAAGCCTGGAATTCTGAAGTAAAATAGATCATCAAGATACAATTCCAATAATAAACAACAACACAATATGTTATCAAATAATATTTCCTGTGGGATAAGAAATGGGTTTTTAATTCTCATAGCCCTGTTGCTTGCAAATAGGGTACGGGCACAAAAAGAAGTTCCCTATTTTGGTAAAATTCAATGGATTAATGGGTATGCCAAAGAGATTAAGGGAGAAAATATAAGCTATGATTCTGCATTCCCGGATTATGCAACTATAGCTTTACTGACCAGATGTACAGATGGTCAAAAGGTAATCGAATGGGAAACCGCTCCTGTTCCTCAAAAACCGAAGGGAAAGTACGTTTATTTTAGTTGGGTTGCCGCTCATTCATCGGGCAGCAGCAGCGGGGCACGAAATTTTGATTTATATGTGAACGATGAAAAATTACTGACTTTTACCACTCAGCCGGCTCATAAAACACCAGACTGGAAGTTTGTTACCGCCGACAGCTCTGCACTGGTTTTTCATCAAACTAAAAGAGACGGAGCAAATGATGCTCACGGACTGTCATTTCTTCGTTTGCCAGTGAACAAACTTAAATCTGGTATGCCAGTTAGACTTAAAGTTGTTGGTCAGGCACAAAACAGCAATGATTGGTATATGACTTTTAAATTCTCATTTGAGGAAAAAGCGGATATCTATCCCCGACCATTCTTATTAAAAGATGGAAAGCAAGTCATTACAATAGCGGCTTTGCATTTTGGCAAAGATGTGCCAATGACAGTCGACATTAGGGGTCAGGAATCACATTCATTTCAGCTTCTCGATGGCGTAAATCAATTTGATATTCCTGTAAATCCGGTTTCGAAAGAGGACAGTATTATGATTAATGTTACAGCTGGCAGTAAAGTATTGATCCATAAATTTGTTGCACTGAGACCTGTAAAGTACCGCGTTTTACATTTTATACACCATTCGCATACCGATATAGGTTATTCTCACCTTCAGCCGGAGGTATTAAAAATTCATATAAAGAATATTGATGATGCCTTGCAGATGATCGAGACCACAAAAAACCTTCCGGTAGAGGCCCGGTTCAAATGGAATATTGAGTCGTTATGGGTGGTAGAGAATTACATGAAACAAGCGAGTCCCTTGCAAAAGGAAAAATTTATAAGTGCAGTAAAATCGGGTAGTATTTGCTTGTCGGCTTTATATGCTAATATTCTGACAGGTCTTAGTGAGCCCGAAGAGATGTTTCATTATACAGATTATGCAAATCAGTTAAAGAAAGATTATGGTCTTGTTATTAATAGTGCAATGATTTCTGATGTACCTGGTTTTGCATGGACAACAGTAACGGCTTTGTCTAAAGGTGGGGTTCGGTATTTTTCGAGTGGTCCTAATTTTATGGGTGAAAATCATCCATACCTTGGAGACAGGGTAGGGCATTTTGTTAAAACCTGGGGAGATAAGCCGGTTTGGTGGGCTTCCCCTTCGGGCGAAGAGAAGGTGCTATTCTGGACAGGTGCAAAAGGCTATTCATCGTGGCATGGAACAGCTCCCGGAGGCATATTTAAACGTGGTCCTGGTAAAATTGCGGCTTACTTGAATGAACTGGATAAGAATAATTATCCTTATGAAATGGTACAATGGCGTTATAATGTGGTTGCAGATAACGGGCCAATTGATACGGCAATTTCTCGTTTTGTTGATCAATGGAATAGAAAATATTCCTCTCCTAAAATTGTATTGAATACAACGGACAAAATGTTTGAGGAGTTTGAGCAGAAGTATGGGGCCCAGCTTCAGGTGGTAAAAGGTGATATTACTCCATATTGGGAAGATGGGGCGGCTTCTACCGCCTCTGAAGAAGGCAAAAACAGAGTGAATAGTTTGCGTTTGCAACAGCTGACCACGCTCTATTCCATGTTAAATCCTAAGCAATATAGCAATGAGAGGTTTTATGAGGCCTGGAAAAATATCATTATGTTTCATGAACATACCTGGGGCGCCCATAATAGCATTACGGAGCCAGATGTCCCTTTTGTAACTGAACAATGGCGGATTAAGAAGCAATTTATGCTCGATGCGGATGAAGAGATTCACTCGCTGGAGAAGGATTTATTACAGCCCTTCAATAATTCCAGGTCAAAAAAAATAGCTGTATTCAATACCTTGTCCTGGAAGCGAAGCGGACCAGTTATGCTGCCCACTGGCACTAAGGCCAAGGCAGTCAAAGATGCATCTGGTAAATTATACCCGCTCCAAAAATTGAGCAATGGAAGTTATGTGTTTATTGCCCGGGATATTCCACCTTTAGGGACGGCATTGTATGAGCTCTCAGATGCACAAGCGCCGGGTGCAACTTCCAAGCTCCGTTTAACTGATCAAACGCTTTCCAACGGGAATGTAAGTGTGCAGTGGGATAAAACAAATGGTAGTTTGCTGAAGATCAATCTGGATAATGATTTTAATTATGCCGGTGTTTTTAACAGTCAGGGATTAAACAGTTATTGGTATGTAGCAGGTTTAAATCCGGCAGATGCAGTTACAAATGCCAATGTCCAGTTAAAGGTATTGGAGAACGGCCCGGTACTGAAGTCTGTTAGCATGGTTGCTGCGGCTCCGGGTACCAATAAGCTTGAGCGAAGGATAAATTTGTATGCAGGAAGTGACGAAATTGAAGTTGAAAATATAGTTGACAAAAAAGCGATCCGCGACAAAGAGGCTGTTCATTTCGGATTTCCTTTCCATGCGTCTTTTGATCAAACAATAGTGGATGCCGGTTATGGTGCTATGCGTTACCTGACCGATCAATTGCCAGGCTCAAACATGGATTATATGTATGGGCGAAGATGGCTGGATGTAAATTCGACAGATAAAGGTATGCAGTGGATGCTGCTTGAAGCACCCTTGGTTGAGCCTGGTGCTATGATTGATGAACGACGTACTGTTGCTCCTGGTCATAAAGAATGGAAAAAAGATGGGGCTCCAACTTCAAACTGGTTCAGTTATGTAATGAATAACTATTGGCATACCAATTACAAAGCTGATCAGGAGGGGATAGCCCGTTTCAGATATGCATTAAGACCTCATGGTCAGTTTAGTTATTCTGAAACAGAAAAAATGGGAATGGCATTTACTCAACCCTTGTTGGCATTGCCAGTCAATGGATCTATGGTTGTTAAAGGGGAATTATTTGAACTGAGCGATAATCATATCGTAGTGACCAGTGTAACGCCTCAGCAGGATCGAGGTTTTATGATTCGACTTTACAATCCTGAACCATTACCTCAACAAACCAGAATTAGATGGAATAGTATAAAACCATCGCAATTTATTGACAAGAACAGTGGAAAGGCATTTCAGGCCAATGATGTGATAACTATAAGTGGAATGGGTGTTATGGATCTTATTTTCTCACCCAACTGAAAATCTGAGTCCTTCCCAAAAGTTTAAATGACATAAAATTAGTGGAAGAAAAAGTATCAGAATAGGCGAAAAAACTATTCAAAAGATACTTTTTCTTCCACTAATTTTATGTCAAACCTGGAGCTGGAGATATTATTCCATAGACTGGTTGATTATGGTAGCTAATTTTTTCTAAATATAAATTAACTAAAAAATCAATTTCTATGACGTTCAAATCAATTAACATCTCTTTACTTGCATTGATTGCACTAGGCGCTGCAAGCTGTAAAAAGAATTCGGCAGAAGAGCTGATCTCGAAGGGACAGAATCTTAAAATGTCTGCAAAGACAACAACGACGGCTGCTCTTGCCGGTGGCACAGACATTACTTTGAACTGGGACCAAACCTACCAGCGCATCGATGGTTTTGGAGCATTTGGAGGTCGTATTGTGCCATTTTTTGAGTCTTCAAAGCGCGATAGCATTATGGGCTACCTTTGGGGCCAACAGGGCCTACAGTTGAACATTGTTCGGGGTAAGGTATTGCATACGTACGCTTTTAATAAGCAAACAGGCGTGGTTAGTATTAAACCTGCAGGAACGGATATCAATGTTGATGTGACCAGTAGTGCTTATACTGCTCTTACAGATGTTCAGAAAGAACAACTGGGGCAATTGTGGATCCTGAAAAAAATAAAGGAACGGTACCAGGTCCCGATCACTATTGCCAGTACCTGGACTCCGCCTTTATCAATGAAGACCAATACCAGCAGCGAGAGTGCTAAAGGCTTCAATGGACTGAATTTTAATACCAGTTCTACGGATTTTGCAAACTATCTGGCTGGTTTTGCAAAAGCTTATCAAAACGAAGGGGTAAACTTCTATGGGATATCGCCTTCCAACGAACCTGAGAATGTGTTTTCAGATTGGGACGCATCTTATTGGACTTCGGCACATCTGGGCCAATTTGTAACCAATAACCTCCGGCCCGCTTTGAACCAGCAAGGATTAAATGGGACAAAGATTATTTCTTCAGAGAATGCAGCATGGGGTACAGCAAATTCTTTCCTGGCTGGTATGGATAAAAGCAATGTAGATATCCTGGCGGGACATGGTTATGTTGAAATGGGAGATCTGATTTTAGGTAAACGAGGGCTGAACCAGAACCCAGTGACCTGGAATTATGCTACAGGGAACAGGCCGGTTTGGATGACAGAAACCTCTGATGATAGTGGTAATTATGATAACACGATTACCGGCGGGTTGAAGTTTGCCACAAGTATGCATAAGTTTATGTCAGAATGCAATGTAAATGCTTTTATATATTGGCTTGGTATGCTGGCCATTCGAAATAATGAATCTCTGATCTGTACTAACGGGGATGGTTCTCTGGATTTTCCAAAAACCTACGATGTAATGGGACAGTTCTCCCGCTACGTACATGCCGGATATTTCCGGTTCGGAGCAACGGTACAGAACAATTCAGATCTTAAAGTCTCTGCGTATAAAGATCCGGCCACGGGTAAATTTAGCCTGGTTGCCATTAATCCAGGCACACAGGTGATCTCTACGACCTTACATCTTCAAGGGTTCTCGGCCGGAACTTTAACCAGCTATCAGACAACAGGGAGCAGTAGTGCGCATTGGCAGCAAAGTAGTCCAATTACAGTGGCCTCAGATGGTAGTTTTACTTTGAGTATTCCTGCGCAGAGTGTGGTTACTTTTACAGGTCAGAAAAATTAGATTTAGAAGAAGGTAACTCCATATGTTGATAGTGAAATGAGCCCGGTATTATATCGGGCTCATTGTTTTTGAAAATGAGTATTTAGTGAAATTTTTAGTATAATTGAATTAAGCATCTTACGTTGATAGAAGAAGACCATCTTTTAAGCAACAGTGGAGACTTAAAATCATACCTTATGAAAAAAGACATCGAAAAATACCTTGCAGAGCCTGGAACTAAGATATCCCTTAAAAACTATGCAACCAGTTATTCCGGAAAACTGGACAAGGAAGACGGGTTAATGGAACTTCAGGAGGCGAAAGATAAATTAGATGATTTTCAGGAAACGCTGTATGCGGCAAATTCTCATTCTCTGCTTGTCATTTTCCAGGCGATGGATGCTGCAGGAAAGGACAGCGCTATAGAGCATGTGATGTCCGGGTTAAACCCTCAGGGCTGTCAGGTGTATAGTTTCAAAACACCAAGTGCGGAAGAGTATAGTCATGATTTTTTATGGAGACATTATAAAGCTTTGCCCCAAAGTGGGAAAATCGGCATTCACAACCGTTCCCATTATGAAAATGTATTGATATGTAAAGTCCATCCGGAGTATATCCTCGCGGAGAATATTCCCGGTTATACCGATGTTAAAAACATAGATAAAGATTTCTGGAAGAAACGTTACGAAAGCATCCGGAATTTTGAACAGCATGTGAGCAGGAATGGAACGGTGATCCTGAAATTCTTTCTGTACGTTTCTAAAGATGAGCAGAAAGAACGTTTTTTGGACAGGATCAAAGACCGCACAAAGAACTGGAAATTTTCGGAGGGCGATATCGTGGAGCGTCAGTATTGGGATAAGTATATGGAAGCTTATGAAGAGGCGATCCAGGAAACTTCTACAAAAGAAGCGCCTTGGTTCATTATTCCTGCGGATAAAAAATGGTATACCCGCTTGGCGATTAGTCAGATCATTGTAGATACACTGGAAAAAATGAAGCTTGAATTTCCAGTCTTGCCAAAAGACAAAACTGAGAAATTAAAGGATATTGAAAAACGCTTGCTGGACGAGAAATAAGCAATTTATTTTCTGTCGAGTTCATAGTTATAGATCATTCTACCCAGGTTTTTCATGAAAGGGTAACAGATGGTTTCATATTCGTATTTTCCATCGTTAAATATGCCATCTTCATTAGATTGCACCACTGCCGTTAAAAAGAATTCTACATGGTGTTTGGTGTCTTTGAAATATGCGTTGTCAATGATGAAACCGTAAGAATCTCCGTATTTATTGAATATTTTAAGGTCTGGCTGGAGTTCTGTTTCCTTTTCTCTTCCATAATACAGCATTTTAGCGTAGGTTGGCCAAAACTCCTTCGGGTCATATTTTGGATAATCGCTTTCTATGGGCAGCTTACTCATATAGGTATAGATCAGCTTATAATCTGAAGGGCTGAGGTGAAAACGTTCATTTGCAGGATAGGCTTCTGGAGCAATAAGTCTTTTCATTAAAGATTGCTGGTCGGCAACGGAGAAGGCATTTTTATTTTCAAGACTGAAAGGCTTATTGACCAGATGCTCACTGCTGTCCAGATAGGCTTTTCCCATTAGTGTATTGCTGAGCTGCAGCGGATATTCTTTAGGGTCATATTGTGCTGGCTGGCTATAAACCAACTGATCTCCGTTATAAAACCGAACAGGGTTAGTATGTTTGGCCGGTTCTCCTGAATCTCCTATGGCCAAACGATTTAATACACGACTGTTCCTTAAACCATATTTCCTTAATTTGGCATTGATTTCCGCTCTGCCAATAAATTCAAACAATCGGTTGAAGGCATCATTATCACTGGTGAGCAGGATTTTTTTGATGTAATGCTCCAGAGAGGGTAGCCCATTCTCTGCAGTTAGATCTTGGCTCACCTTGGTTTGTCCTTGATAACTGCTATCCGTAAGCATGGTGCTTTGTGCGGTAAGACCTTTTACTTTTAGATCATTTAGTTTCTCTAGTGCGAATATGACGGCAGCGAGTTTAACCGTACTGGCCGGATAGAAATAATGATGTGCATTGAGATTATAGCTGTAGGATTTAAAAGCAGGTTTATTGTTCTTATCTCTCCGGATCTGTGTATACAATATCTGAACTTCATGCTTTTGCGGATGATCCAGGACAGTTGAAAACAATTCTGGCTTGGATTCCATCATTTTTTTTTAGAAATACGGTGTCTGTTTGTTGTGCCATGGTATTCAAGCTGAGTATACCGAGTAAAAAGGTAGCGGTTTTAAGCATATTAAAGATTTATGAGTGGCTTAAAGATAACAAAATGAGATTTATTTGTGAAGCTTTGCAAATTTGATACCTTTGCATCGCTTTTGGTTCCTGATATTGTAGAATTTCAGGATTAAAAGGGAATATGGTGTAAATCCATAACTGTCCCGCAGCTGTAAGCTTCAAAACGGGGTCTAATTCTTCGCCACTGTTTAAACACAGGTTTAAATGGGAAGGCAAGACCACCGGAAGTAAGTCAGAAGACCTGCCACCAGCATTAGAATTTCATAGCTTTCGGGGATTGAAGCTAGGAGTGAGTGCTTTATTTATGTATTTCATTTCTTTAATCTAACTGTTTGCTGTGGGTAATACTCACAACAAAAATGATAAGAACCAGAATTGCCTTTAGGGGTGATAAATATTGTTTTTATGCTTTTTTGGCTATACTATGGTGTCATTGTATCAGGCCAGAGCCACTTTTTGCGCAAACAGATTCGCTGAAAAAAGCCAACGAACTGAAAGAAGTAAAAATAAGAGCAATCAAGCTTTCCCGCAGGCAAACTTCTTCTACACCTTTACAAATCTTGTCTGGTGCAGACCTGGAAAAACTCAATAGTTTATCTGTTGCTGATGCAGTCAGGTTCTTTTCTGGTGTGCAATTGAAGGATTATGGAGGTATAGGTGGCCTGAAGACCATCAACGTACGTAGTATGGGGACCAACCATACAGCCGTATTTTACGATGGTGTGCCCATTACCAATGCCCAGAATGGTCAGGTAGACCTAGGCAAATTCTCCCTGGATAACATTGAAGAAATAGAACTCTACAGTGGTCAGAAAAGTGAGATTTTCCAGTCGGCGAGGGGTTTTGCTTCTGCCAGTTCTATATATCTGAATACCCTGCAGCCAAAATTTGAAAAAGGGGAAGAAGACCATTTCAAACTGGCACTAAAAACAGGTTCATTTGGGTTACTTAATCCGTCTTTATTGTGGCAGCACAAGTTGAATGACCGTGTTTCTGCGAGCCTGAGTACTGAATATACCCAATCAAACGGAAGGTATAAATTCAGGTACACCAATGGCGTATATGATACGACAGCGGTTCGCAACAATGGAGATGTGGAGCGGATGAGGGTAGAGGCCGGACTGAATGGGGTATTACCCGACAGCAGTACATGGAATGCAAAAGTCTATTTTTATAAGGACCAAATGGGGTTACCGGGACCAATTATCGGGAACAGGTTTGATTATGACCAGAGAAGCTGGAGCAAAAATCTGTTTGTGCAATCTTCTTATGAAAAGAAGATCACGGATGCCTATCGTTTGAAGGCGCTAGCCAAGTATTCCAATGATTATACCCGTTATCTTGATCCGGACTTTGTAAATCTGGATGGACTGTTAAACAACCGCTTTCACCAGCATGAGCTATATTTATCAGTAGCCAATCAGTATAAAATCAATTCCTGGTGGACTGCAGTACTTTCTGGCGATTATCAGTTGAATACGCTGGATGCAAACCTGGATCATTTTCCTTATCCTACAAGAAATACATTTTTATTGGCATTGGCCACCCAACTTCATTTTGACCGGCTGGACATTCAGGCCAATCTGCTTGGAACATTTGTAAACGATAAAGTGAAATATTATACTGCGGCGGGTAATAAACAGGAATTTACGCCAACCTTGATGCTTTCCTGGCAGCCTTTTGAGCAGAAAGAATTCCGGATACGGTCTTTCTTTAAAAGCATTTTTAGAATGCCAACCTTTAATGACCTTTATTACACGTTGATTGGCCGCACCAGCCTGAAACCAGAATATACCAAACAATATGATCTTGGCTTTACTTATGCGAAATTGTTTGACAATACACTACTCCGTTCCTTCTCTCTGCAAACAGATGCTTACTTCAACCGGGTGAAGGATAAAATTATTGCAGTACCAGGAAATAATGGCTTCAGATGGAGTATGAAGAATTTGAACCTGGTCGATATTAAAGGAATCGATGTCAATATGCAGTCTGGGTGGAGTATAGCCCAAGAGCTTCAGCTCAATATGGGCTTAACGTACACCTATCAGCAGGCACAGGACGTCACACCTGGCACAGCTTATTACAAAAATCAAATCCCCTATATTCCATTGCACAGTGGCTCCCTTATGGGAGGGGCACAATGGAGAAATTATAGTTTCAACTATAGTTATATCTATACCAGTGAGCGGTATAACCAGGCGGCTAATATCCCAGTTAACTATGTGAAACCCTGGTATACGCATGACATCGCTTTTCATTACAATACCCTTATCGGGAAAAATAAAGTCAGGCTAACTGCAGAAGTGAACAATCTGTTCAATCAATATTATGATGTGGTGGAGAATTTTCCAATGCCTGGCCGTTCTTATCGGTTCACCTTATCCTATCAACTATGAAATACATGAAATTTTTAAAATATGGTACGATCATTATCCTTATAGTGACTTTTGCATCCTGTCGTAAAGATCCTCAGCCCATTCCTGAAGAAATTACAAATACGCTTTTTCCGGCAGAGCCAAATGCCGCGGTAAAAGGGATGTATGTTGTCAATGAGGGAAACATGAACATGAATAAGGCATCGCTGGATTATGTGGATTTTACCCAGGGATTATACCGTAAGAATATCTACAACCAAGTGAACCCGGAGGTGACAAAGGGCTTGGGGGATGTAGCTAATGATATTGGTGTTTATGGCGCCAAGCTGTATGTGGTGGTTAATATTTCCAATAAGATCGAAGTGATGGATGTAAAAACGGCCAAACGGATTAAAATGATTGACTTGGTGAATTGCCGTTATGTAACCTTTCATGGCAACAAGGCTTATGTGAGTGCGTACCTGGGTAAAGTAGGCGATCCTAAAGCGCCGCAGGGAATTGTGGCGGAAATAGACACTGCAACGCTTCAAATTACCCGTAAGATTGAAGTTGGACGCCAACCGGAAGAAATGGCTGTGGTAGGAAATAAGCTCTATGTGGCCAACTCAGGAGGCTATAGTCCACCTAATTATGAAAGGACGGTATCCGTAATTGATATGGATTCTTTCACAGAGATCAAGAGGATTGATGTGGCTATTAATCTCCACAGGTTGAAGGCAGATCAATATGGAGATCTATATGTAACCTCCAGGGGTGATTATTACGATATTCCTTCTAAGCTTTTTGTAATCGATACCAAGACCGATCTGGTGAAAAAGACATTTAATGTTGCGGCAAGCAACTTAGCTATAGATGGTGATAAAGCCTATGTCTATAGCACAGAATATAGCTATATCACAGGGGAGAATACCATCTCTTATTCCATGATCAATGTAAAAGATGAAACCATTATTCCTGGTAGTTTTATCAGCGACGGTACAGATAAGAAAATTAAAATACCTTATGGTATTGCTGTACATCCCGTTACTAAGGATGTTTTTGTAAGTGATGCCACAGATTACGTTACCCCTGGCAGATTGTACTGTTTTGGTGCCGATGGAAGGCAGAAATGGTCGGTGGAAACAGGAGATATTCCCGCCAGTTTCGCATTTGTATACAAAACCAACTAATTCATAATTAAACAAGCAAATTTATATGAACCTAAACATTTACTTAAGAGTGGCCTTAATTGGCTTGATCATTTTTACAGCATCCTGTAAAAAAGACAAAGAACCTGTTTTTCCCGACTTTAAAATGAGTGTCGAAAACAAAGAGGTGACCAGCGAAATAAATAAACCCATCACATTTTCTGTTTCAACCACAAATGGAGTTGTTTTTAGCAGTGAATGGAAGCTGGATGGTACGAGCGTAGGTACAACACCCAGCTATATTTTTACAGCTGTAAAGTCTGGAACGCACATTCTGGAATACACTTCTAATTTTGATGGTGGTCAATACAGTTATAAATATAACCTGACCGTAAATGTACCTGAAGTTCCGGTTACCGAGAAAAGCAACGCCTATGTTACGCAGTTGTTTGAATTTATGCCAGCACCAGGGCAGTTTATAAATACTTCCCTTGCCAATGAAAGTGCTGGAAAAGCCATTCTTGGAGGTCAATCAAATATGATCTGCCTGGGTGCCTGGGGAGGGTATGTAGTGCTTGGTTTCGATCATACCGTTATCAATCAACCAGGTAAAGAAGATATTATGGTATATGGTAATGCCTTTAATAATTTTGCAGAGCCAGGTGTAATTTGGGTTATGCAGGATGAAAACGGGAATGGAAAACCAGATGATACCTGGTATGAAGTAGCCGGTAGTGAATTTAATAAAACAGGTTACAAAAGAGCGTATTCGGTAACTTATACCCGCCCAACACCTGCGACAGCTGATGTTCCTTGGAAAGACAACCTGGGCAATACGGGTGTGGTGAAAACCAATGTGTATCACAAACAGGCCTATTTCCCTGAATGGATAAAAGGTAATGAATACACGCTTACAGGAACTTTACTGCCCAGTACGAATATCGACGACAGCAATCCTTCTTATATCATAAGTCCGCAGTTTGCATGGGGATACGCAGATAATACACCTGGAGGGGATAAAATTGATATTGCCAATGCCATAGATAGTAAAGGAAATAAAGTGGTACTGAAAGGCATAGACTTTATCAAGATCCAGACAGGAATCCAGTACAATATGGGATGGCTTGGGGAACAGTCTACCGAAGTTACAGGGGTAGCTGATATAAGTTTATTAAAGAATTAATACCTTTAAAACCAATCAACAAAATGAATATTAAAAATTACGTATTAATCGCGTCAGGATTAACTTTTAGCCAGATGATTCTGGTGAATGATGCAAAAGCACAAAAAGAGATCAAACTGGACTCTGTGGTGATCAGTACCACTAAAAATGACCAGAAACAGTCGCAAACGGGTAAAGTAGTTACCATTATTGGAAGTGATGTGTTAGACCGCAGCCATGGTAAGAATTTGACAGACTTGTTAAATGAGCAGGCTGGTATTGTTGTTGGAGGTGCCACAGGAAATGCCGGGTTGAATAAAAGCTTGTTTGTAAGAGGCGCGGGGAGTGCTTATGCTGTTGTACTCATTGATGGTATTTTAGTAAGCAATCCAGCAGGTGCGGCTTTCGATCTGCGTATGATCTCTATTGATCAGATAGAACGTATAGAGATCCTGAAAGGTGGTCAGTCAACCATTTATGGATCTGATGCGGTTGCAGGTGTGATCAATATCATTACAAAAAAAGGCGGTAAAGATGGAAACAGCGTATATGGCGCAGCCAGTTACGGAAGTTACAAAACCTATAAAGGAACTGTTGGGATTAGCAGCAAAGTAGATGATTTCTCTTATAATGTGGCTTATACCCAAGGTAAAACGGATGGTATTTCTGAGGCGGCTACTCCAGAGGGAAGTGCATCCGAATTTGATAAAGATGGCAATAAAACGGGCGCTGTGAATGCAAACTTCTCTTTACAGGCGAGTAAAAATTTCAGTATCAGTCCTTTTCTCCGTTATTTCTACGGTCACTATGATTTTGACTCAGGTGCTTTTAAAGACAGCCCAACAAATAACTTTAAATTGAAGCATTTTAATGGTGGTTTTAATACCAAATATGAGTTTGCAACCGGGAAGATTAATCTAAATTACAGTTATGAAGATTCACAACTGGATTCAAAAGGAGATTATGGGACGAGCCTTTCTGAGGGTAAATTGAATTTTATCGATTTGTTCTATAACCAGAAAATTGGATCTAAGCTGGATGTTTTGGTAGGTTTAGACAACAGAGCCACTAAATTCAGATTGAATGCTAATCAGCAACCATCAACAAACCTGTTTAGTACTTACGCTTCTGTGTTTATGCATGACCTGAGCATCTTTAATCTGGAAGTTGGCGGACGTTATAATAAACATAAACAATATGGTGAAAACTCTACTTTTAACATTACCCCATCTATCAATATTATTAAAGCGTTAAAATTGTTTGGAACGTATTCAACAGCTTTCAAAGCGCCAACGTTGGAAAACCTATTCGGGGCCTATGGTGCTAATTTAAACCTGACTCCTGAGAAATCGAAAAATTATGAGGCCGGATTTAACCTGAGTTTTGCAGATGATCAATATTCCTTGCGTGTAGCGGGCTTTAAACGCGATTTGACCAATGCGATTGTTTATGGAAATGTGGGGTATATCAACCAGGCGAATCAAAAAGCAAAGGGAGTTGAAGTAGAGCCGGCAGTTCAAATTGGGTCTTTACATTTAAAAGGTTATTATGCTTATGTAGAAGGGACAGAGTTTAACTTTGTAACCAATGAAGTTTCTGATTACCTGTTGCGCAGACCAAAGAATATCGTTGGCGTTAATGCTGGTGTACAGGCTACTAAGGCATTATATGTAAGTGCTAACTTTAAGTATAATGGAAAACGTCAGGATGGTGATTTTACCAATTATAAGGTAGTTGACCTGGCTTCTTACAAATTGCTTGATTTTTATGCGGAGTATACTATCGCTAAAAATCGGGTGAAATTTTTCGCAGATCTTAAAAATATCTTAAATGAAAAGTATACTGAGTTCTATGGTTACAACAGTATGGGCTTTAATATGAATGCAGGTATAAGTTTTAATATTCATTAAGAATTGGTATTTTTACATTTTAAAAATATAAACCAATATGTCACTAGAAAAAATCAACATCAGAAATTCTATTCTTATTCTGATTATAGTTGCTGCGGCAGCTACCCGTTTTTTACACCTGGGTAGTTTCAGTTCGTGGACCAATTTTACACCGCTTGGTGCAATGGCCATGTTTGGAGGCGCTTATTTTTCGGATAAGGTAAAGGCTTATGCAGTTCCATTAATCACACTTTTTGTGAGTGACCTGGTGGTAAACTATGCCTATTACCAAAAGATTGTTTTATTTTATGATGGTGCTTTTTGGGTATACCTGAGTTTTATATTCATGGTATTGGTGGGCACATTTATTAAAAAAGCAAATTTTGCCAATGTACTGATCGCTTCTGTAGTCACAGTATTTATTCATTGGATCGTTTCTGATATAGGTGCTGTATTAATGGTAGGTTCGATGTATCCTAAAAGCTTTGCGGGTTACCTGCAGGCGCTGATAGGTGCCATTCCATTTGAACGGAACCTTTTAGTGAGCAACCTGGTTTACGGATTGCTGATGTTTGGCGGCTTTGAGTATGCAAAAACGAAATTCCCTGCTTTAAGTTTTAACAAACAGCAAGCTATACAGCATTCCTGAAAAAATAAAATTAAATGAGCGAAGCCCGTTTGCACTGGTTGCTAAAGGGCTTTTTTATTAAATTTGTAGGATGATAAAAATAGTTTCCTTTTTACCGGCAGCCACTAAGATGATTTACGATATGGAATTGGAAGAACATCTGTATGGTGTGACATTCGAATGTCCAAAGGAAGCCGCAGATCTACCTAAGGTGGTTCGTTGTGTGCTGGAAGGAAAGAACTATTCAAGTATAGAAATAGACCGGATATTCTCGGCCTCTAAAGCCCAGGGGAAAAGTCTCTACTGGGTAGATGAAGAACTACTGGAAGAAATCAGTCCGGATGTGATCTTTACCCAGGACACCTGTGAAGTTTGTCTGATTGATACTGCCTGCACACTTTCTTCCATCCAGCACCTGAGCAAGCAACCCGAACTGGTACAGTTGAGTCCAAATAATCTTGATGATGTTTTTAATTGCGCCGTGACCATTGCCCGGGCTATAGGAAAAGAAGAAGTTGCGTTCCGTTATCTTGCAGGGTTAAAGGAAGTGATGAGCACTATTCTTGATCAGTTAAGAGGGGCCGGAGCACCTTTAAAAAGAGTTATGCTGATGGAATGGATAGAGCCCATTTACAATTGCGGACATTGGATTCCTTTTCAAATTGCAGCTGCCGGAGGCGTAGATATGCTGTCAAATCCTGCTGGTGACTCTATAGTAAACAAATGGGAAAAGATCCAAAAATACAATCCGGAAGTCCTGGTTATAGCACCTTGCGGTTTTGATATACGCAGGAGTGAAGAGGAAATGCATCTGCTCAGTTCTAAACCAGGTTGGAACGAATTAGAGGCGGTTAAGAATAATGCCGTATATCTTGCAGATTTCGATCTGTTTACCCAACCCAGTATTGGAACCTTGGTTAAAGGCGTTGAAGTATTATCCTGTTTGTTTCATCCGGAAATCTTCCAGGCGGATCAAAACCTGTCAAAATACTTTAAAAAATTCCAGACAGAGCTGACCTTAAAATAAAGTAATTCCGGCATTCCATCCTAACCAACCTCTGGTATTGTTATTGATCTTTGTGGAGTAATCTGGTGCCACCTGTTGTTTATAGCCGTTGCCACTAGCGCCTGGTGGCGCACTGGAATTGTAAATGGAATAAGCCGGACCTCCGAAAATGCTCAAGTTCTTAAATAATTTAACCTGCAGATTAACCTGGTAGCGCGTCAGTACATTGGAATAATCCCAGTTTCCCAGGTACAGAAACTGGGAACAAATTTCTGTAGCTATTGAAAAACGCCTTCCCATCAGAAAGTCGTGTCCAAAACCAATTCCAAAAGCTTTTACCTTTGCCGTATCCGAAAAATTCTGGCCCAGCATCAGGATAGAATACAATTTATCATTACCAAGTTTAAGACTCGCGTTGTACATTCCGGTTTCATTGGTGGAAAGGCTGACTTTATGATAGCCGTTTTTTATAATGTTAATCAAACCTATACTGTAGCCATCAGATTGATCGGCAATATTAATCAAGCCTATTTGTACACCCTTTAGTCGTTTGGTATAATTGATCAAACCAGACAGCTGGACGCCATTTACTTGCTGCGAAGTAAGATTTAGTAGTCCCGCGGCTTGAAAACCACTCATGTCCCCATTAACAAGGTTCATAATTCCGGCCATCTGAAACCCAACTGCGTTTTTGCGAACGTGGTTGAATATCCCTGCAGCCTGCAGAGTCTTGCTGTTTCCGCTCACTTCGTTCATAATACCTGCCATTTGTAAGCCTTTACTGTCTCCAATTACGGTATTTAATATGCCTGCGGCTTGTAAGCCACTTGAACTGCCCCCAACTACATTAAATAGACCTGCAATCTGAAGGTATCGTGCATCTCCTTTGTTCATATTGAACAAACCTGCAGCTTCAAATCCATTCAGACCAGCGGTATACCCGCCGAACAAGTTTAAAGAGGCTTTGTTTATGATTTGGGAACTCATCATGCCGTGTGAGCTTAAACCTGGGGTAATAGACACCTGGAACGGACTGTTGGCAATAAAATCCGGTATGTTCATACTTTGGATTCTTTGTTTTGATGAAACTAAAAACCGGCCTATACCTATACGTTCCACCAGGTTGTTATTTGGTCCGCCTTTTCTTCTTTTACCCGTAGCTGGATCGGTATCATCAGTATATCCCTCAGGTTTGATGGTGATATTGGAAAGAAAAACCAGGGTTGTGTCCCGGTAACTTTCTTTGCTGGCTGTCAAAATTACTTCATTGTAATCTCCACGGAAACGAAGCTTGAAATAACCTTCGTTGTCGGTAAGCGTAGATTGCAGTAGCCTTTTCTCATATACACTGGCCTGTTTTATTTTCAATCCTGTTTTGGTATCCATTACATAACCGCTGATCAGGTAAAGTTTCTCTGCAGTGGTGATGTTGTCGGGTTCTATGGTCAGGTGCAATGCTGCAGAACGGAGAATGATATACTGACCTTCTTCTCTATAATCTATTTTTCCATTGAACAGCCTGTCCAAGACCTCTCTTACCGGAAGGTTTTGTGCCGAAAGATTGACCAGGCTATCTGTTTTGAACAGGGTGCCCTGGTAAGAAAAGTAAAAGTTGGAAGAGGTACTGATCCGGTTTAAAATAGATCCGATACTTTCCCTTTCCACATGTATGTTTACCCTTCGGGATAAATTCCCTCCAACTGTGGGCTGTTGGGCCTGTACTTTACAGATGATCAGGGAGAGCATCAGGATTGCGGTTAATTTTCCTTTCATCATTAGCGGTTGGACAACAGGATCTTGCCCTGACTGCTTGTTGTTTTAAGATTTAAAGATTTGCAAATGATCCCTAAATTATAATCCAGTGAATTGTCCAGTTTTAACGTGGTACTTAGTGTTAGTTGTTGAACTTTTGGGTCTTCAATAACCACATTAGCCTGATAGGCATCGTTCAACGTTGTCGCAGCAGAAGAGAGTGATGTATTTTGCAGGACAAACAATCTGCTGCGGTAATAATTGTACAGCTGATCAGTGTTTTGCTGTTTGGTCAGGGCATCATTTTCTTCGGATATGCTCACTTTTTCTCCCGGATGTAGTTCTACCTGCTCATTTTTATAACTTACCTTAACGATACCTGTTTCTACGATAACTTCGGTTTGTTTGCCCGAATGTTTTACATTAAATGAGGTGCCTACTACTTTTATAGCTACCTTATGGGCTTCTATAATGAAAGGTTTTTTCTTATTTGGGGTAACACTGAAAAATACATCACCTTGTTGCAAATGAATACTGCGGTGCTCTTTAAAGTTGCCGACAAAACTCAATACAGAGCGTTTGTTCAGGGTAAGCACAGAACCATCCGGCAAAGTTTTGACCAGGACTTGCTGGCCTGCTTCTACACGTACATAAGATCCCTCACCAAATAGGCTCCAGGCACCCCAGGCACCAGCGGCCAGTAGAAAAACAGCGGCAATTTTCAGCCATGCATAGTTTTTCTGTTTTAAGGGGATTACCTTAGTTTCAGGTTTGTTTGCTGTTGTTTTCACCTTAAACTTCAACCATGCTGCTTCCTCATCTACCGTGCTTGTCCGTTCCAATCTTTTACTGGTTTCCCAGATTCTGGAAAAATGCTCAAAATACGATTTGTTAGCTGGATCTTGATCTATCCACTGCTGCACCTCGGTGTTTTCTTCGGTGCTGGTTTCGTTTAATAAAAACTTTACTAAAAGTTCGTCCGTCGTGCTCATCCTAATTCAAAAAATCTTTATAAAATATGATCCCTATTAAAATAAGGGCTAAAAAATCTACTAATTTCAACCTTAAGATCCTTAAGGCTTTTCCCATTTGGTTTTCGATTGTCTTAATAGACAGTCCAAGCTGTTCTGCAATTTCCCTGTATTTTAGTTCCTCAAAACGGCTCATTTGGAAAATAGTCCTGCATTGTTCAGGCAGGTCTTTCAGCGCTTCCTGAAGCTTCCATTCCAGCTCATTCAATTCTGCCTTATGCGAGGCAGGTTCACTATAGTTCAGGCTGAAAGCCGCATGTTCCTGGTAACGGGCTTTGACCTTCTGGTGTTTCAGGTAATTCAGGGTATCGTTGTATACGCATTTGTACAAATATGCTTTTACAGAAAGGTCAATATTTAGCAATTCACGTTTCTCCCAAAACCTCATAAACATGTTCTGTACAATTTCTTCTGCCATTTCATCGTCTCTGATCATCGTATTGACATAAACATGCAGGGCTTTGTAATGGTCTTTGAATAACTTTTCAAAGGCCTGGTCATCATACAGACTAGGGGCCGGCCGGCTGGTGCTTTTAGTTAATTCCACTTTTTTAATTGTTGTTCAAAGATATCAGAATTTCATTGCTGCAGCAATTTGTACTGTGGTATCTTTGAACCTGGTTTTTATATATTAATCCTTTGTAAAATTTCTTTTCCATTGCTGTTTTGAATGGGTATCAGGTCTATGTAACGAATCATCGGAAACCAGCGAAAGTGTTCATCCATACTCACAAAAACCCTTTTTAACAGATGGTCTTGGCCTTGGTCCTTTATATAAATTCTGTACTGGTGATCTGTTACTGATTTTTTTAAATACAGGGGTAATTGTTTATAGGCGATCAAGCGGATTTCATATTCATCATTTCCAATTGGCCGGGTCAATAGCCCATAGGCGTATTTTCTTTCCGCGGGACTTAGCGCTCTTCTTTTACCGGTGTCGGAATACCTGGTGAGGCTGCTCTTTACCGGTTCCTTACTACATAGGGTACCATCTGCATTATAATTCAATTCGTAGATAATTGTGCAGGCATCAGTTTCTATTATAGATTTTCGGAGTTCTTTTGGATAGGCTTGTTCAACTATGGAAGTGCACATCAAAAGTGTTAGACCAATAATCTTGATGATCTCCTCCCAGGCATTCCTGTTTTGTAAGGTCCGTTTTTTTCTGTAGAGCTTGTCTCTGTTTACTGTACAGAACAAGATGAGTTTCATCAGCAGATATCCTGTGCACACTGATGTAAATCTAATGACTTTCTTCTCTTTTTTTTCTGCTCTTGATAACATAAGATCTCTAGGTTTATTTGGAAAATCCGGACCAGCTACTAGAATAAGACTTGTACTCCAGCGATGTAACCGAGGTAAAGCCCGGTAAACCGGCTGCTGTTGCTGCTGTCCCATCTTCTCATGTAACTGTGAACCATGTCCCTTCCTTCTTCACTATCTGCATTGATCAGGTTGAGTGACGGGCCCCCGAAAAGCTCTATACGGGAACTGACTCTCCAGGCTGGAAGTACCCTGATGGAGGATTTAAAGGTTCCTTCGCTTTTAAAGCGCGTTAGACCTGTTGAAGCCAGCTCCAAATTGAGTCGAAAGGTATTGTAATGTAGCAAATGTGCACCCAGACCGGCCTCAAAGGCATAAACCTCTTTATCATTTTTAACATTATACCCTATACCCAGTATTCCATAGAGGAATTTTCCACCAGAACGGAAGGATAGCAGCAAGGTTTGGTTATCGTCTATACTGGCACTGATGCTTTTTTCGCCGTTTTTAATCAGGTTTAAAAAGCCAATTGGATAGTCCGAGCTGTCGGCTACGTTCATAAAGGCAGAGATCTGGGCACCTTTAACCTTTTTTGCTATATTCATAAATCCGGAGATCTGGGTAGAGGTATTACCGGCTTTGTTCATGAAACCGGCTAGTTGCAGGCCATTCATATCGCCGGAAATATTTGCAAAGCCAGCTACGGCAACACCCTTCCCTGAGCCATAAGAGTTCAGAAAGCCCGATACTGTTGTGCCCTCAGCACAATAACGAACGTGGTTGGAGAATCCTGCAACCAGTATACCTTTGGAGTGATCACGGACTATATTACTCAGGCCAGCCACGGCAACGCCTTCTTCTGCTGCGGATAGTCCGGCAATCAGGTTCAGGGAAAGGTTATTGGTGTCCAGTCCGGCCTTGCTGCCGTTACTGCTTACCGGATAGACCAGCCCAATGTGTACCTTGGTGCGTTTTCGGTCTTGTGCTTGTAGTGAAAACACGGTTAATGAAATTATAATGCCGCTTGCTATGGTTTTAAAACGAAAGGATAGTGGTTGTTTGTAGTAAAGTAAAGATTTCATTTGTTCTATTTTTGGTGTGTGACAACAAACTCAGGTTTTACCCCTACGTGGTTGTTCCTTTAATTTTGAAAATTGACAATTTCACGTTGCTGCTTCGGGGCAGACGATATCAGGCGGGCTAAAGAAGCTCGCAGATCTCTGAGGCCGCCTCATCAGCAGGGTGAAATTTTCTCTGGCAAATTGCAGATATCAAGCACTTTATTATTTGGTCATGGATGATTTTGAGAGGAAGCCAACAAGAAAAGGCTGAGCTGGTCGTGAATATATGACTGTTCGTCGATGGTTACAGTCCTGTTGGTCTAATAGCGATAAAACCGGTGAAACGTTCCCGGTTTGAGGGTGTCTTATGTACAAAGAGAATTAAAAAAAACTTAAAACATACAGATATGAAAACTGCTATCAAAACCTTATTCGCAACTGCTTTAACAGCTGTTATTTTAACTTCTTCTGCGTTTAATACTTCTGCTCAGGAGGCTAATACAAAAACAACCATAGCTTCTGTGGTGTCTGGTACGTCAATGATCAGGGTAATAGGAAATGTAACCATTTATCTAAGACAGGGGGACCAGGAGAAAATTCGTGTGGAAACTGGCCAGTCAGAGGCTAAAGTATATTTAAAAAGAAACGGAAGTAAATTATTCATTCGTTCTGAAAGTAGCCAGCCGTCATTTGTTTATCTGACAGTTAAAAACCTGATGAGGATTGATGCTTCTGAAAATGCTATTGTAAAAACAAGTGGTTGTTTTACTGTTCCTGTACTCCAGGTTTTTGCGGAAAATCAGGCAAAAATTGATGTTAAGGTGGTTGCGCAAGATCTTTATACTGTGATTAAAGATGATTCTTATTTGAAATTAAGTGGATCGGCAGACCGTCATGTATCCGAAAAGAGAGATGCTTCTAATTTAAATGTGACTCGATTCGCTGCACTAAAGACTACTTCTCCGAGTAATTTGCTAACTGCAGCTGATCTTGATGCACAGTTGGCTGAGGCGGTTAATATGGCTTTGATTTTACCTAAGAATTCTAAGTGAGGATAATTTAATTAATATGTGTTTTTATAGCACTATTGCGATGATTTCATGGGTATTATTTAAATACTTGTCAAGTTTCCGGTTGTCCGGTCTTAAATAGGATAATAGTTTTGTCATTAGAAGAAGAATAATGGAACTAACAATGGCTGCTGGACCTGGAGAAGGGATTGTACTGATCCGCCCATTTTGTGAATTTAGCCTTAAAGAATTCTAAAAAGCGTATTTTTGGGTCAGAATCAACGTAAAACGCATGGCAGATTTCAGGTTAGAGGTTTTTTATACAGTGGCAAAAAGATTGAGCTTTACCAAGGCTGCTGCAGCTTTATTTATTACCCAGCCAGCGGTAACGAAACATATCCATGAGCTGGAACAACAATACCAGAATAAACTGTTTGAAAGAAAAGGCAATAACATACAGCTCACGGCTGCTGGCCAATTGCTGCTGGAACATGCGGAGACTTTGTTCGCTATTTACAGAACCATTGATTTTGAAATGAATGCTCTGGTGCATAAAAAGGAGGGGAGTTTGCATCTGGGTGCAAGCACCACTATCGCGCAATACGTTATTGCGCCCATGTTGGCTAAATTCAGGAGGAAATTCAGCGATATTCAGCTTAAGCTGATTAGCGGCAATACCGAACAAATTGAAAAATACCTGCTCGACAAAGATATTGAACTCGGTATTGTAGAAGGAAAATCAAAAAATCAGGAAATCCAGTACACCGAGTTTATTAAAGATGAAATCGTACTGGTCTGTGGTAAAGATCATCCGCTGGCCAAGCAAGGAGAACTGGAAGCGGCGCAGTTACAACAATATGCATTCGTCCTTAGGGAGCAGGGCTCTGGAACACTTGAAGTTATAGATCACGCGCTGAAAACACTTGGTATTAAGCTTGCCGATCTTCCAGTGGAAATGGAATTGGGTGGTACTGAAAGTATTAAGTCCTATCTGGTCCACTCTGGTGCACTGGCTTTTCTCTCGATACATTCTGTTTTGAAAGAACTGCAAACAGGTGTATTGCGGGTTGTGGAGGTAAAGGATCTCAGCATAGAACGGAACTTTTACTTTATTCATCTTAAAGGAAAAGCCGACGGCTTAGCCGAAATTTTTATGCGCTATTCCAGGCAGCTGCATAACCTGTAGTTATGGCTGATCAGTTATAGGAATATGCTTCCAAAGCTTTACTGAGGTAATTTTGCTTCATAAAAAACAACAAAATGAAGCTTATACAACACCCATCGTTTCCGAAATTTCTATATTTCTGCTGTGCTATTGTCTGTTTACTCCCCTGGATGTCTCCACCATTGGCCTTACTACTCGGGATTTTCTTTGCACAAATTGCGGACCATCCTTTACCGGTTTTCAATCAGAAAGCTACGCAGCTTTTGCTTAAGATCTCTGTAGTGGGATTAGGTTTTGGTATGAACGTATATACTGCCATGAAAGTAGGGATGGAAGGTTTTCTTTTTACCATTGTTTCTATAACCAGTATTCTGGGATTTGGCTATTTGCTCATGAAACTCCTGAAAATTAATCCCAAAACCTCTTTTCTCATCTCTGCCGGTACAGCGATTTGCGGCGGAAGTGCTATTGCAGCACTTTCTCCGGTAATGAAAGCCAATGAGAAACAGATTTCTGTAGCCTTAGGAACAGTCTTTATATTGAATTCTGTGGCTTTATTTATTTTTCCTGTAATTGGCCATATTTTTAATCTTTCTCAGACTCAATTTGGAATGTGGTGTGCTATTGCAATACATGATACCAGCTCTGTAGTAGGAGCGGCAAGTAAATATGGAAATGAAGCCCTTCAAATTGCAACTACAGTTAAACTGGCCAGGGCTCTATGGATCATTCCTGTAGCATTAGGTACAGCAATGCTCTTTAAAACTGCAAAGGCTAAGATTCAAATCCCTTATTTTATAGGTTTATTTGTCATGGCCATGCTGGCTAATACTTATTTTACACAGATTCATCCCTGGACTCCTTATTTGCTGATGGCCTCTAAAGCTGGCCTTACGTTAACACTTTTCTTCATTGGGAGTGGTTTGTCTTTGGCAGTGATCAAATCAGTTGGGTTCAGGCCTTTGCTCCAGGGGGTCTCTTTATGGTTATTTATCTCTATGGCTGCGTTAGGAGCTATTCTAATTATATAAAAATACCGCAACAGGATGTAAGTGCGGGCAGTTTTGAGGTGGTATCTTTGTGATATAAAATTTAAAATCATGTCGGAGCACGCATCTATACAAACTTTATCACTTCCTGTACTGGGTATGACCTGTGCAGGATGTGCCGTTAGCGTACAGTCTATTATCGCGGCATTGCCAGGAGTTACTGGAGCAGAGGTCAATTATGCTACGCAACAGGTTAAGGTAAATTATTATCCACAGGAAACCGAACCTGAAGCATTTAAAACCGCCGTGCAGTCTGTAGGTTATGATCTTATCCTGGATGTGGAGGGCGCAAAAGAGAAGCAGGAGGCCTTGCAGTCTGAAAACTATAGCGCTTTAAAAAAACGAACAATTGCTGCGGCTGTACTGGCATTACCCGTGGTCATTATTGGTATGTTTCTGATGGATATGCCGTATGCTAATTATATGATGCTGGTACTGTCGACACCTGTTCTTTTTGTGTTTGGCAAAAACTTCTTTGTCAATGCCTGGAAGCAAGCCAAACACGGAATGGCGAATATGGATACTTTGGTAGCTTTAAGTACGGGTATTGCCTGGCTATTTAGTGTATTCAATACTTTTTATCCTGATTTTTGGCATTCCCGAGGGCTGCACCCACATGTTTATTTTGAAGCTGCTGCGGTAGTAATCGTGTTTATCATGCTGGGTAAATTATTGGAGGAAAATGCTAAATCTAATACTTCAACTGCGATTAAGAAACTAATTGGTTTACAGCCTAAAACAGTTCATTTGATTACGGAGGCAGGTGAGCAGGAAGTGCCTGTGGCTCAGGTCCGTCAAGAGGATAAACTTAGGGTGCGCCCTGGAGAAAAAATTCCGGTTGACGGCGTGCTCTATGATGGGAGTTCTTATGTAGATGAAAGCATGATTACAGGAGAGCCTGTTGCGGTATTGAAAGAAACAGGAGCAAAGGTATTCGCAGGAACTATTAACCAGAAAGGGAGTTTTCTGTTTCAGGCGGAAAAGGTAGGTGAAGAGACCATGCTGGCCCAAATTATTAAACTGGTACAGGATGCACAAGGTTCTAAAGCGCCGGTGCAGAAGTTGGTTGACCGGATTGCAGGTATATTTGTTCCTGTGGTCATTTTTATCGCGATACTTACGCTTGGCGCCTGGATGATTTTTGGTGGCGCTACAGGTTTTACCCATGGCTTAATGGCTATGGTTACTGTACTGGTCATTGCTTGTCCGTGTGCCCTTGGTTTAGCCACGCCAACAGCTATCATGGTGGGGATTGGTAAAGGTGCTGAAAATGGAATCCTCATTAAAGATGCAGAGGCCCTGGAGTCGGCTTACAAAGTAAATGCAATTTTACTGGATAAAACGGGTACCATTACTGAGGGTAAGCCCGAAGTTACAGGGTTGGTCTGGTCGGCTGAAGCTTTGAATAACAAGATGGAACTGGAACGGATCTTCCTGGCTTTAGAAAAACAATCTGAGCATCCTCTGGCTGAGGCAGTTGTGCGCTATCTGAATCAGCAGGTGCAGGGTGATATTGATTTGTCTGGTTTTGAGAGCCTGACAGGAAAAGGTGTACAAGGCATATTTGGCCGAGAGAATTATTTTGCAGGAAGCCATCGTCTTTTAACTGAATTTAAACTTGAATTACCTTATGACTTGTCTCAAAAAATCAAGGAATTAGGCAGCGGGCCTCAGACGATTATATATTTTGGTGGGGCGGGCAAGGTACATGCAGTTATCTCTATTGCAGACCAGATTAAGGCAGGTTCTGCAGCTGCGGTGAAGACTTTGCAGGATCAGGGCATTACGGTTTATATGCTTACTGGAGATAACCAACTAACGGCATCTGCAGTAGCCGCACAGGCAGGTATTTCCCACTATCAAGCGGAGGTATTGCCTTCGGAAAAAGCAGCATTTGTACAACAATTGCAGAAAGAAGGTAAAGTGGTGGCTATGGTGGGAGACGGTATCAATGATAGCCAGGCCCTCGCCCAGGCAGATGTCTCTATTGCTATGGGAAAAGGTTCTGATATTGCTATAGATGTAGCAAAAATGACATTGATTTCCTCAGACTTACAGCAAATACCTAAAGCATTACGTTTGTCAAAGCAGACGGTTAAAACCATCAGGCAGAATTTATTCTGGGCTTTTATTTACAATGTGATTGGTATCCCGCTTGCAGCTGGTGTATTGTTCCCTGTAAATGGCTTTTTACTGAACCCGATGATTGCTGGTGCAGCTATGGCGCTCAGTTCTGTGTCTGTGGTGAGTAATAGTATACGTTTAAAACTAGCAAAATTGAATTAATCATTAACTTTATAAAATATGGAAACATTAAAATTCAAAACCAATATAAAATGTGGTGGTTGTATAGCAACTGTAACCCCTTTTTTAAATGATCTCAATACTGTCCAATCCTGGAAAGTAGATGTAGATAGTGCAGATAAAGTATTGACTGTTGAAGGAAGTGCGAGTGCTCCGGAGGTGATTAATATACTGGATAAAGCAGGCTTTAAAGCAGAAAAAATCTAAATATGCTGTTACACATTAAAAATATGGTTTGTGACCGCTGTATACTGATTGTTCGTCAGCAGTTGGAAAACTTAAATTTTAAGGTAAAGGACATTAGTTTGGGTAAGGTGGATATTGACCATGAACCCACAGAAGAGCAGGTGCAAACTATTGCATCTGCTTTGCAGGTATTGGGCTTTGAATTGATTGATAAACAAAAAGACCAGTTGGTAGAGCAAATCAAAACGAAAGTGATTGAACTGGTCCATTATTCTGATCTGAATTCGGTTCATCAAAGTCTGATGACCCTGATAGCGGAGCAGCTCCACAAAGAGTATACTTATCTGAGTAGATTGTTTTCTGATACAGAGGGAATTACGATAGAAAAGTATATCATTCAGCAGAAGATTGAGAAAGTGAAGGAACTGATCCAGTATGGGGAACTGAACTTGAATGAGATCGCTTTTAAAATGGGCTATAGCAGTAGTGCCCATTTATCTACTCAATTTAAATCGGTAACCGGACAATCGCCAAGTCAATACAAAACGGCTGCCGGTCATCAAAGAAAGCCTTTGGACCGGGTTAATTAAAATCGGTCGTGGTAGGCTTTTTCGAGTGTTTCCTGGTGCATAGGGTGGGCCAGATTGATGAGCGCCCTGGCTCTTTGTTTTAAACTGAGGCCAAAAAGGTTCACCTTCCCGTACTCTGTGACCACCCAGTTTACGTGGCCTCTTGTGGTCACCACACCTGCGCCTTCTTTTAAAAAGGGTACGATCCGGGAAATGCCTTTGGAGGTAACTGAAGGAAGGGCTATGATGGGTTTTCCGCCTTGTGACAGGGAAGCACCATGTATAAAGTCCATCTGTCCGCCAATACCCGAATATTGGTAAGTACCCATGGAATCTGCACACACCTGACCGGTCAGGTCCAGCTCTATAGCGGAATTGATGGCAGTAACTTTCGGGTTTTGACGAATAATACTGGTGTCGTTGGCATAAGAGATATCCATTACGCGAATGCTCGGGTTGTCATTTACAAAATCATATAGTTTTTTGGTGCCAATCATGAAACCTGTAATGGACTTACCTCTGTTGATCTTTTTTAGGCTGTTGTTGATTACACCACTCTGAATTAACGGAATTACACCATCAGAAAGCATTTCTGTATGAATACCAAGGTTTTTGTGTCCGCTAAGATTTTTTAGCACCTGATCTGGAATGCCTCCTATACCCAGCTGTAAGGTTGCTCCATCTTCTACCAAAGAAGCAATATGATGACCGATGGTGACCATGGCTTCAGTAGTTTTTGTGGAATAATCTACTTCAGGTAAGAACGATTCATGCCAAACCAGTGTATGGATCTTGTTGATATGTATAAATCCATCCCCGTGTGTCCGCGGCATATTGGGGTTTACTTGTGCAATAACATGTTTGGCGGTATCTACTGCGGCGCGTGCAATATCTACTGAAGTTCCAAGGGAGCAGTATCCATGTACATCTGGTGGCGAAACCTGTACCAATGCTACATCAATGGGTAAAAATCCCTCTCTAAAGAGTTTAGGAATCTGGCTTAGAAAAACCGGTACGTAATCTCCATGAGAACTGTTCACAATGGCACGTGTAATTGCGGATACAAACAGGGAATTAAAGAAGAAACTTTCTTTATAGCTGGAATCGTTAAAATCAGCATCTCCTAAGGTGGTTATACTGACTAGCTCTACCCTTTTAAGTTCCTGATGCCTTTGCTGCAGTGCTTTGACCAGGTGTACAGGGGTTGCTGCACTACCGTGAATAAATACCCGACTTCCGGACTGTATGATTTTAACGGCTTCTTCAGCGGTGCTATATGTAGTGTTGTTCATGATTATTTTTCTTAGTTAAAGATGGGGAAAATTACTTTATTATGCCATGACTAAAGTCATTCTGAAGGTATGATTGCTATCATTTATCCGGAATTTTCTTTACTTTTTATAAAAATGAATTGTTCTTAACTTTGCTTTCTTTTTAACAAGATATCAGATCTTTTTCCTCATTTCGGTAAATAAGTTTTAATTTTAATCGTTACTCTGATTAAATAATTCTGATATACAATGAATGATCTAGCAGATATCCACAAGAATTTTGATGAGGAAGGCGTTTTAAAAGCACTCAATGAGAGCAGGACTGAGCTGGAGTTTGCTGTGAATGCGGCTGAACTGGCCACATGGGACCTCAATATAAAAACGTTTAAATTTAGCGGAAACCAGAGGCTAAGAGAATGGTTTGGACTGGGTGGGAACGGCGAAGATATTGATCTGGCAGATGCAATTGGTGTAATTGCGGCAAAAGACAGGCAAAAGGTGAGTGATGCTATTCAAAATGCTTTACACTTTTCTTCAGGAGGTCTTTATAATATTTCTTATACCATTATCAGTCCATTATCTGGTAAAGAACGAATTGTGCTGGCCAGAGGAAAGGCTCTTTTTGATGAAGACAATCGTCCTACCAGGTTTAACGGGATTCTGCAAGACATTACTGAAGAAACCAAAGCCCGTTCTCTGCTGGAAGATGCCGAAGAAAGGGCCCGGCTCGCGGCGGATGCGGTGAAGTTAGGCACTTTTGATATGAATTTGTTTACCAGTAAGATGTCTACTTCGGATCGTTTCAATACGATTTTTGGTTTCGAAGCAAAGGCTAGCAGAGCGCAATTTGCTGCGGTAATTCATGCCGATGATAAAGCGATCAGAATTGATGCACACAGAAGGGCCATTGAAACCGGACAGCTTTTTTATGAAGTAAGGGTGATCTGGCCCGACCAATCCGTTCGCTGGATAAGAGTGGAAGGTAAAATATACTATGATGGAGATGGAAGAGCAGTGAGAAATATTGGAACTGTACTGGATATTACTGATAAAAAGAATACAGAAAAAGAATTGCTTTCCATCAATAAGCGGCTTCAGGCAGCTTTAGAAGAGCAGAAGAACCTGCAGCGGCAGAAAGATGATTTTTTGGCTATTGCAAGTCATGAACTGAAAACCCCGGTAACGAGTTTGAAGGCTTATACCCAGGTTATGCAGAAAATTCTATTACAAAAAGGGGATGTGAAGGAGGCTGAGATGATGATGAAGATGGATGCTCAGTTGAAGCGTTTAACCAATCTTATTGGCGATTTGCTGGACGTAACGAAGATGAATTCCGGCCGGCTTGAATTTAACTCTTCGGATTTTGATTTTAACGGGATGCTGAGGTTTGTGATTGAAGAATTACAGCGTACAACAGATAAACATGTCATTAGGGAGCATTTTAAAGAAGTGGGTGTCATTACTGGTGATGAGGAGCGGATAGGGCAGGTGGTGACCAATTTGATTTCTAATGCCATTAAATATTCACCTGCAGAATGTGTGATTAATGTATCCAGCGAAATCAAGGATGATGAAATTGTGGTATGCGTAGAAGATAAGGGAATTGGTATCCCTGAAGATAAACTGGAGAAAGTATTTGAACAGTTTTACAGAGTCACCGGGCATTTGCAACATACCTTCCCCGGTTTGGGCCTGGGTCTGTTTATTTCTGCGGAAATTATTAAACGGGAAGGTGGTAAGCTATGGGTGAACAGTGCGGAGGGACAAGGGTCTACTTTTTGTTTTTCGCTTCCGCTAAAGAAACCGAATCAGATTTAATTTGCTAATTTTATAAAATAAAACCCTTGTATGCCGAAACTTAAAGCTGTATTGTTCGATCTTGACGGTACATTGATTGATTCAGAATATTTTCATTTCGAATGCTGGAATGAAATTCTAAAAACATTTTCGTACGAAATGACTTATGCGGATTGGTTAAAAGGCTATGCGGGCTTTCCACTTCCGGTAAACAGCAAAAATATTAAAGAACGTTACCAGCTTGATGTTCCCCTGGCAGATTTGATGGCCTGGAGGGAACGAATGAGTATGGTAGGTTTGGAGACCAAGACGATTAATCTGATGCCTTATGCGCTGGAAACGCTTCAGTTTTTTAAAGAAGAAGGCTTGAAGTTGGGATTGGTTACCGCCAGTCCACAGTTTGAGGTAGATTTAATTTTTAAGAGAAACAACCTGGCCGAATTTTTTGATGTGATGGTGACCAGAACGGATGTAATCAACTCCAAACCTGATCCGGAAGGGTATAATCTATGTGTATCTAAGCTTTGTGTTGAGAAAGACGAGTGTATTGCTTTTGAGGATACGATAAATGGTTTAAGGGCAGCTAAAGCCGCAGGTTTGATTTGCTATGCTATTCAGCAGGATCAAACACAGCATGAGAAGCTTTCTGTTGCGGATTCTATCTTCCTGGATTTAGAAGAGGGCCGTAAAAAAGCACATGTATCTTTAATGTTGTAATTAGAGGTTTTTAAAAAAAAAAATGCTGACAATTTGATGTGAACGTTGTTATATGTTCATGAAATCATTTGACGCAATTGTAATTGGTGCAGGACAGGCTGGCGTACCATTGGCCAAAAAGCTGGCTGCTGCAGGCTGGAGAACAGTTCTGATCGAAAAGAGATGGATAGGTGGAACCTGTATCAATGATGGGTGTACACCAACAAAAACGATGGTTGCTTCTGCCAGGATGGCTTATCTGGCTGGAAAAAGCAAAGATCTGGGTGTTGATATTCCTGCCTACAGATTAAACTTTAAGACAGTGATGCAGCGGAAAAACCATCTGGTCTCTTTATTTAGGGAGGGTGCTGTCCGTGGCATAGAAAAGACTCCAAATTTAAGTGTAGTGTATGGAGAAGCTAAATTTATAGCTGATCATCAGATACAGGTAATGAAGGCGGACAGAGCAGATGTTTTTGAGGCTAAACATATCTTTATCAACACCGGTGCCTTGCCACTCATTCCTCAAATCGAAGGACTTTCTGAAATTAAATTCCTTACTTCTACCTCTATTATGGAATTAGAGGAGGTTCCATCTCATCTGTTGATTGTCGGTGGCGGTTATATCGGGCTGGAGTTTGGGCAAATGTTCAGACGGTTTGGTGCAGAAGTGACCCTGCTGGAACAAGGCGATCGTTTGCTGCCGCATGAAGATGAAGATGTTTGCAGGGAGATGAGTACTGTTTTTCAGGAAGAGGGAATAAAAGTATTGTTAGAGACCAAGGCTATCAGATTCGAAAATTATGGCGAAACCAGAATTCGAGTGAGTACTTTAACTGATGGACAAGAGGCAACGCAGTTGTGCAGTCATGTATTAATAGCTTCTGGCAGGGATCCGCAGACCAGGATGCTTGGATTAGAAAATACGGGTATAGTTCGCGACGACCGGGGATACATCAAGGTCAATGACCATTTGGAAACCGCAGTAAAGGGGGTATATGCACTTGGAGATGTAAAGGGTGGTCCTGCATTTACGCATATTGCCTATAATGATCATCTGATCTTGATCGATCTTTTATTGCATGGAGAGAAAAAAGGAATTAAAGGACGACTATTACCTTATTGTATGTTTACAGATCCTCAGTTGGGCAGAGTAGGTCTTAATGAGCTGCAGGCAAAAGAATTGGGTCTGGATATTGTTGTTGCTAAAATTCCAATGAGAAATGTAGCCCGGGCGCTGGAAAATGACGAAACCAGAGGTTTCATGAAAGCGATTGCAGATAAAAAGACGAAATTACTGCTTGGCGCTGCAGTAATTGGTGAACAGGGTGGCGAAATTATGTCTATCTTACAGATGGCTATGGTGGGTAAGATTACCTATGACCAAATCAGGAAAATGATCTTTGCTCATCCCTTATATGCAGAATCTTTGAATAACCTTTTTATGTCGCTAGATGATTAAAGTTGAAAACCTGAGTAAGAAATTTGATGGTAAATTGGCTGTTGACCAAATCAGTTTTGAAGTTGGTGTGGGGGAGACAATGGTTCTTTTAGGGACCAGCGGATGCGGTAAAACGACCACTTTGCGCATGATAAACCGGCTCATTGAACCCGATGGTGGTTCAGTTTATATTGATCAGGAAAATGTAGGTGGACAGCAGCCAGAGCTGTTGCGAAGACGTATAGGGTATGTACTGCAAAATCATGGCCTGTTTCCTCATTATACGGTTTTAGAAAACATGTCTGTTGTACCTAAATTGTTGGAATGGGATAAAGAAAAGATCAGGAACAGGAGTATGGAATTGCTGGATAAATTGAAGCTGGACAGTACATTGGGAAAACAATATCCATCGGCTTTGAGTGGTGGACAGCAGCAACGGGTAGGACTTGCAAGGGCACTCATGGCAGATCCTCCGATATTACTCATGGATGAACCATTCGGTGCTTTGGATAATATTACCCGGGCGGATATACGGAGGGAATTTACCGAGCTGGATGAATTGGCTAAAAAAACCATCATTCTGGTTACACATGATATACAGGAAGCATTTGAAATGGGCGACAAAATTTGTTTGATGGATAAGGGCAAGGTGATGCAGTATGGAACACCAGAAGAGTTGCTGTTTAAACCCCAAAGTGCATTTGTAGCATCTTTTTTGAAGGAGCACAAATTACTTCTCGAATTGAAATTTTTAAAAATGGGTGGGCATACGGCTTGGGAGTTGCTGGAGCAGCTGGAGCTGGGTAAATTAAAGGAAATCTTATTTACTTTGGAGGGATAAAGCGATGGAGGAATCTCAAAGTTTAGGACAATTTATGGTGCAGCAGTCTGGAAAGCTGTTTAGTCAGACGCTAACACATATCAGTTTGACTCTATTGTCTATGGTATTTGCTATTGCTATAGCTGTGCCCTTGGGTATTTGGATTGCCAGGAGAAGGAGGTTTTCTGGTCCGGTACTTGGATTTGCCGGAATTCTCCAAACCATTCCAAGTATTGCTCTATTGGGGATTATGATCCCTTTTTTGGGAATTGGTCCAAAACCTGCAATTCTGGCCTTGTTTTTATATGCGCTGCTGCCAGTGATCAGAAATACCTATACAGGAATTACGGGTGTAGATCCGGTTGTGGTAGATGCAGCTAAAGGAATGGGAATGAGCAATTGGCAGATTTTAATTAAAGTGGAACTACCACTTGCTTTTCCTGTGCTGATGGCGGGTATAAGGACGGCTACTGTAATTAATGTAGGGGTGGCTACTTTAGCTGCATATATCGCTGCGGGCGGGCTGGGTGAGTTTATTTTCGGTGGGATTGCATTGAATAATTCAAATATGATCCTGGCAGGTGCTATTCCCGCGGCTTTACTTGCTGTTATGCTGGATTTTTTGCTGTCACGTGTACAGCAATTAAGTTTAAAGCGGGTGAGAATGGTTTATCTTATTTTGCCTTTTTTGTTTGTTTTATTGTGCTCTTTTTATTTTTTGCCCTCTAAAATAGGTGGTCGGATGCTGGCAGGCTTTACGCCTGAATTTATGGGCCGCCAGGATGGATATATAGGTTTAAAGGAGGTATATAAATTGAAAATTGAAACTGTAGTGATCAGTGATGCAGTAAAATATAAGGCTGCATATGAAGGAAAACTGGATGTAATTGATGGCTACAGTACAGATGGAAGGTTAAAGGCATTTGATCTGGTAACTCTTAAAGATGATCAACATATTTTTCCTCCCTATTATGCTGCGCCTGTTGTCCGGCAGGCTGTATTAAAAAAGTATCCTGAGTTGGAAATGGTTTTAAATAAGCTGTCGGGTCTGCTGAATGATGAAGAGATGACCAGGTTGAATTATGATGTGGATAAATTGAAACAAAGCCCGGAGAAAGTCGCTTCAGATTTCCTGTCTGCTCATCATTTGCTGCAGCCCGCTTTACCCGGGGGGAAAGGGATAATCAGAATAGGGTCAAAGGTATTTGGAGAACAGTATATTTTGGCCCAAATGTATAAAATGCTGATTAGAGGGTATTCCCATCTGGATGTGGAAACCAAAACAGGACTTGGGGGCACTCAGATTTGTTTTGATGCACTTAAGAACGATCAGATAGACCTTTATCCTGAGTATACAGGAACAGGTTTACTGGTGATCTTACATCCTTCTCCATCTGTGCTCAATGGGATCCCAAAAGATAAGGATGCTGTGTTTAATTATGTGAAAAAAGAGTTCAACCATCAATTTAATCTCACTTGGTTAAAACCTATTGGCTTTAATAATAGTTATGCTTTAATGATGAGACGAAAACAGGCGGCCAATTTGAATATTAAAAGCATAACGGACTTGGTTCATCATTTAAACGAGAATTGATATGTCATTTTTGAAACAGTATCTGGCCGTAAGGGCCATGACCACCAGTATCTGTTCCGATCTTGAAAAGGAAGATTATGTGGTGCAGCCGGTTGTAGACGTTAGCCCGCCTAAATGGCACCTTGGCCATACAACCTGGTTTTTTGAAACCTTTATCCTGATGCCTTTTTTTACGGGTTACCAGGTCTATAATCCGGATTTTAATTATGTGTTTAATAGTTACTATGAGGCGATTGGAGCACGGGTGATCAGAACCGATCGGGGTAATTTAAGCCGTCCTACAGTGGATGAGGTGTACAAATATCGTGCTTATGTGGATGAGGCGATGTCGCACTTTCTCTCCCGAGAACCAGAAAGCGATCATTTAAAGGAGCTGATTTTGCTTGGTCTAAATCATGAGCAGCAGCATCAGGAATTGTTATGGTATGACATCAAATATATTTTAGGGCATAATCCGTTATTTCCGCCTTACCGTAGGGAGAATATTGAACAGGAATTTTTAGCTGCCAAATCAATAATGGCAGATATAGAAGAGGGTATATATGAGATTGGTTATAAGGGTAATGACTTTTGTTTTGATAATGAGCTGAATGCCCACAAGGTTTATCTTCAGGCAGTTTCTTTGTCTACTGAACTGGTAACAAATTCGGAATATGAAGAGTTTGTAGATCAGGGCGGATACCGGGATTTTAGTTTCTGGCATGCAGAAGGTTGGGACTGGGTTAACAATAACAATATCTCTGCGCCTTTGTATTGGCATTTGATTGATGGTGCATGGTATCGCTATGGTTTATCAGGCCTGAATCGTTTAAAACCCGAGGAGCCTGTGTGCCATGTGAGTTTTTATGAGGCAGCGGCTTTTGCTCAGTGGAAGGGAATGCGATTACCAACAGAATTTGAGTGGGAAGCGGCTGCAGATCAATTGAAATGGGGGCAACTTTGGGAGTGGACCGAAAGTGCGTATTTGCCTTATCCGGGTTTTTCAAAAGCTCCAGGAGCTTTAGGCGAATACAATGGTAAGTTTATGGTGAACCAGAAAGTACTGAGGGGGGCTTCCGTTGCAACTTCAAATTCGCACAGTCGGAAAACTTATCGTAATTTTTTTCACCCTCATTTGCGCTGGATGTTTAGTGGCATCAGGCTCGTAAAGTAATCTGTATGAAGCAGTTTTTAAAAGATGTACTCCAGGATCTTGGAGAGACGCCCAAACGATTAAATTCTAAATATTTCTATGATCATACTGGAGATGGGATTTTTCAGCAAATTATGAATTGTGAAGAATACTATCCAACCAATTGTGAACTGGAGATTTTTCAGCATAAGACAACAGAGTTAGCTAGGGTGCTAAAAAATGGCTTTGATACCTTTGATCTGATTGAAATGGGGGCAGGAGATGCGACTAAATCCAGTTATTTGTTAAAGGAAATGCTTAGGAAAAAGTTTGATTTTACTTACATGCCTATTGATATTTCGGCAGATATGATTGGGCATCTGGAAAAACAATTACCCGAGGAAATACCTGGCTTAAAGGTGAAGGGCCTGAATGGAGAGTATTTTGAAATGCTTACCCACGCCAGTCAGATTTCTCCCAAAAGAAAAGTTATTCTTTTTTTAGGAGGGACTATAGGAAATTTTGAAACAAATGCTGCGCTTGACTTTTGCAGAGAACTGAGGTCTTATTTACAAAAAGGTGATGTGTTAATGATAGGCTTTGATTTAAAAAAACATCCTGACGTGATCAGAAAAGCCTATAATGATGCTCAGGGCTTTACCAGGGCCTTTAACCTAAATTTGCTTAACCGGATCAACCGGGAGTTAGGGGGTAATTTTGTGTTAGAGCAATTTGATCATTATCCCTCTTATGACCCTGCAACAGGGGCCTGCAGAAGCTATCTGATTAGCCTTGCCAAACAGGAAGTTTGTATTGAAGGGAAGGTGTTTACTTTTGAAAAAGATGAATATATTTCTATGGAAATCTCTCAGAAATACAGTGTAGAGGAGACTGAATCCATGGCTTTTAATTCTGGGTTCAAGCCCGTTAATCATTTCTTCGATTCCCGGCATTGGTTCCTTGATACGGTATGGCAGTGCGAATAGTAGCCGTTTAGTTAATACCCCAATTTGGGTAAAAATGGGATTTTTTTTCTCTGTGTGGCCGGATAGATATGAGGACTGGGGATTAAATGTAGTTAAGTTTTGATTGGCTTGGAATTTGAAAAGCTTATTACAACACTTAATTATAATTAATCCTAAAATGCATCCTGCTGCAGACTCATTTCATATTGCCAAAATGTTTGAGGACATAGATGACTATGCCATCATTTTTTTGGACAGAGAAGGAAACATTGACAGCTGGAATGCGGGTGCTGAAAAAATCAAGGGTTATACCTCAAATGAAGTTCTGGGTAAAAATTTTAGGATTTTTTATACCCAGGAAGATATCATTAATCAGAAACCCGAGAAGTTGATCAACGAAGCCATCAGAAATGGCAAAGCGCTAGACGAAGGCTGGAGAGTTTGTAAAAATGGTCTCCGTTTTTGGGGAAGTATTCGGATTACTGCGCTCTACAATGATCATGAGGAATTGATTGGTTTTTCTAAAATAACAAGAGACCTCACAGAAAAATTCAATGCGCAATCTGCAATTGAAAAATATATGCAAAAATTGGAAATCCAGAATAAAGAACTGGAACAATTTGTTTATATCGCTTCCCACGATCTTCAGGAGCCTTTGCTGACTGTAAGCAGCTTTATTGATTTGCTGAAGGAAGAGTATTCCGGTGCAATTGATCCTACTGGTGAAATGTACCTTAGTTTTATTGCTCAGTCTACTGAGCGGATGAGAAGTCTGATTAAAGGCCTACTTGATTATGCTCGTTTGGGCAAGAAAAAGGAAGTGGGAATGGTAGATTGTAATGCATTAATTGAGGAGGTGAAAATTGATCTTTTTTCTATTATTGAGCCCTGTGGGGCAAAGATAGTTTATAGGAATTTGCCTGTGGTTAAGGGGTTTGCAACAGAATTGAGACTGCTCTTTCAGAATTTGATCAGTAATTCACTTAAATTCCGAAAAAAAGATGTTTCTCCGGTAATTCGGATTTCTGCACAGCCTACCAGGCAAGGGTGGCAGTTTTCGGTAACAGATAATGGAATTGGGATTGAAGATCGTTTTAAGGAAAGAATATTTGTAATTTTTCAACGCCTTCACAACAGAACAGATTATGAAGGAAATGGGATAGGGTTAGCGCATTGCAAAAAGATTATTGAGCTGCATGGTGGAAAAATTTCTGTGGAATCTTCTCCAGGAAATGGGAGCTCTTTCCATTTTACTTTAAACTTGCTTTAATCAACAATAAAAACTCATGATAGCTTCATGGCCGTTAAAAGAAAAATATATGCTAATGAAAAAATATAAGGATTTGGACCGTGTTTTACTGGTGGATGATGAGATGTCGACAAACTTTCTGCACCGTAAAATAGTACAAACCTCAAATATTGATGTTGATGTGAAGACGATTTCTTCGGCTTTTGAAGCTTTGGAGTATTTGAAGCTTATGTATGAGGACAAAGAGAACCAGGCCGAGATTAAACCTGGTATTATATTTCTTGATATCAATATGCCTGGTATGAACGGCTGGGAATTTATGAAGGAATATAAAAAACTTGATCTTTATAAGCGGGCAAAAATAGTGGTGATTATGCTAACCACTTCTTTAAATCCGGATGATGAGGAACTGGCAGCAAAAGACAATGAGATTGTAACTTTTATGCATAAGCCTTTAACAAGGGAATCTTTTAGCAAAATAGCGAGTAAATACTTCGAGCTGGATTCTGAAGGTTAAAAAAGGTTTGATTATAAAAAAGAGAGGCTGGTTCAAAAGAACCAGCCTCTCTTTTTTATTCAAAACATTGAGGATTAATATAAAGTGAATTCAACCCTTCTGTTTTTCTGACGACCTGCAGCAGTTTTGTTTGTTGCAATTGGTTGGGTTGGACCATATCCTGTTGCTTCAATTCTGGATGCATTTGCACCCTGAGCTACCAAATAAGTTCTGATGGCTTCTGCTCTTTCTTTAGATAAGCGCATGTTAGTTGCCATTGAACCTGTGTTGTCTGTGTGACCAGCAAGTTTCAGGCTAAAGTTTTTCTCTACTAATAAAGCCGCAACTTTATTTAATGTAGGGTAAGATTTTGCTCTGATGGTTGCTTTACCCAAATCAAATTCAAGGTTTTTGATCGCTTCGCTTACTACTTTACGGTCAGCCTCGGTTACAATTACTTTCTCTTTGATGATTTGTCTAGGAGCTACTAATGGACATCCTGCACCATCTACAACTGTTCCAGCTGGAGTTCCAGGGCATTTATCAAATTTGTTGGCTACACCATCACCATCATCATCACCCATTTCCTGGTTGTATTTTGCAACTAATGCTTCTCTGTCTCTTCTTGCATTTTCTTCCTGAGTAGATAATGCTCTTCTCAGATCTGCACTTTCTGCAGCACTTTCTTCACGTAAAGCAGCGATTGCACTGTAGTTTTGCAATTGAGAAGTACCTTTTTTACCTAAGGCAATCTCTACCCCGGCGTGTGCATAAGAAAATCTGTCGTTGGCTGCTCCCGTAACTCCATCGAAGTTTTTAGATTTCATGAAATTTACATCGTAACCTAAATCAATGTTTAAACCTTTGGCTACTCCGATTTTAAAACCTGCACCTACAGGTACAAACCAATTCTCTTCATAACCAGTGCTGGCTGCGTTAGATGCGGTAAAGTCAACATTTGCACTTGATGACATATATCCTGCACCTGCGGTAATATAAGGAGAGAATACGCTACGCTTATGATTCATACTTAAATTGGCAATTGTGAAATTACCTTTCAAAGCTGCAGACCAGTCAATACGGGTTACAAAGTGCGAAGCATCCTGAGCCGAAGAACCTGCAACAAGATCATTTGCTCTCATCCCTTTTACTTTACCGGCTAAAAAGTCTGCCTGAATACCAAATCCTGGAGTAATTTGTTTTTTGATGTAACCACCGTAACCCCAAGATTCCTGTGGAGTTTTAAAGTCTCCATTACTTCTTCCGTTGAAAGGAGTATAATGAGTAAGCATACCGCCATTTAAACCAATTGACCAGGTACGGAAATCTTTTTTGGAGAAGCGCGATGTCGAATCAGCTGGCGTGTCTTGCGCGAACAGACTTGTTGATAATCCTACCAAGGATAATATCATTGCCGATTTTGTAATTTTTGAGTTCATCTTTTTTATAGTTAGATATTAATGATCCAATAATATACTGGATTGACTAACCATAAGTAATAACCCTGCCAAAAGCGATTTTAAGTTAATTTTAGCTAAATCGCTTAATTATCAGCATGTTGATTTGCTAATGTCGATTTTGGAGAATTGAATTAAATTCCCCGCTTCGGTGAAAAAACTGTATAGTATTTGCTACAAAACAAATTTTTTAATCTGACAAATCAAATGTCTGTCCCTTCTGGGGAATGATCACATGGTACCCCTCATCTTCTAATGCTTCAGATAAACTTGAAAGGCTTTTGTCTTCTCCATGAACAAGGAACACCGTGTTTAATTTTGCAGGATCCTGGGATTTTACCGTATTGACAAGGTCGTTATGGTCCCCATGTCCACTCAGAAGATCGGTTTGCTTAATACTGGCATACACCATCAGGTCACGGTTTCTTAAGCGGACAATTGGATCTCCCCGCAATAAGCGATTCCCTAAAGTCCCTTTCGCGCAATAACCAATAAATAGAATAGTACAATAGTAATTCTGTATGTTGTGGTATAGATGATCCTGAATACGCCCGCCTTCCAGCATTCCTGCAGAGGAGATAATAATACAGGGCTCATGATAATTGGATATGGAAATACTTTCTCTTTTTTCTTCTACATAGGAGAGCTCTTTGAATTTAAATTCATCTCCATGGCTGGTGTAAAATTCTTTAGATTCTTCATTAACCAGCTGATGGTGCTTACGATAGATATCTGTGGCCGTGATGGCGAGGGGACTGTCAACAAATATCTTTACTGGAGGAAGCATACCTTTGGTGAATATCTTATTTAAGGTATATACAAGAGATTGTGTTCTGCCAATGCTAAATGCAGGTATAATGAGTCGCCCGGGAAATTTAACACAAGCTTCGTTTATGGTTTCTGTTAACTTTTCTTCTAGCGTGACGCCAGTACTGTGTAGTTTTCCGCCATAAGTGGATTCTGAAACCAGATAGTCAACTTCCGGTAAAGACTCTGGATCAACAAGTACGGGATAGTTTTTTCTTCCGATATCACCTGTGAAGGCTATTTTCTTTTCTTTTCCGTTTTCTTGTATGGTGAGTACCACTGCTGCAGCACCTAATAAGTGGCCAACGGGTATAAATTGCAGCGAGATCTGATCTGTAATTTTGAAGGTTTTATGGAATGCTATAGTGACAAAGCGTTCAACTGTATCCATCACATGTTTTTGAAGGTAGAGTGGTTTTGGCCCTGAACTCTGTTTTCTACCTCTTTTTCGGTGTGTTCGTTGTTGCTTACTTAAAAATACATTTACAGAATCCAGTAATAAAATTTCCGTAAGATCGGCTGTAGGTGGTGTACAAAGTACTTGTCCCTGAAATCCCATGCGTACCAGGGTTGGTAAATTGCCCGAGTGGTCAATGTGAGCGTGGGTTAAAATGACAACATCTATGTCTGATGGATCGAATGGGAAATATTCGTTTTCTTCTTGAAAGGTGTCTTTTTCATAATCCAGACCACAATCAATCAATATATTATAATGTTCAGTTTGTAGAAGATGCATACTTCCAGTTACCTGTTGCGCAGCTCCCCAAATCGTTAATTTCATATGCGTTATATCCTAAAACAATCTCCAAGATATTAAATTAATTAGGATTATCCCTAAGCCATTTCATCCAATCGCTTACTTTATAGCTATACTCAAGAAAATTAGGGACTTGAATACTGGAAATAATTTTCCACTCTCTGAGTTCGTCAATGAATTCCGGAGCTTCAAGATTTAATGTCCGGGTTGCTGCTTCGTAAAATAATTGTTTTTCCAGATGATCCGGACAACAAGCATTATATAGATGCCCAAATACGCTATGCTGAATGATGTGCAATGTAAGGCCAATACAGTCTGTTAGATGGATTAAATTGATTGGCGCTCTTCCGTTAGGGATATTCTTCTTTCCTGCGAAGAAACGTCCGGGAAGTCTGCCTGGTCCGATAAGGCCGCCAAAACGGATGATGGTGGTTTCGAACAATGTTGTGTCTTTCAGCAGCTGCTCAGCCTGGAGTATTTGTTGTGCGGATAAAGTCTGTGGTCTTGGAATAGTGTTTTCATCGACAACCTGGTTCTCTTCGTGATAAACAGAAGTTGAGCTGATGTACAAAATTTGAGCTATTTTATATTGTATAGCGAGATTGGCAACTTTTGATATTTTGCTGGCATAGGATAGAAGATGATCTGAATTCCTTTTAGGCGGAATACAAACAATCAAAACATCCGACTCAAAAAAATCTGACGGGTCGATCGAATTTCCAGGATCAAGATTTAACAGATAGGGTTTAATGCCTGATTCGGCCAGTAATGTTATTTTATCTTGACTTGTGGTTGAACCTTTTACATGGTAGCCATGGTCTAGTAGCGCTTTTGCCAGGGGAAGGCCGTACCAGCCACAACCCAAAATACTAATTGTGTTTATCTGGGAGGTTTGCATATGAAAAAGGGGCAATGCAAAAGCAAACCCCTGAATGTTTTAAAAATAGTATGACTATAGAACGGTTACGTTTGAGGCTTCAGGACCCTTCTTGCCATCATTAAGTTCAAACTCTACACTGTCTCCTTCGTTTAGTTCTCTGAACGAATCTCCTGCAATAGCAGAAAAATGCACGAATATATCTTTGCCTCCTTCTTCTGGCGTGATGAAACCAAAGCCTTTTGAAGAATTAAACCATTTTACTTTTCCTGTTTTACGCATATTAATTATTATATATAGTTTGAGGTGAAAGTACTGAAATAAAAATGAATATCGAAATTTGACGGAATTGCTATTAATTCTGTTGAGGCAAACCTTTCAGTTGTCCGTTTTGTTTCTCCTGTAGGATTCAATTTTGAATTGTATAGTATAAAGGAAAAAGGAGCTCATACATGAAAAAGAAAAATTTGGCCGGAAAAAAAAATATAAAACATACAATTTCGGGTCAGGACGATGGTGAAGAGAATCTGGGATTGGATGCTGATCATTCTTCTAATCCGCTGTATCACAACCTAAACAACGATAATGATTGGGTTTCTCACAATCCGGATGGAGAGGAAGACCACATAGATAAGTCGGGCTTTGAAGAAGAGAATTCTATTATGAATAAGTAAAAAGGAAAGGTTTGGCATTATTTTGTTACAATACTTTATCTATTGTTAAACTAACACGCAAAACAATGAAAAAGATATTATTAATATTGCTTGCTGCCACGATACTAACCTCATGCAGCAATAAGCAAAAGGAAGAACAGGCAAGACAGGTTGCCATTAAAATGGTGAAAGATAGTTTAAGGCTGGATAGTTTTAAGAAAGCCGAAGTCGCTAAAAAGCAAGAAGAGCAAAGGTTAGCACAAATAGCAGAAGAGAAACGAGAAAAAAGAACCTTACTGCTTTCTGAACAAAGAGAGGCTACGGCTAATAATGGGGTGGCCTCGAGTACGCCAACAGTACATAAAAAGAAAGGTTGGAGTGATGCAGCTAAAGGTACACTGATAGGTGGGGTTGCAGGCGCTGTAGGTGGTGCGATAATCGATAAAAAACATGGCAGAGGTGCGCTGATTGGTGGTGCTGCTGGTGCTGGTGCAGGATATTTAATTGGCCGGGGAAAAGATAAGAAATCAGGTCGGGTTCAGTCCAACTAAATTTGACAAGATCAAAACATAAATTAGATCACAACTTGAAAAATCACGCTATTCTGCGTGATTTTTTCTTTTAGAAGCATTTTTAAATGAAATTTACTAATGGGGAGATATAACCTCAGCTAATTTTAGAATGTGGGGAAATTACTCAACTATATAAAATGGGGAAATACTTATTTTAATAATCAAATCAAACTAAAAATAGCTTTCCGCTAACTTAACTGCCGGTTTTTAGAATATTCTTTGCATAATAATCATCTTGGCTTGATTTTTTTACGGCTTTCTGTGTAAACAAAGCCTTATGAAGAAAAATTTCCTATTGTTATTCACTGTTATTTTGTGCCTGTTTAGCTGTAAAAAGGACAGCCCTGACGATCCTTTATCTGGAGTAGTCTTTAATAAAGAAGGCGTGTTGCGGGTAGAGTGCAACCAATGTGTAATTAACTACACCATATCCGATCAAAAAGCTAATGCCGCCATTAACAGTGGAAGCAAAGATCTTTCTTTTACCTATTTAGACGGGGCACAATTAAAAACCCAGTTGCTCTCTAAAGAAGACCAAACCATAAGAATGATGGTTATTGATGCTTCTGGTAAAATAATTTCCAATGAACTAAAAGATCTGAACCAGGGTCAGATCGAGGAAAATACGTTTAATATTAAGGGAAATTAACGCAGAAAATGCCCTTTAAATCCTCCCTTATTTAGAACTGATTAATTTTTTAACATAGATGATAAATCGGTTAAATTC
>NZ_QAIL01000624.1:519-1566 GCF_003061025.1 Pedobacter sp. HMWF019 | reverse complement strand
GATTTAAGGTATACTTCAGGATTTGGTTTGTGTTTTTTTACATCCTCACTAGCCAATATAGAACTCATCTTATCTCTTAGAGGGAGTTCCTTTAGGATTAAATCCAGATTCGCAAAAGGAGCAGAAGTAGCTACAGCCAGTTTTACATGGTGATCTTTAAGATCATTTATAAAATCAATAAGGCCAGTGACGGGTTCTATATGCGGTTCATATATCTTGCGAAAAAGCGCTTCTTTTTCATTCTCAAGTAAAGTGAGCTCTTCTCCGGCTACTGGTCTATTGAAGAAATGGCTTAAAATATAACTGTTGCTTTTTCCAAACATATGTTCTGCAAATTCTTCTTCGGTGGGCGAAAGATTCCATTTAGAAAAAAACTCCCGGAAGGCAAGGGAATGGTAGGGGTTGGTGTGGCATATCACACCATCCATATCAAAAATAACGGCAATTTCCTTATTCATGCTGCAAAATTAGTGAATTAATGTCCAGATTGTTTTAAAGATTTTCGGTAGGTTTTAGCCATTTGTCCAACAATAAATTTTTTGGGCAGAAATTTCATGAGCTTACTTCCCACACGATTTATAAATCCAGGAATATAATTATATTTCCTTGTGGTTAAGGCGTATATGCCTTCTTTTGCGGCTTGTTCTACAGGCATTAGCCAGTCTTTTAGATCATTAAATTTCTCTCCCTGCGTCATTTCTGTCGCTATACCGCCAGGTGCATATACCGTTAAAGAAAATTTTGTGTTTTTTAATTCAAAAGACAATGCATTGAAAAAATTCATGATAAAAGCCTTTGTACCGGAATAAATTGCCTGATAAGGAACTGGAAATAGAGCGGCCATGCTGGATACAACCATCAAGCCGCCTTCTTTTTGAGTAGTTTCGAAATGGTTCACAAATTGACTTGTAATCCGCACAATACTGGTGACATTAGTTTGTAAAAGTCGTTGAAATTCAGATGGCTGCATTTCACTGTGGGATCCGAAATAGGTTATTCCTGCATTTAGTATTGCTGCATAAAGAGGTTGCTTTTCTATACTTTCTC
>NZ_QAIL01000624.1:0-509 GCF_003061025.1 Pedobacter sp. HMWF019 | reverse complement strand
ATAGAAAGATCGGCTACGATAATTTTTATCTGTATGCCAGTCTGTTCCAACACCGTCTTTAATTGTTCTAGTTTATCCTTCCTTCGGGCTGAAATAATCAAATTGGCTTTATGCTGATGAGCCAGTTGAAGGGCCATTTCATGCCCTAAACCGGAAGAAGCGCCGGTTATTAAAACCCATTTGTTCTTAAAATCAAGTCTTTTCACAGGATCAAATCTAGATAATTTACCGGAGATTCCTCTCTTAAAGTAGCTTGAGCTCCTACTGTAATGAATTGTTATCTGTGTGTTTTTAATTGGTGTTTTTCCTATTTTGGTTTTTTATTGCTTTTTATTTTTTATGTTTTCTTAATTGTGTTTTTTTATTGGTTTTGTTGGTGTTTATTAAAATAAATTTTTCTATATTAGCAATGATATTTATTTATTAATTAATGTATTTGTTTTTAACTCCTTGCAGATGTTGTGGAATGAAATATAGACTTATCATTTGTCCGCCGGATTGATCCAATC
>NZ_QAIL01000085.1 GCF_003061025.1 Pedobacter sp. HMWF019 | reverse complement strand
GCGTTAATTTAATGAAAAGGGGCCGATCGAAAGATCTGGTCCCTTTTTCTTTTCCTAACTAACTACCCCTATCTCTCCAGTACTCTACCTCATACCCAGCTTCTGCCCTATACAAATTTCCCGGTCTCCACCCTGCCTCTGCAATTTGCTGTGAAAAATTCTCGTACGCTGTGGAAAGAACTCAGAGATCTGTCCGCTCCTTCAGCGAACCTGATATCGTTAGTCTTGAAGCAGCAGTACAGAATTTTTCAATAAAATTTTTTCAACAACTCTCTTAACCTGTTTGCCCATAAAAAAAACCTGGTCAGCAAATCTCGCCAACCAGGTTCCTCAAAAGCAGTAAAAAAACTACCAGTAAATACCGTAAAGCGCAACCAGTAACCCAACAATAAGCAATGCGCCAACCGCAAAACCTGTAGTCGTTTTGAACATCTTAGCGTCGATCTCCAAACCTTTGCTTTCGCCCCCGCGTTTAAACTGAAGCATACTAATAATATACATACCAATAACACAGAACACAAACACAAAACCCATTCTGTCAATAAAAGGAATCTCAAAAACCCCAGAAGAATTCTTAACCGAGAAACCCATACCTGATAACCACGAAAGATCCGTCCATAGAGGTAAGAATTTCAACACCAGAGACAACATAAAACCACCAATAGTAGCAAAAAGCGCCGCATCAGAAGTCGTCTTTTTCCAGAAAAACCCTAAGATAAACATCGCAAAGATACCTGGAGAAACAAAACCCGTGTACTCTTGAATATATTGGAAACCACCCTTTTTGTCAATACCCAAATGCGGAGCAATTAAAACACCAAGAATCATAGCCACAATAATAGTCACCTTACCTGTAACCACCAGACTCTTCTCAGTAGCATCCGGTTTAATCACCTTCTTGTAAATATCCAAAGTAAAAATCGTCGCAATACTATTCGCCTTACCCGCCAATGAAGCAACCACAGCAGCAGTAAGCGCCGCAAAAGATAAACCTTTCAAACCAGCAGGCAACAAGTTCAGTAACACCGGATAAGCCCGGTCAGGATTAACTGATCCACCCTGAACCATTTCCGATTGAAACGCACCATCCTTGTATAAAACATATGCGGCAATACCAGGTAAAACAACAATGATCGGCATCAATAACTTTAAGAACGCCGCAAATAAAATACCACCTCTTGCCGTTTTCAAATCAGCCCCCAAAGCACGTTGAGTGATGTACTGATTACAACCCCAGTAATTTAAGTTCACAATCCACATACCACCAATCAATACACTTAAACCCGGCAAATCAATGTAGTTCTCATTTTCGGGCTTCAAGATCATATGGAAATGTTCCGATGCTTTTGTAGACATCAAATGATAACCTTCCAAAATCCCTTTAGTACCATAGTGATCAGAAACCAGGTTTAGGGCCAGATAAGTTGTGGCCAAACCACCCAGGATCAGGAAAAACACCTGAATAACATCCGTATAACCAATTACCTTCATTCCTCCAAGAGTAATGATAATAGCAAATACAGCAATGGCGTACATACAGAACTCCAGGCCAAAACCAGAAATACTGCTTACGGCCAAAGCACCCAGATACAAAATAGAAGTTAAATTAACCACTACATACAACAGCAGCCAGAAAACAGCCATAATCATAGCCACAGTACCGTTATAGCGCTGGCTAAGGAATTGAGGCATGGTGGATATCTTATTTTTAAGATAAACAGGAATAAAAAATACAGCCACAACAATCAAAGTCGCAGCAGCCATCCATTCATATGTAGCAATAGCCAGTCCCATTTTAAAACCAGAACCACTCATACCAATAAATTGCTCAGCAGAAATGTTTGAAGCAATGAGAGAAGCGCCAATAGCCCACCAGGTCAATGACCCTTCCGCTAAAAAGTAATCTTTAGAGCCCGTAGATGCGGATTTTTTCTTGTTGTAGATGTAGAGCCCGTACGCTGCTACAATAACGAAATAGACTAAAAATACAATATAGTCCTTCGTATCCAGTAAATTGTGTTTCATCAGTTTATATTAGGTTTAGCAAAACCAGCCAAAAAGACTGGTTTTAATGGTTAATATTCAATAATTTGGCTTGTTCCTGAAGCAGTCTCTACGGCGTAGGCATCCAGCTTAAGGCCAAATTCCTGCAGATAACCCGCACTCACTGTTTTTATCAGCTCGTCAATATACGCTGTTTTTACAATATTAATAGTGCAGCCACCAAATCCTCCACCCATCATACGGGCACCAAGCACCGAATCTAAATCCCTTACACTGTCAACCAAAAAATCCAGTTCACTACAGCTCACCTCATAATCCTTACTTAAGCCATCGTGGGTTTCCAGCATCAATTGTCCCAACGCCTCGAGATTTCCTTGTTTTAGGAAATCGGCTGCCCTGCCCAATCTCTCAATCTCGGCCACAACAAACCTGCATTTCACAAAAACATTGCGGTCTTTTGATTCAACACATTCCTGCAACATCGCCAGCGTTACATCTCTCAAACTATTCACTTCAGGGTGTTTTTCTTTCACCCAGGCTACGCCCCGCTCACACTGCGATCTTCTTTCGTTGTATGCACTGTCGGAAAGAGAGTGCTTTACATTGGTATTGAGCAATAACAGTTTGTAATCGCCCAGATCCAGAGGAAGATATTCATATTCCATAGAGCGGCAATCGAGTAATATCGCATGGTCTTTCTTTCCAAAAACCGAAGCAAATTGATCCATGATCCCACAGCTTACGCCAGCAAAAACATGCTCAGCCTTTTGGGCAATCAGAGCCAGATCAAGTTGAGCTACCAATAAGGAGAACAATTGATCAAGCGCGTATGCCGTAGCACACTCTACAGCAGCTGAAGACGATAATCCAGCGCCGAGAGGAACATCACCATCGATATACAAATTGAAGCCTCCAAGGGTATAGCCTCTCTTCTGCAATTGATCTGCAACACCCAAAATGTAATTTGGCCAGCCTTTTTCAGAAGGTGCCAACGCAGACAGCGCTACAGTATGTGTTTGCTCATAATCTTTAGCAAACAAGTGTACCTGATCATCCTCCCTTTTGGATATGCCGATATAAATGGCTTTATCAATAGCCGCAGGCATCACAAAACCTTCGTTGTAATCGGTATGCTCTCCAATAATATTGATCCTTCCCGGCGATCTGACCAACAGAGGATCAACACCATATAAATTCTTAAATGCTTGTTTTAAGCCTTCAACATCCACTTTGACTGTTGAAGAGACTAATTTCGAGTCCATAATCAGGCTTTCTTTTGTTTATAATGTTCAACAGACAATTCTCTCAGACGCTGTGCTGCATATTCGGGTGTGATGTCCCGCTGCGCATTGGCCAGCAATTCATAGCCCACCATAAATTTCTTAACCGTAGCAGAGCGCAATAGCGGCGGATAAAAATGCATATGCCAGTGCCATTCCGGGTATTCTCCATTATTTACAGGGGCCTGGTGCATCCCTGCGGAATAAGGAAACGATGTTTCAAAAAGGTTATCGTATTTGGTGGTCAGTTTTTTCAAGGCATCGGCCAGGGCCTCGAGCTCGGATGCGGTAAAGAAATTAATTCCTGTTACGTGTCTTTTGCTGATGATCATGGTTTCATAAGGCCATACCGCCCAAAATGGAACCAATACCACAAAATGTTCGTTTTCAAACAAGATCCTTTCCTGTTTTTTAAGTTCCAGCTTTAAATAAGCCGAAAGCAAACTTCTGCGGTGAATAGCATAGTAATTTTTCTGACGCTCACTTTCTTTAATAATTTCCTGCGGAATACTGCTCTGTGCCCAGATCTGTCCATGCGGATGCGCATTGCTGCAGCCCATGATCTCCCCCTTGTTTTCAAAAATCTGGATATACTTGATCCAATTGTGAGCAGCAAGCTCCTCATATTCCTTCTGCCAAACCTTTACCACCGCAGTGATTTCTTCCAGGCTCAGTTCAGGTAAAGTCAGGTTATGTTTAGGACTAAAACTGATCACCTTGCACAGACCTTTTTCTGCACTGGCTACCAGCAGGTCCTCTTCATTGAGTTTATTTTCTGGTGTATCTTCGATTAAAGCCGCAAAATCATTTTTAAATACGAAACTGTGGGTGTAATCAGGATTAACGGCGCCATCTGCGCGTACATTTCCAGGACACAAATAACATTTAGGATCGTAGGCCGGGCGGTTGTCTGGGCTAAGTTCCTCTACCTTCCCTTGCCAAGGTCTTTTTGTGCGGTGCGGGGAAACCAGGATCTGCTCTCCCGTAAGGATATTTAAACGGGTATGCGGATTAGAATCAAGATCAAATAATTGCTGCATGAACAGGTAATATAAATGGTTAAAATTTTCTTAGCAGTGAGCTATCGCCGGGCAAATTAGTAATAATTTATTAATTGTCAAC
>NZ_QAIL01000084.1 GCF_003061025.1 Pedobacter sp. HMWF019 | reverse complement strand
CAATTTAATTTGGTTCTTTAAAAGCATGATCGGCAGGCAAATCCATTCCTCTCCAGACTTTCCGGCTGGTCCAGTCTTCGGCCGGACTAGTCCAGAATGGATCATTTGCTGGTAAACCTAAAGGCAATAGACCAACAGTACACAAGTATAAACTTCCGGTAGTAATATAGTATTCCCCAATATTGGGCTGATGGCCAAACATTCCAAGCCTTAACCATCCTCCTGCATCAAAAGTATCCGGCGCGGTCATCAGGCGATAAATAACCAGCGACAAAGCACTGCGAACCTGGGCTGCTGAGACATCGGCGGGAAGTACTTTAAGTAAAGAGATTTGCGCCAATACCTGGAAAGCGCCAAAGCGATAAACCAATGACCTACCCATTGGCGGGAAGGTCCCTTCCGGCGAAATCATACGCTCTTGAACTGCGGCATACCTCTGGGCCCGCTTCAGTGCTTTATCATAGGAGATCACCTGCTCCATACCCTTGTCTTTTAAAATGCTGGTGATGTCAAGTATCATCGGATGAATCACAAAACTATTATAGTAATCCCAATGAAAATCGGCCCCGTCTCCATAGGCTCCATCACCCTTGTACCAACTTTCATGCTTATTTAATGCATAGGCAATAGGTTCAATATTACCTGAATTTCCAGACTTTAGTAAAAAAGCTTCAATGATCGCACTAAATAACAACCAATTATTTTCACCTGGTTTTATACTACGTGAACTTGTTAAAGCATTGACCAAATTTGTTTTTGTGTGCTGATCAAGGGGTTCCCATAATTGTTTATAGCCTCGTAACAAGCCCTGGGCCAGAAAGGCGGCATCAACTAATGGCTGCTGACCATGCTCTGAGTTGAAATTAAGAAAATCAGCAGAGGAAGGATCAACAGCATTGGCCAAAGCCTTCCGTGTTAACTCAATATAGGCAGCACGGAGTTTACCCTCTGTACTTTGATCCGGGCCAAGCTCTAGCCATGGAGCGATCCCAGCAAGTGTCCGTCCAAAAGCTTCCAGGTGTGCAACTTCTTTACGTTTTTCGTCTTTACAATCTATGGGCATTTTAGCGCGCAACTGTTTTTTGCTCAGGTTTCTTAACACTGGATCTGCAATCTTCACCAATACAGACACCCAATACTCCCTGGAATTATAGGCGTCAATTTTAATGTTCTTTTTCTCTTGACCATGAGCCGAAAAACCAATAGATAATATAAATGCAGATAACATTAAAACCGCTAGTCGCTTCTTTTTTTTCATACGCCTTACCTTGGTAATTTATTATTTAGGATTAAAGGTATCATCCTTTTTGTCAGAAAAAAATAGCGTATTAAACAAAAATAATGAACTATAATATTCAAATACACTCCAGACTTTCCGCCTGACAATTTTTTATACCTTACCTTTACTGCCAGAATACTTCCGAAGATAAATAGTATCTATTACCCGTATTAAACGACTTTAAACATGTCAGGCATCTATATTCACATTCCATTTTGTAAAAAGGCATGTACTTATTGTGATTTTCACTTCTCTACATCTTTAAAATATGTGGAGGAGATGACCGATGCCATCTGCAGGGAGCTGATTTTAAAAAAGGACCGTATTACAGACCAGGTAGGTAGTATTTATTTTGGCGGTGGTACACCTTCGGTACTGGACACACCTTATCTGGCCAAGATATTCCACACCCTTACTCAGCATTTTTCCATCGCTTCAGATGCAGAAATCACGATAGAAACCAATCCGGATGACCTCACCGCAAAAAAAATCAGAGAACTGAGGCAGCTACCCGTTAACCGTTTCAGTATTGGCACCCAATCTTTCTTTGATGAGGACCTGCTATGGATGAACCGGGCACACAGTGCAGCGGAGGCCGAAACCTCCATTAAACGAAGCCAGGATGCTGGATTCGAAAACCTGAGTATAGATCTGATTTATGGGTATCCGATACTTACAGATCTAAAATGGGAGCATAACATCCGCAAAGCGATCGAATTGCAAACTCCACATATTTCTGCCTACTCTTTAACTGTCGAACCCAAAACGGTCCTCGCCTCTAACATCAGAAAAGGCAGGCAGGTACCTATAAATGATGACCAAAGCGCAGAACAATTTCAAACCCTACTCCAAAAACTGGACTTAGCCGGGTTTGAGCATTATGAAATTTCCAATTACAGCCTGCCAGGAAAATACGCAGTACACAATACCAATTATTGGAGAGGAATTCCTTACCTCGGAATTGGCCCCTCTGCACATGGCTTTGACGGCACCAATCGTTATTTGAACATCGCCAATAACAGCAAGTACTTAGAGCAGCTAAGCAAAGGCCAACTTGCCGAAACCGTAGAAGAACTGACCCAACTGGACCGTTTAAATGAATACATCATGACCGCTCTCCGTACCATGTGGGGTGTAGATCTTGAAAAAATAAAGACCAGTTATGGCAAGACTTTTTATGAGGAGACTGTACACAATACCAAACCTTTTCTGGAACGGAACTGGATCATACAACAGGACCAAAAAATTCTGCTTACACCGGAAGGGAAGTTATTTGCAGACTATATTGCATCAGAGTTATTTTTATTAGACGAACATGAAAAATAAAGTTGTTTGGATTACCGGCGCTTCTTCAGGAATCGGAGAAGCTCTGGTCTATGAATACCATAAGGCAGGCGCTAAACTCATCATCTCTTCGCGCAACCGGGATGAGTTGTTCAGGGTAAAAGGCAACTGCAAGAACCACATCAACATCCATGTCCTTTCGCTTGATCTGGAAAATACGGATTCTTTGGAGGTAAAAGCCTCAGAAGCGCTACGTATCTTCGGAAAGATTGACCTGCTAATCAACAGTGGCGGTATTAGCCAGCGTAGTCTTGCAATGGAAACTTCCATGGAAACAGAAAGAAGATTGATGAATGTTAATTTCTGGGGAACTGTAGCACTGAGTAAGGCCATTTTATCTTCTATGATAGAACATGGTGGAGGGCATGTCGTATGCATCAGCAGCCTTGTTGGTAAATTCGGAACACCGTTACGCTCTGCCTACGCGGCCTCCAAACATGCCCTTCACGGCTATTTTGATTCCTTAAGGGCAGAACTAGATACCAAAAATATCCTTATTACGATTGCCTGCCCCGGCTTCATTAAAACAAAAGTCAGTATCAATGCCTTAACTGCCAACGGCCAACCTCAGGGTACAATGGACGATGCACAGGAACATGGTATGCCTGCAGAACAATGTGCAAAAGAGATTGTCAAAGCCATCAGTGAAAAAAAAGAAGAAGTCTATATTGGCGGTAAAGAAGTAAAGGGTGTCTTATTTAAAAGACTATTCCCGCTACGTTTTTCAAAATACCTCCTCAAAGCAAAAGTTACTTAAGAACTAGGAAAACCCCAAAAGTCATACCTCATTCGCAAAGCGTGCCTGTTTTGCGAATGAGGTATGACTTTTGTGTATATGTGGCATCAACTTACCCGTAATTTGTACCAAATGAACACCAGCTAAACCAACCTCTTGTTTGTGTCAGTATACTATCAGTTTTTCAATCCCATTCTAGCGGGAAAATTGACTTTTCTAATTTTGTGTCTCTTAACATTATATTAACATGCAGTTTGATCTTTCACCAATCGATACAGTAGATCATATTTCTAAAGAAGATTTTGAAAAGAACTACTTAAACACCAGAAAGCCACTGGTGATCAAAAATATGTCTAAAGACTGGCCAGCGCACCAAAAATGGACACTGGACTACATGAAATCGGTAGTTGGCGACCAGACTGTCCCTCTGTATGATAGCTCCAAAGCCGATCCCTCCAAACCGATCAACGCCTCCGCAGCCGAAATGAAATTTGGAGATTATATAGACCTGATTAAAGACACCCCAACAGACCTCAGAATCTTTCTTTTCGACCCAATTAAACATGCCCCAAAATTACTGGAGGACTATATCGCCCCAAAAAATTTAATGGGTGGTTTCCTGGACAGTTATCCAAATATGTTCTTTGGTGGAAAAGGCTCTGTAACCTTCCTGCATTATGATATAGATCTGGCACATATTTTTCATACCCATTTTAACGGAAGAAAACACGTTATTCTTTTCGAAAACAAATGGAAAGAAAGACTCTACCAAATCCCCTTTGCTACCTACGCCCTGGAAGATTATGACGTCGAAAAACCAGACTTCGAAAAATTTCCCGGTCTGCAAGGTGTAAAAGGCATCGAAGCTTTCCTTGAACATGGAGATACCCTATTCATGCCTACCGGTTACTGGCATTGGATGAAGTATCTTGACGGCTCCTTCTCTATCAGCTTAAGAGCCTGGGATAAATCCTGGAGTGTAAAAGCAAAGAGCTTATACAACCTCACCCTTCAACGCAAATTTGACGATTTCATGAAAGGGAACTTCAGAGAGAAGTACATGACCTGGAAAGAAGAACTGGCCGTAAAAAGAGCCAATAAAGCCCTGGCCAACCACTACCCGGAATAAATAAGCATCCATAAACTCGTAACCACCCAGCTGGACTCCTCGCCCCGAAGGGCCCAAAAAACTCAACATTACTCAGAGGAAACCTCAGCTTCGGAGCAGGCGCGCAGCGACGCGCAGAAGCGTAAGTCTCCGACGAGTATATTAAATTTTCTAGCACGCTTGCCAAATAAAATTCATTATTATTAAGATTTAATTTAGACATTTGCCCTGCACAAGTTATTTTCTTAATCATATGAGCTTTATTTTAAAGCCGGTAGATACAGTTGAAAGCATCAGTCCGGAAGATTTTAAAAAGAATTACCTGGATGTCAGGCGTCCACTGATCATCAAAGGTTTAACTAAAAACTGGCCAGCAAGGGAAAAGTGGACTACCGACTACCTAAAGCAAATTGCCGGAGACGTGAACGTAAGCCTCATGGACAATTCCAAAGCAGATCCGTCCAAACCGATCAATGCCTCTGTGGCCAATATGAAGTTTGGAGACTACCTGGACCTCATTAAATCGCAGCCAACAGAATTACGAATCTTCTTCTTCAACCTGTTTAAACACGTGCCAGGCCTGGTAGACGATATCGTGATCCCAAAAGATCTGATGGGCGGTTTCATAGAAAGTATGCCTGCCATGTTTTTCGGAGGGTCCAACTCCGTGACTTTCCTGCATTACGACATTGACCTCCCCCACCTTTTCCATACCCACTTTGGAGGAAGAAAACACATTATACTTTTCGACAACAAATGGAAAGAAAGACTGTATTGCATTCCCAATGCCACTTATGCACTGGAAGATTACGATGTAGCCAATCCTGACTTCGAAAAATTCCCGGCACTTAATGGTGTGGAAGGTTACGAAGTATTTCTGGAACACGGAGATACCCTTTTTATGCCTACCGGTATGTGGCACTGGATGAAATATCTGGATGGTTCATTCTCTTTAAGCCTGCGGGCCTGGGATGCTTCCCTAAGCCGGAAAGCACAAAGCGTCTTCAACCTAGCCATCAAAGGTGGACTAGATAGTGTCTTAAAGATGGCCTTCAAAGCACCTTATGCACACTATCGTGAAAGACTTGCCATTAAAAGAGCAGAAAGAGCACTCAAAAACCATCAGCCAAAATAAATTGAATTGAAATACAGGGTTACTTCTATAGGCGAAATTTTATGGGACGTGTTCAAAGAGCAGAAAAAAGCTGGCGGCTCTTCCATGAACGTATCCCTGAACCTTCATAAGCAGGGAATAGATGCAGCATTTATCAGTGCCGTAGGAAATGATGAGAACGGAAAGGAGCTGATCCGGTTCCTGGAAAATCATCATCACCCTGTATCACTTATTCAAACACACCCGGCACTTCCAACCAGCACCGTTCAGGTGAGCCTTGACGCAAAGCAACAAGCCACCTACACCATTGTTGAACCCGTAGCCTGGGACGATATTGCGCTAACAGAAGAGAACATAGAAAGCGTTAAGCAAGCCGATGCTTTTGTCTACTGCAGTCTTACGTGCCGCCAGGAGAAGAGCCGTTCGGTTATTTATAAACTGCTGCAAAACAGTAAATTCAATGTGATGGACATCAATCTTCGGCCGCCACATTTTCAGATAGAAACCTTAAAACATTTACTACAGGCAGCAGATTTGCTGAAAATAAATGAAGATGAACTGGAGTATCTGAAAAAGGAACTACAGCTCCAAAGTACAGACCAGGAGCAGCTTTGTAATCAACTCTCCCGCATCTTCAATATCAGCACCATCTGTGTAACACTGGGCGATAAGGGCGCCGTGGTTTGGCAGGAAGGCAAGCTGTATAGCCATAAAGGCTATCCGGTACAAGTTGCTGATACCGTTGGCGCAGGCGATGCTTTTCTAGCCACCTATATAAGCAGCATGCTGCAAGGCTATCCGGTAGAAACCATTCTGGACAGGGCTTGCAGGGTTGGAGCGTACGTAGCTTCACAAACCGGGGCAAATCCGGCGTATAACAAAGCCATTTCCGGATTGTTCCGCTCCTAAAAATGACAAATACCTTAAAATAGTTCAGTTTCAAACTTTTATCTTCGATAATTCGTTAATAAGAAGATATGAGGGGTTACCAATTTTCGAACTTTACACCCGATGACTTACCTAAAGGTGGTTTCGAGGAATTACTGAAACTATTTACTCAATTACTCAACTATACTGCTGGTGATGCCGGAGAGGCTTTGTCGTGGATGAATGAATTGGATAAACAGTACAAATTCACCAATAATGATTACGCCATGGGCGACTTCATTGAAGATCTAAAGCAAAAAGGATACATCAATGAAGAAAACGGCGAAACCAAGATCACCGCAAAGACGGAACAAACAATCCGCAAATCGGCATTAGAAGAAATCTTCGGAAAGTTAAAAAAAGCTGGAAAGGGAAACCACAACAGTAATATATCAGGTATAGGAGAGGAAAAAAATGCAGACCGCCGGGAATTTGCCTTTGGGGATAGTTTGGATCAGATTGACATGACCACTTCTATCCAGAACGCACAGATTAATCATGGCATCAGCAATTTCACCCTTACAGAACGGGATCTTGAAGTGGAAGAAAAGGATTACAAGACATTAACTTCTACCGTATTGATGATTGACATCTCCCATTCCATGATCCTCTATGGAGAAGACCGAATCACACCTGCAAAGAAAGTAGCCATGGCACTCGCTGAGTTGATCAAAACCAGGTATCCAAAGGATACTTTAGACATTGTGGTATTTGGCAATGATGCTTGGCCAATCACCGTAAAAGATCTTCCTTATTTGCAGGTTGGCCCCTATCACACCAATACATTTGCAGGCCTCGAACTTGCTGCAGATCTTCTTCGAAGAAGAAAAACGCACAATAAACAGATCTTCATGATCACCGATGGCAAGCCTACCTGTTTGAAAGAGAATGGACGTTATTATAAGAACAGCATGGGACTGGACCGAAAAGTAATTGGAAAAACACTAAATATGGCTGCTCAGTGCAAAAGGCTGAAAATTCCTATCACCACTTTCATGATTGCACAAGACCCTTATTTGCAACAATTTGTAAGAGAATTCACCCAAATTAACGGAGGACGTGCTTTTTACAGCTCTCTGAATGGCCTTGGAGAATATATATTTGAAGATTATATTAAAAACAGAAGAAAAACAGTTCGCTAAGAACTTAGACATATATGGATTATAAGCAAATAAAAACACTTGGAGACCTCAAAGCCTCTAAATATATTTCCTTACCTGTTAAGGACGAATTAAGAAAAAATCTGATTGAACAATTGCAGAAAAAAGATGCTGGATTTGAGGGTATACTGGGCTATGATGAAACGGTTATTCCTGAACTTCAAACCGCTATTTTATCCCGTCATAATATTTTACTACTCGGTCTTCGCGGACAGGCAAAAACGCGGATTGCCCGATTAATGGTTAACCTGCTGGATGAATACATTCCTTACATAAGCGGAAGTGAAATCTTTGATGATCCGCTGAACCCAATCTCCTGGTATGCAAAACATGAAATTTCTATTCATGGCGACAATACACCCATTAGCTGGCAACACCGCTCAGAACGCTATACTGAAAAGCTGGCAACGCCTGACGTAACCGTAGCCGATCTGGTTGGGGATGTGGATCCAATTAAAGCTGCTACACTTAAACTGACCTATAATGATGAACGTGTGATCCATTTTGGGCTGATCCCAAGGGCGCACAGGAGCATCTTTGTGATCAACGAATTACCAGACTTACAGGCCAGAATCCAGGTTGCCTTGTTTAATATGCTGCAGGAAAAGGACATCCAGATCCGGGGTTTCAAATTGAGGCTGCCTCTGGACGTACAATTTGTTTTTACGGCCAACCCCGAAGATTATACCAACAGAGGTTCTATTGTTACCCCTTTAAAAGACCGGATAGAAAGTCAGATCCTGACCCATTATCCTAAGAGTATTGGCATATCCAGGAAGATCACTTTCCAGGAAGCTAAACTTACAGAAGGGCAACGCAAGCTAATTGAAGCAGACGGACTGGTTAAAGATTTGGTAGAACAAGTAGCATTTGAGGCGCGTAAAAGTGAATTTATTGATCAGAAATCAGGAGTATCTGCCCGTTTGACCATTTCTGCTTACGAAAATCTGATCAGTACAGCGGAGAGGAGAATGCTAATTAACGGAGAGAAAAAGACCTTTGTCAGGCTTTCAGACCTTACCGGTATTATCCCGGCAGTAACAGGAAAAATTGAGCTGGTCTATGAGGGAGAACTGGAAGGGCCGGCTAAGGTGGCCAATATTCTGATCGGGAAATCGATCAAAACTTTATTTTCCCGTTACTTTCCTGATCCGGAAAAGGCCAAAAAGAGTAAAAAAGCAAATGTGTACGAACCCATCACCGAATGGTTTACAGAGGGCAACACTTTAGACATCTCCGACAACCTGAGCGATGCACAATACAAAAAGGAATTGATGAAAGTAAGCGGTCTGAACGAACTGGTGAAGCAGTTTCACCCCAAGCTTAGCGCAAACCAAACGCTGTTATTAATGGAATTTGTGCTTCATGGCCTGGCCGAATATTCTCAGTTGAATAAAAATTATCTGGAAGGCGGATTTGGCTTTTCTGATATGTTTGACAGCTTGTTCAGCGGAGATCTTAATGATGACGATATAGATTTCAGATAATTATGGGACGTTTACCTTCATTGCTACTGATTACTGTGCTGATGTTGGCACTTGATTATTATTGCTACAAAGCCATTATTTCTGTATTCAAAAAATGGAAACCGGCAACCCGGACAAGGTTTGCGCTGATTTGGTGGTCTTATACCCTTTTACTAACCCTCGGGGTTTTCTGCGGTATTTTCATGAATCTGTTCCTTTCCATCCGGGCGATTATTCTTGTGGCGTATTTTCTGACTATTGCCTGCAAAATTGTATTGATCCCTTTTCTGGTGATTGATGATTTGCGCAGGCTAGTCGTCCTGCTGTTCCGAAAGCTCAAAAAACCAAAGCAACCGACACCTGCTGCTCCAGCTGTGGGTGAGCCCATCAGCCGCTCGTCTTTTCTGGTAAAGGCTGGATTGGTTGTAGCAGCAGTTCCCCTAACCTCATTAAGCTGGGGGATTGTTTCTGGTGCCTATGACTATAAAATAAAAAGAGTGAAGCTAATATTACCCAACTTACCAAAGGCCTTTGACGGCATTAAAATGGGGCAAATCTCCGACATTCACTCCGGCAGCTTTTACAACCACAAAGCGGTAAAAGGTGGCGTAGAGATGCTATTGGGCGAAAAGCCTGATTTCATATTTTTTACCGGCGATCTGGTGAACGACATGGCCACTGAAATGCGCGATTATCAGGATATCTTCAGCAAAGTTCATGCGCCTCTGGGTGTATACTCTTCCCTGGGTAATCATGACTATGGTGATTATCACTTTGGCCGCGGACCTTCTGCAGCAAAAGCAAAAAACCTTAAAGATGTAATTGAAACCCATAAGGTAATGGGCTGGGATTTATTGATGAACGAACACCGCAGATTGAAAGTTGATGGAGAAGAGATCGGAATTTTGGGGATCGAGAACTGGGGCATGGGACGCTTCCCTAAATACGGACGCATGGACCTGGCTGTTAAGGATACAGATGATCTGCCTGTTAAATTATTGCTTTCCCATGATCCTTCACACTGGCGTGCAGAAGTACTTGAGAAATACCCCCAGATTGACGCCATGTTTAGCGGACATACCCATGGTATGCAGTTTGGTGTAAGAACAAAAGAATTCCAATGGAGCCCTATCCAGTATATTTATAAGGAATGGGCAGGGCTTTACCACGAAAAGAACCAGCAATTGTACGTCAATGTGGGCTATGGCTTTCTGGGTTACCCCGGCAGGGTTGGAATCTTACCGGAGATCACCATATTTGAATTAAAGCGGGCTTAATTAGCCCGCATTAAAACGATAGCCTACACCACGAACCGTGATCAACAGTTGTGGGTTATCCGGGTTAATTTCAATTTTCTTACGCAGTCTTACAATATGCATATCGAGTGTACGGGTGTTCACATCAGAGTTATAACCCCACACCACCAGCATCAGTTCATCACGGTTGATGACCTTATTTGGATTACGCAAAAAATAAAGCAGAATCCTGTTCTCCAGGATGGTCAGCTCAATTTTACGCCCCTGACGGTACAGGGTATGAATATTGGGATGATGCTCCATGTCGCCAAAGCGATGAATCTCAGACCTATCATTATTGAGCAGGAATTTCACTTTACTATCCAGCATGGCCACCAGTACGTCCATGTTAAAAGGTTTGGTTACATAATCTGATGCACCAAAATTATAAGCATCTATTTTATCTACATCCTGGGCCTTTGCAGTCATCATGATGATCAGGTTATCAAAGCCCTGTTTTCTCACTTCTTCACAAACTTCTGCGCCTTGTTTACCAGGCAACATCCAGTCCAGCAATACAATATCAGGCTTTTCTGCCAGGATCATCTTTTCCGCGGTCTCTCCATCACCCACCTCAAGAACTTCATATCCTTCAGATTTTAAACGGTGTACAACTAAGAACCTTAAATTCTCATCATCCTCTACTATTAGTATTTTAATTCCTTTAGACATGTATTTTAATCATTAAATGGTAGTACAATTTTAAACTCTGTTCCTTTGTTCACCTTACTCCTCACACTGATCTCTCCTTTCATAAAGTTAACAAGTTCCTTACAGAAAGCCAAGCCCAGCCCTACGCTTCCATTTTGGTTATACTGATTCTGTATCCTGTAGAACTTCTTAAAAATATCCCCGATCTGAGGCCCGGGAATACCTATTCCATGGTCTACGAACCTAAAAACCACCCGGTTCTTAATCAGTCTTGCAGTAATATGCAATTTTTTTCGGTCCGGAGGAGAATATTTATAGGCATTCTCTGCTAAATTATCGAACAAACTCCCCAGTAAAACCGGATCTGTCGTAAAACTTGTGAAACCAGAGACTTCAAAAGTAAACTCAAAGTCCGGGTGTTTCAACTGATGGGACTCAATGGTACTCTCAATAAAATCCCTCATATTTACTTTTTCCTGGTTGAGCTGAATCGCCTTATTTTCAATTTGAGTAAAGGCCAGCAATTTGTTCATCAATCCGTTCAGCTTATCCGCTTCTTCATCCAGGATCCTCCCATACATTTTCAGTTCCCTATCTGTTAACGAAGCAGCACTCTTAATGTTGTTCCCTGCAATCTTAATGACACTTACTGGGGTTTTAAACTCATGGGTCAGATTATTCACAAAATCATATTGCAATTTAAACATCCGGTGGTTAACATTCAGATTTCTGTAGATCAGAAAAGCCACCAGAACAAGGATGCCGTAAAATACCAGAATAATAAAAGCAATGGGCAGGAAATAACTGAGAATCTCCCGATCAACAAAAGATTTAGCCGAACTAAAGTACAGTTTGAAATCAGAAAAAGGTCCGGGCAAGGTAATCTCCGTATCCAGAAAATCAGAAGAGGTTTCCAGCGGATCATAAGTCAGGGGTTCAATCCGAACATTCTGATAAAGCTTCGGCCTGGAATTAATGATCTTGATCTTATAAGGATCAAGATAAAAAGACAGCATGTCCTGCTGGTACACCGGTGCAGGATCCAGTTTCTTCCGGAGCATCTGTTTGTAGACTTTCAGATCTTCCGGCCGGGGAAAATTCATATAGGTGATCTTATTGGAGCGCACAATGCTGAAATTACTAAAAAGCTCATCCTGCGTTGGTACCCTGACCGTATCTAAATTCTCTATATAGGAGATTACTTTAATCCCAAGTGCATTGAAATCATCTCCTCTTCTAAAAGTATGAGGATGATCTCTTGAAAACAATTTAATGGAATCCTGAGGGATCAAGCTTCCGAATTGGTAAATGTACTTGGGGCCAAAAGAAAAATGCCCCGTGTTGAGCCCATCCTTTACCGGATGATTTGCAATTTCCGCATCATAAAAGATCACCTTGGAAACAAAAGGATATTCCAGTAACAAGGTATCCACAAATTTAGAGGTAGTGGCCGAATCCAGGTAACCGTTATAGTAAGAGACCTCTGGAAGTTTGTTCTGGAAGAAATCATTATAAGGTTTAATACTTTCTTCCAATACCTTTACCTTTTCAGAAACAAACTCGTTTTCGATAAACTTTTTACTGAAATTATAGGCCAGAAACAGGGACAGCACAAACAGGACCGAAATCAAAATGATAAAGGTAACGATCAATAAGAAGTTTTTACGGTAGCCGCTTTTCTTGTCTGAGGTCATTCCTCTTGTCTTACTTTCTTTTCAAATTTACTTCTAAAAACTTTTCCAGAGCTGTATAATATTTTTGCCGGTCTTCTCCCGTATTTTGCTGAAAATCGCCATTCGGCTTTTCGAAGTAAGTTACATTTACATTTCTCTTTTTCAACTCCTTTGCAAACTGCATCACTTCTCCCGAATTGATCCGTTTATCTTTAAGGCTTTGTGCTATAAACACAGGCACTTTAATTTTATCCGCATGGAAAACCGGCGAAGCCTGACGCAAATATTCTACATCTGTAACCGGATTACCAATCACATCATAGATCATCTGAAGCCTTGCTTTATAGAAAGGCGGAATAGATTTCAAATAGCCAAACAAATTAATAATGCCCGAATTGGACGCACCACAGGTATACATATCAGGACTGGAATACAGACTGTTCAACGCAATATATCCCCCAAAACCACTACCATAAATACCTATTTTTTTAGGATTAACGATCTTTTCCTTCACCAGCCATTTGACGCCGTCTTCTATATCTTCCTTGATCTTTAAACCCCATTGCTTAAATCCTGCCGCCCTGAATTCTTTTCCATAGCCTGCAGAGCCTCTATAATTTGCCTGGAAAACAGCATATCCTCTGCTGGCTAAAAACTGAACTTCAGCATTATAACCCCAACTGTCCCGGGTATCTGGTCCAATACCATTATGCGGCAGTACAATCAAAGGAAGGTCTTTTGCAGCTTTATCTCCGGGTAAGGTCAGATAACCATTGATCATCACCCCGTCTCTTGACCGGTAAGAAATGGGCTTCATCTCGTTCATCTCTTCTATACAGATAGAAGAATTTACATCGCTCAACTTTCTTAACTTGCCATTATTGGCAAAATATAAATAATAAGAACCAGGGTTTCGGTCTGTATAGGTGCGAATCACAAACAGATCTTCCGGTTTATCCTGACCAACAATATAAGACTCAGTTTTTGGCAACAGCTGATCCAGTTTCTGATAAAACTGCTTTACAGTGTCATCCAGGTAAAATTTTTCCCGCTTCCAGGTTTCGCAAACCACATAGGCCATTCTTTTTTTATTGGCCGAGTACTGGGCTTCTACCACATTGAGCGTATCATTGCTAAACAGCACTTTATTTTCTTTTCCAGTTTTACAATCGAGTTCTACCAGGGCATTTTTGTCTCTGTTGACATTAGATATGGCGTAAATACTATTGGGTTGGTTCTCCGAAAAAGCAACCGGAATCAATGTTGTCTTAAAGTTATTAGTGATCACTGGCTTAAATTCCTGGCTCTCATTTTCCCGGTACAACAGGGTTTCGTTAACGCCATCACTGGAAGTCGCCAGTCTTAATTTGGCTTTTGGGTCTGCGTACCAGTTGGTGATGTTTCCCGGATTTTTTACCGCCATTTCCATTTTCCCGTTCCGTACATTTAAACGGTAAACATCAAATACAGTAGAATCTCTTTTATTGGAAGAAACCAACAAATACTTGTCGTCAATCAACTGATCTTTAAGCACTTTCATTTTACTGCGCTCATTGTCATTCAGCTGACGTTCATTGCGGCCTTCTTTATCTATGATAAATACATCGATCTGCCGTCCTGAATCGTCTTTTTTATAATAAACCAGATCATTGTTACTTACCCAGGTATAATAATTTACATTTTTATCTGTCAGATTGGTGATCTGCCTGGTTTCTCCGCTGGCTATATCTTCAATAATTATATTTTGTTTGTTGTCTTCCAGCTTAAAATAGGACAGACTTTTACCGTCGGGAGAAAGTCCAAAGCCTGATTTATCTTGTGATTTAAAGAAATCCGCCACAGGAATTTCTTTTCCCTTCTGTTTACAGGCAAAGAAAAGGGGAATAAGAAATAACCAAAGGTTTCTTTTAATTGCTATCATATCGTTATCAGCCTACAAAGGTACACATCGGCTTAATCCTAAAAAGGCTATACACCAATATTGTTACTTTGGATTGTTCTTGTGTACGT
>NZ_QAIL01000623.1:4219-4468 GCF_003061025.1 Pedobacter sp. HMWF019 | reverse complement strand
GGTGTCCGGGGAAGGGGGATAGTATGGTGTGTTAGGTAAATGAGGCTATTTTACCTTCCTTTTTATTAATTTGCTGTGTTCCCAAATGAAGTCATATAGCCCATCATTTTGATCTGCAGACTTTAAAAGAGATTGTACTTTCTTATCTGACAACCGTCCGCGTATGTAGTTATATTCAGTTCTTGTTTGCGTTGTTTGTATAACGATATCTTCTATTTCGGCTACAAAATCATATTTAAAATCTGCTAT
>NZ_QAIL01000623.1:4060-4209 GCF_003061025.1 Pedobacter sp. HMWF019 | reverse complement strand
GTTCTTGTTTTGGGATATTGATTGCTGTGTTCGTTTTTTTTGAGTGACAGCTTGCTGTCAATAGACAAATCGAGATGATTAACAAATTGCCGAAATATATAATGCGCTTTTTCATTTTTATGTTTAAATCTATTGCGTTTTACTCGCGT
>NZ_QAIL01000623.1:183-4050 GCF_003061025.1 Pedobacter sp. HMWF019 | reverse complement strand
TACGGATGGTTCGTAAGATTTTTTAGTAGTAAAAGAGAGTTCAAAGTTGCCTTTTGGTATTTCATCATATTCTTTCAATAATGAAATGACATTAGATATTTCTTTATTGGAAGATCTTCTTTTAGAATGAAATTCGTAATCCTTTAATTCACTAACAAGAAGGGAGTCATCTGCAACGACAAACTGGGACTTCACCAGCCCATCGGTAATTTTATCGGGATTTACTTTTATAGTAGCTAGTGTATCCCTCAACCATTCTTTAAATACTTGTTCTTGTTTTGGGATATTGATTGCTGTGTTCGTTTTTTTTGAGTGACAGCTTGCTGTCAATAGACAAATCGAGATGATTAACAAATTACCGAAATATATAATGCGCTTTTTCATTTTTATGTTTAAATCTATTGCGTTTTACTCGCGCATCTTGTCATTCCGATTTAGCGCAGCGATGAGGAATCTGTAAGTGCTATGAACAGTTCTCTCAGTCGTGCCTCCTTCGAGATGATGGTGAGGGATAAGTCTGCTTTAGACAGGGTTAAGGCAGTAATTCAGGCAAAGCGGCGATTAATAAAATGGAGAAGGTAATGTCTAGGCCAATAATACTTCTGCGGGGATACCAAGTTTTTGATGTAATACCTTGGCAATTCTTAATGTAAGTGGTTTTTTACCACTTAACAAAGCAGAGACGTATCCCTTGCTTCCAATCCAACTAACCAAATCTTTATTCATAAGACCATTTTCTTGCATTTTTAACTTCACTATTTCTATAGGATCAGGTGATGGGATAGGGTAATGCTCGTCCTCGTATTTTTTTATTAGTAACAGCGCAATCTGCAGTTTTTGACCTTCTTTACTTTCAGGAGCTATGTTCAGATCAAATTGGTTGTCAACCCATTCTAGTAATGTCTGATAATCTGTTTCTGTTTTAATGATCTGTAATTCCATGAATTTAAATTTAATGTTTTCTTTTTTAAATTTCATTTTTTGTGGTTAACTTTTGGTGTACAGTTATAATCTAAAGGTTCTCTTGTTTGGATTGTTGCTTGTTGTTCATGGGCAAATTTAGAAATAGTTTGAGTATTAATCATTATGATATTATTTAGTTTTATATGTAATATTGTTTTTTTAAAAAATAGAGTAGTTGGGTTTTATATATGCGTTATACGGGGTATGCGTTTTACAACTTCCCTTTTTTCACCCTGTAGTTGCGTTTGAGGTTGGGGTTTGTGATCCGGCTTATTTTAGCTATTGTTTTAAAAGGGTTAGTGGGTTGACGCCATTGGAGTACAGGGAAAAAAAATCTGCTCTTCTTTTCTCACTGGACCTTCCGCGAAAAGCTTCAGGCCCTGAGGCGTGAAAAGAGGTGCAGGTTTTTTTGGGGGGTGTCCGGGGAAGGGGGATAGTATGGTGTCTTAGGTAAATAAGTCTACTTTAGACAGGGGAAAGGGAGTAATTCAGGTAAGAATCTACACTAGGTAATACTCTAATTGTACCTTCTGGAGTTTTAGTTACAATAACCTGTGTGATGACCAGACCTTCTAAATAGTGCCCCCCGATGTCGTAATTTTGATCTTTTTTGTTCTTTTTAGCGAGTTCTCTCCTTTCCTTAAGTGGAACCGTTTTGATTTTGGCTGTTTTTTCTTCCTCTTGATAAAACTGGTGGTAATGCTTGCTGATCTCCCGCAACAGCATTTCTCTGGTAAAGCCTTTAGGTGCATTTAATTCAAAGCTATATTTTTTATATAAAGGATAATCTATGATAACGATAACTTGGTTGTATGGAACAACCACTTTGTCTTTATCTACAAGATATGGTATGTCTTCTTCGGGTTTCTCCAGGCTAGCCCAGGGAACAACCGCTTTATCTTTATCTGCAAGATATGGTATGTCTTTAGGCCAGGGATCAACCCTATCTTTAAAATCCTTTGTATTGTCTGTTAATACTTGAAATGGGATAGTCGCCAATAATTGCAAGGAGGTTTTTGGTTTTCTGGGCATCTTGAGGCTTCCCTCTCCGGTAAGTGTTGTCTCGTATTCTACATCGGGTACCTTATACCGGTAGATGAATATTGCAAGTGCCAAAGCGGCGATTAATAAAATGGAGAAGGTAACTTGTTTAATAGAGCGCATAGTTAAAGTAGTTGGTGGTATAAATATACTGTACAATTTACGATCAACGAAACAATCTGGATAGAATAAGTTACCAAACGGGTTGGTTTTATAATATGCGTTATATGGTGTGTTTATCAAAAAAACCTGCACTTCTTTTCTCACTGGACCTTCCGCGAAAAGCTTCAGGCCCTGAGGTGTGAAAAGAGGTGCAGGTTTTTTTTTGGGGGATGTCCGGGGAAGAACCCCAGTTATGTCTAGGAAAGGATTCTAAAACAATTCTTCAGAAAACTTTCTAGCTTTATTATCTATGACTTGCGAAACAAAGCGATTCATTTCATTGGAAGATAAGATTTTAAACAAAGGCATATTATCTTCTTTTAACAAGCTATACAGGTCAAGGTAGGAAGGGGAATTGCCTTGATATGAGTCGATAATTAAGCAATATTGATGATGATTAGACAAACCTTTACTCTTTGCAAATATGTTCAGTCGTTCAATAACACTTTCAAAATCGCTGATATCATTTCTAATTTGACCAAGTTGTCTTTTAGAGTTAAAATCAATTGCTTTTGCTGCATAAATTGACCCGTTTACACCAATTCCGTCAAGATGGAAATCAAAAAAGAGTGTTTCCAACTGTTTCTTTTCTAGCGTAAAATCGACATCTATTTTGTCTTTTAATGGATCATATAACTTCTTTTTAATGATATTCTTAAAAGGAGATTTATCCGGCTTTGGTTCTGGCATAAGTTCTTCTCCTATGAATTTTGCGAAATATTCTTTAAAAGTTGCTGAATTTATAGTAGAATTTATACTCTCTGGCTTCGAAAATTGTAATATTCCATTGTTATAGTTGGATAGTCTGAATAAAAGCTCCTGGTTTATTTGTTTTTCAGATTTAATTAAAAGTGAAGATTCATTAATAGTGTCCTTTTGAACGAAATTTTTAAACTGTTTTAAAGAAAATTCTAACAAAGGATAATTTTTGCTATTAAGTTTTCTTGCTAAATCCATCTTTTGACTAGACAGATGGAAATAAACTTCTTGATTAGTTATTACAAGCAGCCCCAAAGCAATAGTTTCGTTGCTTAAAGGGTTGTTGACATACTTCAATATACTATAGTAACTGTTCATTATCTTAAGTTTGAATGGTAGAGATAGTTTCCAGCATTACATTATTTATATTCTGGAATTTTCTTGTGTTAAGTTAATATTTCTTTACAATTATATTTCTATCGAATAGTGATGTTTTAGAAAAATATTTTCTGATTTCTCTGTTCGTTATTTAATTATGATGTACCGGGTGTACTCAATCACGGAATCTTATAAAAAATAAATGCTGTTTCTTTAGCATGCCTGGCTTGTTTTTGCGTGGTTTTACACTGGGGGTTCCTAACCCTGGGGAACTGCCTGTGGCTTCCTTGTTTACTTCTATTTGTATCGTCATTTCTACGGAGGCTTAACAGCTCCCTGATATGGGTGGGTTGATGTGTTTTGACGAATGAACAAATTTTTAAATCTTAAATTTTTTAGAACATGGGAATTATTAGACAAGGAGTCCTTGGTGGCTTCAGGAATAAGGTCGGCTCGGTAGTTGGGTCTTATTGGCGTACGTTAGATGTGATTAAGGGCTTGCCCCGGAATACGGGTAAGGCGCCTACGCTTAAACAGAAAAATCAGCAGTTGCAGTTTGCCTTGATTACGAGCTTTTTGAGCTGGTTTGGCAATTTGATTAACGTTGGTTTTCGTTCGGTGAGC
>NZ_QAIL01000623.1:0-173 GCF_003061025.1 Pedobacter sp. HMWF019 | reverse complement strand
GAATGAACAAATTTTTAAATCTTAAATTTTTTAGAACATGGGAATTATTAGACAAGGAGTCCTTGGTGGCTTCAGGAATAAGGTTTTTGTGCGCCCATAAGGGTGCGTAATGAATGACCTTTGGCAAGGTTAGGGCTAGTGTTCAAAATAAAGCCCATCATCAGCCAGCTTAT
>NZ_QAIL01000622.1 GCF_003061025.1 Pedobacter sp. HMWF019 | reverse complement strand
GTATAAACCGGTAGTCAAAAGCAATACTGCAATAAAAAGTTGTTTAATGTTTAAGTGTTTCATTATAATATGTTATTTATGTTTTGCTGTTTTTAACCAGCCAACGGAATTTGGGACAAAAAAATAGACAGGCGATAAATTTATCGCAACAAATAAAGCATCAGTTGACACAAAAGCCATGTATCCTTTATCAAAGGCTACTATCTTTTTTACCATTTTTTGTTGTGAGTTAAACCCACAGCAAACAGTTAAACAAGGAAATGAAATACGAAATCGTAAGTCTCATCCTAGCTTCAATCCCCGAAAGCTATGAAATCATAATGCTAAAGGCAGGTCTCCTGACTTACGCCTGATTTTCAGCCTTCCCATCACACCGGATGTGTAAAAGTGGCCAGATTTGAAAATCATTTAAGCGCTTACAGTTGCGGGACAGTTACGGATTTCCACCATATTCCCTTTTAATACCAGGTATTAGCCCAGTAACCAAAAGCGCCGCGAAGATAAGCATTAACCATTAGAAAATTAAAAACATTGACTACTAACTGCCAGAAGTTCCACTACTACTTTTTGTATCATCATTTTTAATGCTCCGCTGGCTCTTTTTAATGGCATCCTTTAACTGACCAAAACGCCAGTTTAAGCTAAGGATAAAAGAACGGTTATAGTTTTGCGACCGGTAATATTGGTTAAAATCAGTTCCCTCAATAGAACGGGTATAATAGCGAAATTTGGAAAAAGGATTATTGATACCCGCAGAAATGGTCAGTTTATCTTTAATGATCTCCTTACTTCCGCTAAAGGAAACAAAGGTATAAGCACTGGATTTTCCCTGCAAAAGAATTTCGGGTGCATTATAATTAAAACTGGCATTGGCTTTCCAGGCCTTTTTAAATTTATAACCCGTATTTAAATAACCATATCCAGATAGACCACTGTTTTTCTGAATCACTCCTTCTATTGAACCTTCCAGCCAGGTATATCCTATATTACCATTTACACTCAGGTTCCACTCCTCAGTAAGCGGGTAATTGATATTCAAGTTAGACGTCAACGCTTTATCTTTCCCAATATTTAAATAGGTAGATTGAGTAATCCCAGTTGTACTATTATATACCGAAACATTCTGAATGGTATTATTGGCAAAATGGTAACTCATTCCCAGGTTCACAGATCCTTTTTTGAATCTGCTATAGGTCAGTTCAAAATTATTGCTCAATACAGCTTTAAGATCAGGATTTCCTGTCGACTCTATACTTGGTATCGATCTGTCTACAAAAGGATTCAACGTCTCAATGTCCGGCCTTTGTATCCGTTGCGTAAAGCCCAAACTTAAACTAGTGCTGTTCTTAAATTTACGGTTTAAAGAAAGCGTCGGTATGATGTTGAAGTAATCTGTATTCACATTTGAAGAACTGCTTATAAAATCTGCTTTCACAAGCGTTCCCTCAATTCTCGCACCCCCCTTAAAGGACCATTCATCCAAGTTATAGACATAAGAATTATAGGCACCTATAACAGCCTGCCTGTTGCTAAACTTATTTGTCCGGCCAGGATCTGTGATATACGATCCACTTGCATCGTCATAGCTCCTATATTCAAAATTGCTATCGCTATTTCTTAAAATACCTTTTACACCACCCTCAATACTTATTTTTTTTAAAGGATGTACATAATCGAGCTGGACAGTCTGTTCCCTGGAACGGCCATCATTATTCTGAATATAGTTTGGATCGCTGTAATTAACGCGGTTGCTAAAACTCAAGTCATTTATCTGCGGATTAGCGTTATAACTGTATTTATAAGAGAAAGTGAGTAGCCGGTCCTTATTGCCCCTAAAACCATGTTGAAAGTTCAAAGAAGCATCAAAACCATTCCACCCATATCTGCTATTGGTCAGCATGTCATATCGCATAGGTGCATTTCCTCCCGACATTTCCGTCCGTTGATTGAGCGTAGATTTATTATAACCTCCATAAGGATTCAACTCTGAATTCAACAAATTAAGGCTATCCAATTCATAGCTCAATTCAACACCACCATAACGATAATTATTATTAAATTTTCTGGTACCATCTGTTAACAGCGAAGTAGGATTCTCTCCTGTGGTTACCCTGCTATTTGATCTCTGTGTTTCGGGCGAGGTATTAAATCCTGTTCCACCATAGGCTGTAACCCCAAACCTACCTTCTTTCAAGGTAATAAAACCACCACCACCCGGACCACCAACCGGTGTCTGATAACGCAAATTCAAACTTCCGTTATAGCCATTATCAATCTTTTTATTGGTAATAATATTAATAATACCAGCCAAACCCTCACTGTCGTATTTAGCGGGAGGCGTTGTAATGACTTCAATTTTCTGAACCGAAGAGGCTGGCATACTCCTCAATACATCCTTAGGATTTCTCGTCACCATACCGGAGGGCTTTCCGTTAATTAAGATCTTATAATTCCCACTACCTTTCAATTTAATATTATCATCTGCATCTAATGACAACATAGGTACTTTACGCATCATATCTAAGACCGTAAGCCCTTTACTTTCCGGATCAGCCTGTATATCATAACTGATCCGATCGGCTTCCTGTTTAATAACCGGCCGGCTCCCCTGAACAGATACCTCCTTTAAATTGGTAGTTAATGGAACCATCAGCAAACTTCCCAAATCCACCAGAGGCCGGGCAGCAGTAATTTCCACTGTAAGTTGCTTCGAATTATATCCTATTGCTGCAACAACGAGCTGATACTTTCCAGGTTTTACCCGATCAAATTTAAAATGGCCATCCACTGCTGTAACTGCTGAGTGAGATACGGCATTGTCTTTTTTAACAGCCACCGTCATAAAGTCTAAAGACTTACCTGAAATTGTATCTACTACAATACCTTTAATCGTACCTTCTTTATGCTGGGCGAATGCAGGCACAACAAATAGCTTAAATAAGAGAGGAATAATAAAGAGTCGTTTACTTAATAATATCATGGGTCGATCTGAGAATTACCTGGTGGTTATTCCAGCTATAAGACACAGATCATATACAATTGTTGCATGCCGACAGAAAAAACGGCATACAATAATATAATTTAACTAGCTCCCTGTTTCCAGAACAACAATCCTGTCTGGTTCTCCGTCTCCAGCACCAGCCGAAATCGTTACCTTCGCATTTTTTAAGACAACCTTAACTGCAGAATGATCCTTCAGTAGATACGCTTTTTTAATTTTTCTGAAAGGAAAATCCGGCAATTCAACCATCTGCACCTCTGCAGATAGAATATGTACATATACTTTATTGCCTTTTTGAGTCAGGCTACCCCAGGACGATGGCTTAAGATACCCAGCGGTTGTTCCATATATACTTTCTCCATTTGTTTTCAGCCAATCTCCCATGAACTGTAAACGCTCCTTAAATTCAGGTTGAATATCTCCATTCGGCATTGGACCAATATTTAGTAAAAGATTAGCCCCCAGAGCGGCAGCACGGACCAGATAATCCACCAGCTGTTTTGGTGTTTTATAAGTAGTATCACTTAAATTGAAACCCCATGAACCATTAATCGTCTCACATGCCTCCAGCGGCAAATGGGATGCTTCCTGAAAACTCAGTCCGGATTTATTCTCTCCAGGAAGATCTCTTTCAAACATCTGAAAATCTTCCCCCGGAAAAGGACTCAGGTGGTGATTATTCCCGATCATACATTGAGGCTGCAGTTTATGGATCAGTCCATAAATTTCATCATACTTCCAGTCAATCCTGGACGAACGATCTTTTTCTCCCTCAGGTGCAGTCTGGTCCCAATGGCCATCAAACCATATCCCGGAAATCTCCCCATAATTGGTCAGCAGCTCAGTCAGCTGGTTCTTCATGAACTGCAGATAGCTTGCATAATTTCCTTTACCTGTCCGACCGCTAAACTGTCCCGTTCTTCCGGTTTCATGTGGATAGTCTTCCCTTCTCCAGTCTAGTAAAGAATAATACAGGAATAACTTCATACCTTGTTTATGGCATTCCTCCGCTATCATTTTTACAATATCTTTTTTATAAGGCGTATTCATGATGTTAAAGTCAGAGTATTTAGTATCCCACATACTAAAACCATCATGATGCCTTGTAATAAGCGTAATATACTTCATGCCGGAATTCTTAGCCAAAGCCACCCATTCCTGTGCATTAAAGTCAATAGGATTGAAAAACTGCTCCAGACGCGAATAATTTTTAACGGTGATCTTACGCTCATTCATGACCCATTCCCCGCTACCAGGAATGCTAAAAGGTCCCCAATGGATAAATAGTCCAAACCTGGCATCTGTAAACCACTTTCTGGCTTCCAGATTCACAGCACTTGGCGTATAGGAAGATTGGGCAGAGAGGTGATGGCCCATAAAAATCAAGGCAATAAACAGTATTTTCCTCATTAGAATAAAAATTGGTTAGGTTGACAATCAGCAGCGATTTAATAGCAAGCACAATGTCTAAATCTAAAGAAAAACAGAATGATCTCCTAACACCTTTAATGGAATTCTTGTAATCGTCTCCAACAAGCTTTCCCAAAAAGCTTATAAACAAGAAAAGCCTGTAGTGTTAACTACAGGCTTTCTTTAAGATTTGGCACCGACCTACTCTCCCACGT
>NZ_QAIL01000083.1:29274-68586 GCF_003061025.1 Pedobacter sp. HMWF019 | reverse complement strand
ATCTTATATTTATACATAACTCATAACATAAAGGTTAATATTTGATTTTATAATGTAAAAATATATTTCTTTTCTATAATTTACATTAATTACAATCAACTTTTTTTTAAGAATTTATACAAATAGCTATTTATGATCTGTAAGTGCCCCTATAAAGGCGATAATTTCTTTAATCTCCAAAGGTGTCAAACCGAGAGGTTTAGATGGAAGTGTTTGATAGGATAAATCTAGTCCGACTCCGGCCCCACCGCCCTTGTTATAAAAATCCATCAATTGTTCAAGATCTTTGAAAACACCGTTATGCATATAAGGGGCTGTCATAACTGCATTTCTGAGGCCTGGAGTTTTAAAAGCGCCGTTGTAATATTCAATGGAAAAGAAATCTGCGCGGCCCCGGTCTTTATCTATCAAAGGATGGTTTAGGTCGTCATTTCCGGGTGTTCCCAGAATTTCAAATTCGGTACGTTTATAAAAAGGTGGGATTAACCCATTGAAAAGCGGAATAAAATGACAGGTACCACATTGTGCTTTACCCATAAAAATATTAAAACCCTTTACCTGATCTTTTGTCATCGCCTTGGAATTTCCTTTTAGGTACCGGTCAAATGCAGAATTAAATGGTCTAAGTGTTTGCATGTACGCCGACAAAGCGGCTGCAACCTGATCTATACGGATCGGAGTACCGCTTCGGAAAACCTGCTCAAAGGATTTTACATATTCAGGCTTATCCTGCAGATTCCGAACAACACGATCTGTATCAGCATTCATTTCCAGAGGATTTCGGATCACCTCTATGACTTGTTCCTGAAGACTTTTTGCCCGCCCATCCCAGAACTGGGCATATTGATATCCAACATAATATAAACCCGGTGCATTTCGAAGTACATGCTGTATTCCATCAAAAGCCAGACTGGTTTTAAGACCGTCTGTAAAGTATTTTCCTGGCTCATGACAACTGGCACAGCTTCTCTTCAGGTTTCCCGATAAGGCCTTTTCAAAGAAAAGACTTTTGCCCAGAGTAGCCATTTCCGGAGTGTTTTTCCATTTTGCGGCAGGAAACTTTTCAAGGTCAATAGCGTTCTTATCGAAAAGATGTTTTGCTCCTGGATTCAGGGCACTTTTACTATACAGCAACAACTTATGCACTGACCTTAGTTTTATTAAAGCTTCCTGAAGTGGTATGGCGTAATCCTTAAGAAAAACCATGCGGTCAAAAGCATCAAAATCTGTCTTAGCAGAGATAAAGTGTATGGTTTTATCTAGATTCCGGATGAGGCTTAGAGAAGCCTCGTCATCGTTTAAGAAAGGCTGCAAAACATCGTGAATAGCCGCTAAAGATTGATAGGCCTCTTCTATACCGCTTTTTAGCTCCGGTGCGTCATAGCCAGAGATGCTCAAGGCCATTACCCTGACCAATTCCAGGTCTATGCTCTCCAGAATCTCCTGATCAGTCGCTTCAAACTGGTAGGTCAGCGTTCCCAGATCATCGGCCGAACTGCTAATCAGTTCTGTCTGGGCCAGCAGAGCTTCCTTATGTTGAACTGGCTCCACCTCATACAGGAGTGCTTCAACCACCTGAAGACCTGATGGCTCCTGGTATTCCATATAAGGTTCTTCCACTTCTACCTTAGGTGGACGGTTGTAAATCATTGCCGAACTTTCAAAGAAGTAATCCAGGAAGAATGCGATTCTTTTGTATTGCAATCTGCACTCTTTTAGTGCCAGCTTTGCCTTTTCTGTATGCTCTGTACTTCCATCTAACAAAACAATTGCTGCTTTCAGCCGACCAGCTGAAGCAGCAAATACCCTTGAATTTTCTTTAAAATAAGCTATCGTATGGATTAGTGCAGTCTGGTCCGGCGCTCTTTTTAATCCAAGAACAATGGCCAGACTGATCATCAGTAATAATCCCAGTATAACTCTTTTCGGATTATTTTGATACATGGACCTCGAAAGTATCCTTTACAACATTGAACTCGTCTGTTACACTGTAGATTTGGTCCTTATCAGGCGAAACAACAAGGCTTCTCTCTGAAGAAGGAGAAGAACTCCAGATATATTTACCAACGAAGGAAGCTGTTAAAGTTTTTTTCTCTCCTTTTTTCAATTGGATCACCTGGTGCTGATTGACATTTTTCATCATCGTGAACTGGTCCCTGATCTGCCCGTCGGCACAAATCCATTTCAGATCCAAACGGTTGTCTTCAATTTCCAGCATACTGGCTCCGCCATGGTCTGCATCTGAAAAGTACATGGCATCATGAGGAAAAGACTTCTGTTTGCCACCTAATTTACCTGCGGATCCGCTCACTACATAAACAGTCCCTTTAGCATCCTGACCTTTTACATAAGGCGCAGCATTTGTTCCGCCATCGTAACGGCCTGAAGAACTACTCAGATTATGCTTCGCCGCATTGAAAGTGACTTCTGGTCCATAATGTCCGGCCATCAGCCTGGATCTTTCATAGTCATGACTATGGCCACACAAGACCAGGTCTACACCATAACGTTCCAGGATACGGATAAAGTTTTCACGAATTTTTACCAATTCTTCCTCTTTATCTGAATTGTGCGATCCCATGGTATAAGGTGGATGGTGCCAGTAAGCAATCACCCATCCTTTGTTCTTGTTTTCAGCAAGGTCTTTTTTTATCCAGTTGACCTGAGGGCCAAGTGTATCGTAAAGCCTGTAGGCCTGATCTTCTTTTCCGTAAGAATCCAGGGACAGGAAATGGATATTACCCAAATCAAAAGAATAAAAAGCTTGTGTATGAGAAGCGACTCCACCAGACTCTCCCTCGGTAGGCATAGAAAAATTTTGATAATAAGCCGTTTCATGAGTTACCTGTGCTTTAGCTGAGGTCACATCCGTATCGTGGTAATCGTGATTGCCTGGTGTTGGAAACAAAGGGTATTTTTTTAGAAGATCATCTTTGTAAATATTGAAAAATTTGCTCTGGAACTCGGCATCTGTACCATCAGAATAAGCATTGTCGCCTAACAAAATCCAGGCGTTGAGTTCCTGATCTCCAATATACTTGATCACCTGGTTCTTCACATTTCGCTGATTGATCGAATTGTCACCGCAATCGCCCAGTGCAGCAATCCTGTATTTTCCTCGTTTTCCAGGTTCAGGCAAGGTCATAAAGGAATTGTCCTTTCCAACCTGGAGGGTATCCTGAAAACCGCCGATGGCATAATAGTACTTTGTATAAGGCTTCAGATCATTTAGTTTAACCTGATGTTCTGTTAGCAAGCGTGTATCATCAACTTGCTGGTCCAGACGATCCGGCGAAACTCCAAAACGGACACGGCTGCGAGAGGAAACATCAGTACGCCAGCGCACTACAATTCCCGTACTGCTTGCTGCCTGAAGATAAGGGCCACGGATCAGTTCAGGGTGGGCATTTGTTTTAATTTCTTTTTCCTGAGAAAAAACAGCCATGGGGATCAGTAGTAGAAAGGAAAGAAAAATATTGAGCTTCATTAAAGAGATTTATTTAAAAACGGTCTGAGCTGCAAATAAAGAGTTTCTAATATTAACCCACTGTTAATTTCCTGAGCTTATTGAATTAAGAAGATCCTTTTCAAATTTGAGATTTGAGAAAAAAACCTCAAAAACTACTTTAAAATAACAAAACAGACCAAAGTCAAAACAAGTTTTTATGTACTTTTGTACAATTTAATTAATCACATGACTAGCATAACGAATAAATCTGATCAAGCAACTGATGTAGTGTTAATTGGCGCCGGTATTATGAGCGCAACACTTGGCGTACTTTTAAAGGAACTCCAGCCAGATTTAAGCATAGAAATATTTGAACGTTTAGATGTAGCCGCAGCAGAAAGTTCTGATGCGTGGAACAACGCAGGAACAGGTCACTCTGCCTTTTGCGAATTAAATTATACCCCACAAAAAAAGGACGGTTCTGTAGATACCAGCAAAGCCATCTCTATTGCCGAGTCTTTTGAAGTATCCAAACAATTCTGGTCTTTTCTGATTCAAAACCGTTTGATCGACTCACCGGAATCTTTTATTAAAAGCATCCCTCATATGAGTTTCGTATGGGGAGCGGAAAATGTAGACTACCTTCGTAAAAGATACGAAGAATTACAAAAGTCACATTTGTTTAAAGGAATGACTTATTCTGAAGACCGGGCTCAACTTGATGAATGGATTCCTTTGGTGATGGAAGGACGTGACAAAAACGAAAAAGTGGCGGCCACCCGCATGACTTTGGGAACAGATGTCAATTTCGGTGCATTAACCCGAATGATGTTCAACAATCTGAAAACCAAGGAAAATGTAAGCCTTTTCTTTAACCATGACGTTAAAAAGCTAAGAAAGATCAATGGACTTTGGGAAATAAAAGTACGGGATGAACAAACCGGAAAACGCCGTGTAGTAAAAGCTAAATTTGTGTTTATTGGCGCAGGTGGTGGTTCTTTACCATTACTGGAAAAATCTGATATTCCTGAAGGAAAAGGTTTTGGAGGATTCCCTGTAAGCGGACAGTGGTTAAAATGCACCAATCCGGAAGTTATTGAACGTCATGATGCTAAAGTATATGGAAAAGCTGCTGTAGGCTCTCCCCCAATGTCTGTACCGCACCTGGATACAAGAATGATTGACGGCAAAAAAGCCCTTTTATTTGGCCCATATGCCGGCTTCTCGACCCGCTTCTTAAAAAACGGTTCTTTACTGGATCTTCCGCTTTCTATTAAAGCGAACAACATATTGCCAATGATATCTGCAGGCCTGGATAACATTCCGCTCACCAAATATCTGATCAATCAGGTGAGACAATCTTCAGACGCACGCCTGGATGCACTTAAAGAGTATCTTCCAAATGCAAGAATGGAAGACTGGAAACTGGAAACAGCAGGTCAGCGTGTTCAGGTGATTAAAAAAGATGCAGAACATGGTGGGATACTGGAATTTGGAACTGAAGTTGTTAGCGCTGCCGACGGTTCAATTGCCGCGCTTCTTGGTGCATCACCAGGTGCCTCTACAGCCGTATCCATTATGATTAACTTATTGGAACGTTGTTTCCCTGAACAACTAGAAACACAGGAATGGCAACAGAAATTAAGGAAAATGGTTCCATCCTTCGGGCAATCGCTTGCTCAGGACAGCGAATTATGCGAGAAGTTAAGGATACAGACTACCCATGCCTTAAACCTTCATCCTGAAGGCTTAAGTTTAGAAACTAATTAATAGCCGGGAGCTCTACAAAAAAAGTAGAGCCCTCGTTTTTTCCTTTACTTTCTGCCCATACTCTTCCTTGATGAGCTTCCACCAGTTGTTTTACGATGGAGAGGCCAAGTCCGGAGGAGTTCTCTCCGCCGGTAGGCTTTGCACTAAGCCTTGCAAAACGCTGGAACAACCCCGATTTATCTTCATCTGTTAAACCCGGACCATTATCCTTTACGGCTAATACAGCTTTTTTATCCCTGTTAAAAACCTGTATTTCAATATCTGCTCCAAAAGGGGAGTATTTAATCGCGTTACTGATCAGGTTGTCAATAATTTCCGTTAGCCGTTGTTCATCAGCATAGAGTTGCGAATCCTGTTCTATCTTTAACTCTATTTTTTGCTTCTTATGGTCTGCAAGTGCCTGGTTTGACTCTACGATCTGGGTTACAATATCTCCGAAATCGAGTTTAAAAGTATAGAGATTAATCTTACCGGACTCCATACTCGAGGTGGTGAGCAATTCATCGATGGTTCGGGTCATTTTTAATCCGGCCTGTTTAATCTGATCACACATTTTATCTACCATATCCGGATCATGTTTTTTAAGCTTGATCAAATCAGCCCGGACTGGAATGGTTGTGAGCGGATTTTTAAGATCATGGGCTGCAATTTGCAGCAACTGATTCTGCTGAGCATTTGCTGTTCTTGCCATCAAACGCATTTCAATATGATCGATTGCTACACCAGCGAGTTCGGTAAGCAACTCTTTCTGTTCTTCAGTGAATGTTCCAGGCTGTTTATCCATCAGACAAAAGCTCCCTAAATTATGCCCTTCCTTATTTTTCAGTGGTGCACCAGCATAGAACCTCAGGCCAAAATCACCAGTTACCAAGGGATCGGATGCAGTCATTTCATCCACCAGGGCATCTTGTATGATATGCACTTCATCTTTCAATATAGTTGTGGCACAAAATCCAGGATGCCTCTTTATCTGGTTTACATCAGCACCATATTTAGATTTGAACCATATGCGTTCGGCATCCACAAGGGAAATCAATACAATGGGGACATTAAATAATTTTGAGGCAAATCTGGTTAGCCTGTCAAAATTTGCATCCGGAGGCGTATCCAGGATTTCGTACCTTTTTAAAGCTGCGATCCTTTCACTTTCCTGGGAATTTATTTGATCCGATGTAAACATAAGGGCGATTAATCTAAAGCCAAATATAGTGAAACCTTTGATCAAAGTAATAAGTCGTCACTAAAATACGTCTACCCTCCAGGACCTTTTCCACTCCTCTCCCCTCGGTAATGACACGATTCCTTCTTTCTCCTCCAATTGTTGATGGTGATCAATACTGTCTGCAATACCGCACCAGGGTTCAAGACATACAAAATCAGCATCTTTGGCAGACCAGATTCCAAAAAAAGGAAAACCTTCAAAAGAGAACTGCAACCCATGCCCATTGTTCTTATTACCTATAGAAATTTGATCACTCTTCAGAGATTTAAAAACCAAGGCATCATCATAAAAAAGTGCGTGCTGCAATTCCAGTTTTCCATCGTTCAGAAGAAGTTTTTTTGTTTCCTCGTCGATCAGGTTTTGTTCAATTTTATGGTACACCAGGTACTGGTCTTTGTTAAACCACAGAAAGTAATCATCATAAGCTTCACCTTTCTGTAGAGGAACAGCAAAAGCCGGATGGCCTCCAACAGAAAACAACATAACTTCGGTACCCGGATTATAAACCTCGTAAGTGCAACTCAACGATGTCCCCTCCAAAAGATACCTCAGGCATAGTTTAAACTGAAAAGGATAATTCACCAAAGTTTCCTCATCGCTTTCCAGGGTAAAAAGGACTTCCTGTCTATTTATTTGCGCTGATTTGAATACTTTATCTCTGGCAAAGCCATGCCGGGACATCTCGTAACGTTGGTTTTTATAAAAATAGGCGTTATCCTTTAAAGCCCCCACTATAGGAAAGAGCACCGGACTGGATTTCCCCCAGAACGCGGGGTCCCCGCTCCATAAGTGTTCAAGATTTGTTTTCTTATGAAACAAGCTTTTCAGTTCCGCACCCCTGGGATCAAAAGATGCTTTAACATATTCGTTTTCCAATAAAATCATATCCTTAAAAATAGAAAAATACTTTAACAATATATTTAAAACCTGATTCGTACCAGGGTTGTTTTTAAGTTAAATGTATAATTTTATCTCATGGGCATACAATCGATCAATCCGGTAAACGGTAAAACCGTTAAAACGTATAAAGAAGAAACGGCACAAGGTATCACAAAAAAAATAGATCTGGCACATGCTACATGGCAAAAATGGAAAGCCACCTCTTTTGAAGAAAGGACATCCTGTCTGAATAAAACCGCTCGAACACTTAGAAAGTATAAAGAAGAACTTGCCCAGCTTATGGCTTCAGAAATGGGAAAACCCCTGCAACCTGGAAGGGATGAAATTGAGAAATGTGCAAAAGTATGTGAATACTATGCACAGAACGGAGCTAAATTCCTGCAAGACGAACCAGCAACAACTGAAGCCAATAAAAGCTATGTCAGTTTCCAACCTCTGGGTATCGTTTTAGCCATTATGCCCTGGAACTTCCCTTTCTGGCAAGCCTTCCGCTTTCTCGCACCTGGCCTGATGGCAGGTAACTGCGGTATACTTAAACATGCCTCCAATGTAACTGGATGCGCCCTGGCTATTGAAAAAATCCTTCTCGAAGCGGGATTTCCTAAATACGTCTTTCAAACCCTTATTGTGAGCAGCAAAGCTGTAAAAGGAATTATAGAGAATCCGCTGGTTAAAGCCGTCACCTTAACAGGTAGTACTGGCGCAGGTATGCAAGTTGCGAGTCAGGCGGCAGCTGTACTTAAAAAATCTGTACTGGAACTTGGAGGCAGTGACCCTTATATCGTCCTCGAAGACGCAGATCTGGATATGGCCGCCCGCATTTGTGCAGAAAGCAGGCTGATCAACAACGGACAAAGCTGTATTGCCGCAAAGAGATTTATTGTAGTTAAAGCCGTAGAAAAAGAATTCATTAAAAAATTCAAGTTACAAATGGCTACCAAAACCACAGGAGATCCTTTGGATCCGGCTACAGACCTGGGCCCTATGGCAAGAACAGATCTTCGGGACGAACTTCATCAGCAGGTTAAAGACAATATACAGGCGGGTGCCAAATGCATCCTGGGTGGTGCTATTCCCAATTACAAAGGCAACCACGCCTTCTATACCCCGACCATTTTAACAGGTATAAAAAAAGGAATGCCTGCCTATAAAGAGGAATTATTTGGTCCGGTGGCTTTGGTCATTTCTGCCAAAAACACTGAAGATGCCATCCGTATTGCCAATGATTCCCCTTTTGGACTGGGCGCTGCTGTATTCACCGGAAACAACAGCCTGGGCGAGAAAATTGCACGTGAGCAATTGAATGCAGGGTCTTGTTTTGTCAATTCGCTGGTCAAATCAGATCCCCGTTTGCCTTTTGGCGGCATTAATCAAAGCGGTTACGGCAGGGAGCTTGGCTTGTATGGTATCCACGAATTTGTAAACATCAAAACTGTTTATATTCAATAAAGTGTAACCAGTCCTGTCTTTCCCTCCCTAATCATATAGACCTTCTGTTTTCCCCTGCATCTCAGACAAATCTTAAGTTTGTCTCTTCCTGCTCGTGAAATCTCCAGATCAAAAATATGGCCAAAGGAATGAACGTTACGCAATGCATAAGTATCCCAGCCTTTTGGCATTCTTGGCGTACAGCTAAAACTGTTAAATCCAGTTGGCCGGATTCCAAATAAACCTTCTGTAAAAATCCGGCAATACAATCCACTTTCGGCAGATAAGTGACGCTGGTTCCCTTCAGGGTAAGCTTCAACTGGATAAGGCACGTGTGCTCCAAGCAAACGACGGGAAGAATAGTATCGAATAAAATCCATCGCTTTTTCTGTTTCACCAGCCTCAAGCACCCCTCTTAGGGCATACAAAGTAGACCGGTCCCAGAAAGTTTCTTGACCCGCTTGTGTAGCCAGGCCATCTGCTGTCCACAGCCTTGGGGAAAACAAGGCTTTAATCGTGCCTGCTTTCCTATTGTACAACCCAACCGTCAAAGGCAAACAAATCCATGCTCTGAGCACATCGTTACCTTCGTAATATTTATAGGTCTCAAAACCTTCTACTGTTCCGCCAAAATATTTTTCAATATGCTCACGAAGTTCATCTGCCTGCTTACGGTAGGCCCCCGTTTTCGATGCGGGCAAACCGAGCAACGGCCCCAGGTAAACAGCAGAACGTAAAGCATCATAATATAGCGTGTTAGTTGCCAGATTGGCTTTTCCAGCAGGGAAGCGCCCCTCCAGCTCATCCTTATCTGAAGTCACCACACCTTCTGAATTCATTTTCCTGCGGCTGTATTCCAGACACCATTCAATTAATGGCCATAACACACGGGCAGAGTCTATATTTCCATTAGCCAGGGCATATCTTGAAGCTCCGTAAGCAATCATCGCCTGATCACCCCGGTCTCCAGCTCCTTTCCAGACAGCATCGCCTTCAGCCACAATAGAGCTTGGAATGGGCTTATAATCCGGGTTCATATACCTGGCAAACCAGCGATAAGAATTCATGGCCGACAGCTTTCCCAGCCTGTCTCCAGAGAAGGCAAAATAAGGATTTACATACTCCGCCTGGTCATTTGCCCAAATCGCTGCATAGTACTGCAGACCTCCGGGTCCGTGCATGTAACCACCTTTGGTTTTATAAATGCTTTCAGTTGCTCTTAGTTTTGCAAAATCAAAAGCTGTATTCAACAAGTTATCAGGCGTTTCCAGTTTCATCGGATCCTGAATTTCTTTAATTCTGTTTATTCTTTTCTGTTCTTCAATTTCTACTTGTATTCCTTCCAGATTTTCCGGATAATCTGTAGCCAGGTAATACACAGCAAAGCTTACAGATTGCCCTGGCTTAATCCTATAACTTCCGTCCCCAACCGTCCCCATAATTATAGAATGCTGGCGAACCTTACTCGTGGCTGCGTCTGTTCGAACCTCCTTTTTTAGATACTCCATAGAAACCGGAAATTCTTGTGCAGACCGGTTTGTAAAAACAAACTTTTCAATAGCCAGAGGCTGGTCTACCGAAGGAAAAAAGCTCCTCTCCACATCCAGTATACCCGGGGAACCATAGGTTCCCACTATCCGCATAATCCCCTTCTGGCTCACCGATCTCACCTCATATCCAGTACCGCCAGTAAAATCCAGCTGCTTTCCTTTCACGTAAAACCTGGGTAATTCGTTATCTTCAAAACGATAAGAGATATGGCTTCTGGTTGCATCCGGCAGCATCCGGAAGGTTGGAAACACCACCACCCTGCTTAGCTTTGTCTTTCTCTCTTTATCTACACCATAAGCAACCCAGAAAGCTACTTTTTCCCCTGCCATCTCTATATGATCATCGTGGGGCAATTCATTATCAATCATCCAGCGAATGCTTCCATCTGGCTGAATCTTCCATCTGGAGGGTTGGGAATCATGCCGTTGAGCAAGGGCTGCAAATCCACCTGCCAGCAGCAATACTGCAATAAAAAGAGTTGATCTTTTCATGATCGAAAATTCGGGAATCTATAAATGAATACTGGCCTTAAATCTAGTCAAATGAACCCGACCGGAATGCTTCTGATTGGCCAATTATTAAACCAATTTAGCAACACCAAGTCATGATTACACAGCAGCAGTAAAATCGGGAATCAATTGTTTCCCCAGATCATTATACATAAAATAGGGATCTTTATGAAATAAATGCCAGTCCTGCAGCAGAAGCCGTTTCAGTTCCTTTTCCTCCTGGGTCAAAGCCATAGCTTTTTCTGGCTGGCTGAAATGATTAATCAGGTTGTAACACAAAGTAAACTGGGCTGTTGCAATAATAGCTGCTTTTCGATTGTCTTTGGTATGGTTATCATCAAACCAGAGGGTGGTATCCATAGTTCTGGCCTTTTCGGCCACTTCCATCATTGCTTCAGAAGGCTTAATGTTCGTAATTACTGGCTGTTCTGCTGAAAAGCCCACCTCGGTTTTCAATTTCGGTTTTTCCCTTTTCAGTTTTTGGTTGGCCTTGCTTAATTCATAAATCGAATTCATCACAGCCACTTTTTTAAGTTTGGAATGCTTAAAGATCTTATCATAATATAGCCTTCGGATCTGTTTCAGATAGATGTCTGTGTTCATCATCATCACCGATTTAAACCTGGCCATGATCATCTGCTCGACAGCGCTGATCCTCACCTTTAGAAAATAATCTACATACTTAAAAAAAACGATCACCCAGGTGTTCTGTTTTTCTGCAGCCACTCTCCTTGCATCTAAAAGCCGGTAAGTACCTAGTAAATAAAGAAAAGTAACCAGTAACCCTGGAATCGTCAATACCCTCACCCAATTGTGCCAGCCAAACAAAAAAGCACTCACCAGCATCCCCGCATTTAATACTGCAAATATTTTAAGCAGGTTGATCAACTGCTGGATGTTGACCCTTTCATACCAGTGTTTTCTATTTTCTGTAGGAAAAGTATAAGCATCCATGAAATAACTCGTTACATCACATAGGATCATCATGCTGAAATCCCCAAGTTTCTCCCTTCGCCTTTCATTGGCCAGTACCATACTCTCAATTCCCTGGTTGTCCGCAACCCCTCCATCCATCAGACAAAATTGTGTATTCTTATCAAAATCAGGATTATGCAGCCAGTCTTTCCCTTTAGGTAAGGTACTTGGACTATATTTATATACCAGATGTTCCAGCAGCTCATGTTTACTAAGTCCCTTGTATACAAAATCATCCGGAAAAACCACGGGTTCGAAACCACCGGGGAAACAGGAAGAACTGGCCAGGATATCTGCCAGTTTCATTTTTTTTGCTGCAGCCATTCCCCGGGCTTTAAACTTGATATAAGCATTTCCAATCCTTCCTTTAGGATAGTTTCCCGGATGCTGGGACTGGAAACGGAAAGAAACCCCATTGGCAAACTCTGTAGCATTGATACAGATCTCATCCAGATGTGGATCTGCACTACGATCTGAGAAAATTTCAAAATTCAATCCTTCAAACAATTCATCATAAGCCAAAGCAAAAGCATTTACCAGATTCCTGCTTTTCTCGTGACGGTGTTTCCATTTGCGGTCGTCTTTCAATAGCTTAAAAGCCCGTTTGATCAGATCTTCCCCATCCAGATCTGTCCAAAGTCTAACGTAGGCCTCCTCAAATGTTTTGCCCTGAAAAATATAACTGCTGTACACCAAATTGGCAATACTGCCCCCGGAGGAAGAAGAAATATATTTGACCTGATGCAGCAAACTGTGGTCTCCTACTTTAAGCCGGTTCAGATAACTCAGGCTACCCATAGAAAATAAAGCCGCTCTGAATCCACCTCCGGATAATGCAAGTGCAATGTTCTCCATAGCTTAGTGTCTATAATTCATCTTCCTTTTTTGCGGTATAGTTGAACCTGAGCACAACAGATTCTCCAAGAATGATCTGATCGCCGTCTTCCATTAAATAGCCTACTTCCGCAGAATTCAACTTCAGCTGATCTTCACTTTTTAAGGTTTTAATCTTTGTTTTGTTACCAGGGGGAATGCCACCTTCATCTGCAAACAACATAAAACCATTTTTGCCTTCATCCCATTCCAGATGCGCATGCTGTCGGCTCACAAATCTATTGCCTGCATGGTCCGCATCACCAGGAAAAGCAATTCCATTGATTCGAACGGATCCATTGATCATAGGTACATTTTTTTCACGTCCCAGATTGATACGTCCATCGTCTGCCCGCAGCACATAGTCTTGCTTTTCTGCCTGTCCGTTCAATATTTGAAGCCTGGCCGTTCTGCCCCTTTTTTCAGTAATTGCAGTAAGAGCTTTAGTCTCTGCAACTGCAGTTTTCATTTTCAAAGAAAAGGACAAAGGAAGAACCTGGCACAACGCAGCACCAACCGGAAAACTTTCCTTTAGCCCAGTCTCCAATATCCAGTGCAAGGGAAGCTCAACAGCAAAATTATCAGAGATCCGTTGAACTTCCTGCTTCAACAATTGGGGCTCCGGCATGTGGAGTGCTGCTTCATACAAATACTGTTCTTCTGCCGGCACCACCGCATAAAGTTGTATCGATTCTACATTCCTGCCCTCACCCCCTTCCAGTTTCTGCAACTCCTCTTTAACAAAATAGAGGATCTCCTCCCGAAGAACCTTCACATCCATTGGCCGCTGATCTTTATTTTTTTTAAACAGGTTAAACATACTTCTAAATTTAGTGAATACTCTTCATATATCCTTTCTCAACCAGGAACGGAACAACATGTTCTCCAGCAAGCCGCACTGCCATAGACGATCCTCTGGTTGACTCAATACGCACACACACCACCGTATTTCCAGTTCCTTTGGCACTTGGCGCAAAGAAAACATACCAGCCGTCATTGATTTTTCTCCGTTTCCAGATCCTTTCAGGCGTACCCGTTTTTCCTGCTACTGTAATACCCAATATCCCTGCCTTGCCCGCACTTTGTTCCTCCATAAATTGAGTAAGCAAACTTGCATAAACGGCCTTATCTGCCAGTGGAACAGATGGTTTTACCACTACTGCAGAATCACTGATTTGCAAAGCATAACGGTTGGGCCTTAAATTGCCCTGGTTGGCAATTCCTGCCGCCATCCGCGCTACCGAGGCAGGTGTAGCAATCAGTTCTCCCTGTCCCCAGGCCATCCCGGAGATCCCAGTTGCCCGGTTCCGGTATATATTATTCGGATTATAGGCACTCTTAAATTCAGTCTTCCGCCACAGCTCAAACCATTTAGCTTCCTGCGCTTCATTATCGGTTTTCCGGTTGTAATAATAACCACCAACCCCATGAAGGAACATACCTGTTTTCAGGTACAAAGTTCCCATTTGCTCCTGTAAATGCTCCTGGTTGGCCAGTTTGATAAAATATACATTATTGGATTTTACCACAGCATTCTCCATATTGATCAATCCTGTTTCATCCGGTTCCGCTCCCCTTGTCCTGATCCTTTCATTGGCTTTAACCAAAAAAGTCTTATCGGCTGCCCCCGGTCCAAGTTTATTAAACGCAGCCATAGCCGTTAAGATCTTTGCCGTAGAGCCTGGTTGAGTCGCAATAGTAAAACCTGGATCTGCATTCGTGATCCATCCAGCCAGTTTATTCTGATCTGCCTGGTTTAAACTGAGTTGTTCCCAGTTGTGTACCGCAGGTAAGGGAAAAGCTGCAGAAGCGAGAACATCGCCTGTTCCCGCTTCCATTACCACCACCGATACGCGGCTGTCCTTAAATGCAGGGTCTTTAGCTACCGATTGCTGGATACTCGTTTGAAGCGCAGCATCTACCGCCAGCTTCACATCTCGGTTCTTATGTTTCAATGCCGCTATTTCTGCGCTATCCAGGCCCGAAAGCAATAAAGGAACAAGTGCGCTGTAATCCCTTTTCTGCACCGTCATCTCCTTTATTCCTCTTGGCAAAAACCGGTCTTCGCGGTATTTCGAGGCTGTAACATCATAACTGGTTACCGGCATCTTAAAACCACGAAGTTCTGCTGCATGCTCATATTCTCCAAAATATCCGTTTATTCCTCCGGTAAAAACACCTGTATTGGCATCTCCTGTCCAAAAAAACAATTGTTCCTCAAAAGGATAATAGCGCGCAGGCCGTTTATGCATGGCAGAATCCAGGTTGTAATTCCCGGCACCCGCAGCATTCAACAAATCTTTCTGCTTCAGCACCAACTGCGGATCACTTGTCGCGAGTAAACGACCTTCCCGGTCAAATAAAGAACCAGCTTCCAGCTTTCGCATTAAAATCGCAATCCTCGGATTATAACTAAACATCCTGATACCACTCTTATCAGCCACCAGTGCAGGTTTAGCAATCCATTTATGATTATTCAACGCATAACCACCAATATTCACGACCAGCAGGATCATTCCTGTACTGGCTGCCACAAGTGCAGGAACCAGGTTCGCATCCTGCTGCCGGGTCAGATACGCCATCTGTACCTTGGTTCCCGAAACAGAGGAAGCACCGAGCAAAAATCCGGCTGCCACCAGGTTAATTATCAGCGAAGAACCTCCATAACTTTCAAATGGCAAAGAAACACCTGACAAGGGTAATGCACCTGTAGATCCCCCCGCTATCAGCAGAAACTGTATAAATGTACTGATGCCTATTCCGGCACAGATGTAAAACAAAAAAGGGTTGCCCGTTTGCCGTCCAATCAGAATGGCCCGATGCAGATATACCAGGAACAAAATAAAGATACAAACCATACCTGCCCAACCAAACTCTTCTCCTACAGCCGGTAAAATCATATCGGTATGTGCTTCAGGAATAGTTTTAGCATAACCTTCACCCGTACCCTGACCCGAAAAACCACCACTGGCCATAGCCCAAAGTCCGTTAGCAACCTGATCGCCTCCATACACCTCATTGTTCCAGGCATCCTGCCAAATCGCTTTTCGATCTGCCAGACGTTCCACAGGTCCGGGTACAAGCTGGTGTAGAAAGGGCATTTTATCAATGGTCATAAAGGCCGTGATAACCACCAAGGCCATCAAAGCCGATTCACTAGCCCATTTCCGTTTAAACAACTGCACCAGCACCCATATTCCAAAAGCAATTGCTGCAACGATCCAAACATTACTAAAAATAAAAGACGCAAGAATATACAGACCTACAAAAGCCGCCATGATCATAAAATCACCCCTTGAAAAAGAGAAAAGGATGATAAAAGTAAAACAGATGACAATAGCCGGGCCCAAATCCCCCAAAGCCAGGAACAGCAATAAGGTCAATACTATCGCAGCCAGTGCAAAAGAAAAGAAAGACCAGCGTTTTCTCCAGCTCGAATATTCGGAAATGAACCTTTCATTAAGTGCAAAAAAACCAGCAAGAAATAAGATGACCAGGTATTTCACCAACTCACTGGGTTGTACCCCAAGCAGGTTCACCTTAACACCACTTCCTTCAGGCCCAGAGCCTAGTACAATGGTACAGAGCAATAGCAGCATTCCAAGCACAATCCATGGCCAGCCATTCGCCGCTTCCCGCTGTGTACGGAATACAAACATGCGGTACAACCTGGAATCCGGATGAAAAAGGCGCAGGTTCATTAAGGCAAGCACCATCATCACCAACAGGCCTGCGGTAAGGAAATACAAAGTATCTATAGCCAGAAAACGATCTCTCAGAGGATCCTGTAAACTCATCAGGGTCAGCAAAGACAATCCAGTCAAAATCATCAGCAGCGGAAGCAGAAACTGGTCTGCTATTGGAGCCCAGATGCTGAGCAGTACATGAACCAACAAGAAGGTCAGAAAAAAAACACCGGCCACCGTCCAGTAAGCAGAAATGAATTGTGCAGGTGAACGGACGATAAAAGCACCATCAGCCTTTAGCGTATTAAAATCTCTGGAAGAGAGCAGGCGGATCGTATGTGGTTTCTGATAAAAGTTAAAAGACTTGTTACCCTGAAGGCCAGCAACTCCTTGTACCTTACCAAATTCATTTCCTGGTTGCAAAGGCAAAATTTCATAAGCCCTGTCTGCAGGAAGATGCCCAAACTCAAATTTGCCTTCGGCATCTGTCCGCACAAAAGCCGTTAGCGGCTGGATGTCGAGGCTGTCTTTTGGCAGGATCATTTCCAGCTTCACCAATACCCCGGCAATGCCTCCACTCTTTCCTGAAACCCTTCCATTAATTGCGTATGCACCGGCTTTAAGATCAATACTTTCAGGCAAAGCCTTAGGTCTGGTCTTTTCAGCCTCATAAGAAAGCCCTTCATCTTTGTCATAACCCAGAAGAGATCTGGATAAAAGCACTCTTTTCCTAAACGATTCTCCTCCTTCTGCCTCGGCCTCCTCAGCAAGGACATAATACTTTTGTTTATTCAGCTCTCCGATGTTCTGAAAATGTCCACCTTCATTAAAGCGGCTTTGCAGCACTTTTGAAATAAAAGCAATATCTCGGCTGTCCAGGTCATAATTCCCATGGGTCAAAACCGAGCTAATCCCACCAACTGGGTCTGTTCCATTCAAGTTCACTATGGTTCCCTGCTTCAATTTCAGGTCCGTACCCTGGAAACGATGCTGCAATACGCCAAACAAGCGAAAAAATAACAGCACCAGAACAATGGCAGTCAATCCAAGAAACAAACGTTCCTTGCCCCTGCCGACCTTTTTCTGCATATGACTATCTAACTGATTTTTTTCCATGCGGTTTTAAGGACTTAGCTACAGAATCAGTATAATACACACTATCTCGTAAAGGTTTTTTCATCGTATCCAGGCCAAGCTGTAAGGGCTGCCATGGATTTTCATATACAGGAGCCAGTGGCCGGATCTGATGTTGTATCAGGTCAAGCTGCATATATAACCATCCGGAAAGCCCCAGCAACGCTACTGAAAGCCCCAGCAATAAAGCCACCCAACCCCTGTTCCTCACTACTTTAACCGGATTCCTTGTAGATGTTACCGGAGCAGGTGACTGAACAGATACCACAGTTTCCTGCTTTGGAGCAGGTTTAGCAGGCTGGTGCTGTGCAGGTGTTTTATCATTTTTAACCAGAACCACCGTAATATTGTCGTGCCCCCCGGCGGCATTAGCCGCATCAATCAGAGCTTGCGCCACTGCAGGCAAATGGTCCTGGTTCAGCAAAGCGGTAATCTTTTCTTTATCAATACGGTCTGTCAAGCCATCGCTGCAAAGCAGCAATGTATCTCCCGGAAGAAAAGGAGATTGCCCGGTTTCGATAAAATCGCTTCGAAGACGAGCTGTTTCTTCCAGGCCAAGCGCCTGGTTAATCTCATTTCTTTTAGGGTGCTGCATAGCAGCAGCCTCTGTCAACCTGCCCGAATCTTCCAGGAAGCCCACAAAACTCTGGTCTTGAGTAATCTTCACCAATGCTTTGTCCCGCAATAAATACAGACGGGTATCCCCAACATGAGCATAGTAAAACTGATTTTGTTCCGGATCTGCTACCACAAGCGTTAGTACACAAGCCATTTTATCCAACGCAGGATCCTGGCTTTTATGCGTAAAAATCTCCTGATTGGCTTCCCGGACAGCTGAAATCAGTGCTGGAAGAATATCCGCTCTGCCTAATCCAACCAAGCTTCTTCGGATGCAGGTCTGGGCAATCTCCGCAGCGATTTCTCCCCCTTCGTAGCCACCAACCCCGTCAATTACAACGGCAAGCAGTAAATCGCTTCCGCCAATACGTTCGGCCAGGAAAGCATCTTCATTATTATCTCTGGTCTTTCCGATATCCGTTTGACCAAATAATCTATTCTCCATTCCCCTGATCTTTAATGTTTGTAAAATGCCCCGCCAAAAGTACTATACAAATGAGCAGAAGCGCCCAGGTTAATATCTGCGACAACATATCAACCTTTAAAGATATTAATTCCAATAATTCCGTTCAGCAACACCTTTGAGTTGATCGGCAACTCTGTCCATACCGGTGCATTGATATTGCTCCGCAGCACTTGTTGCTCGTTAATGATTGTTTTTTCTCCAAAAGATGCCAGATATAATTTACCATCGGCCGAATTGAAGCGAATCCGAAGATGTGGCGTATCCACCCATTCTGAAGGAATTCTAAAGATGTTACTCTCTGTCCGCTCCTCTTCTGCACCAGATACAATAATATCCTCGTCTTTCATCAGATATTCGAACTTTTTGCCCGAATATTTCTGGTCTGGCATAATGGTATCCAGTTTGGCATAGGTCTTTTTAACCGCCTTAACCGGGCTGTGTTCTGCAGATTCTTCCTCTGGTGCGTAAGGCAATTCATAATAGCCCTCACTATAATAAGTAAATCCTTTCAGGATATCTTCATTTACATCAAAAGTCTGCACCACCCCCGTTTGCCTTGGAATAAACGTTACCCGGAGGTTATCTTCCTTCTGCTGACTTCCAGGAAGCAGTTTACCGATAAAACCGATATCTCCTCTTTCATAGTCTGGGTGCGAAACCAGGCGAAATACCCATTTGGAACTTGAAGGCTGCACTTTCTTACCCTCCTTTTCATAAGTCTTAAGGACCTGGTAGAACTGTTTCACCACTTCATCTACAATGATCCCGAACAAACCTTGCTTCTGACTCAGGAACTCCTTATAATCTTCCGCATTGAAACAAATCATGTACTCATGATAGAACACAACACGTCCTGCAAAAGACAATTCTGCAATAGAAGTTTTAAACTGTTGCAAAATATACTGATATATGCTATCTGGGGTCAGGCCAGGTGCAGCGGCCTTTGCTTTTTTTGTTTTGCTGCCCGGAAGAAAAAGGTCCTGAAGGCCAATCTTCTTCCAGAAAGTTGTTTTTGGTTCCATAAATAAAACGTTAAAAATGAACAGTGGTATCCAAGTCTAATTTCGTACTGTCGTGCGGAGGTTTGGTAATGGGCTTAACTTCCACCGGCTTAATTTTAGTAGCGGTATCCAGGGTCATGGTATCCGGCGCAACCTCATTTACAGGTTCTGTATACGGCTTCTCTTGTTTATTTGTTGTGTCCCTCAATACATTACCACCTTTTCCAGTATTTTCCTGTGCATCCTTGCTCGAATTCCCATACAGCAAAAGTCCCATGGCACCGGCAAGTACGACCATCAGTACAATCATCGAATAAAACACGGGTCTGGCCACCCTGATCACATCCGCTTCTTCCACAGCAGGCGCAGAAGACATCCTTTCTGTTTCCTGATAACGCAGCAATAAATCCTGCAAACGCTCGTTCTCTTCTTGCAAAAGCGTAGCGTTCAGAACCTGTCCACCCTCAGCAGCCGAAGCTATGCTATGATGAATAATGAAATCCTGCAGTTCCACACCATTCCCAAACCGCTGTAGGGGATCTTTTTGTAAACATTTTGCAATCACCTGCAACAACCACTGAGGCACCTGGAGTTCATGCTGTCTTTTCTCCGGCGACCAGTTTTCCGGAATATACTGACGGCGCAACTCTGTCAAGTCCGGAACATTCTGTTCCATATGCGCCAGCATTACTTCATTTCTAGATTTTTGGCCCTGATCGGTTAAAGGAAAAGGTACCTGTCCGGCTAGCAACTCATATAATATAATTCCGTAACTATAGATATCCGTTTGAAACAGCAATTGTCCTTCATTCTGTTCCGGAGCCATAAATTCAATGGCGCCAGCATGTCGGATACTGGTTCTGCGCTGATCATCTGACATCGCAGACAAACCGAAATCCAACAACACATAGTTGCCCGAATGGACATTAAATTTTACATTGTTACTCTTGATATCACCGTGCTTCACCGAAAATTTGTGACAATGCGCCAGGGCATTAGCGAGCTGATCGGCCACCTTGATGACTTCTTTTATTGAAAAGACAGGATCATGTGGAGGTTTTAGCAAATCTTCCAGGTCCGGTCCGTCAATAAATTCCATCTCTATAAAAGGAAAGGAACCGCTTTCCGTGATTCCAGAATTCAGAATCTTTACCACATTCGGATTAGGCTCCTCATTCACCTTTTTCAACTTTTCAACCTCATTTTGGAAATTCCGAAAGTTCTTATCTTCTTCGCTTTCAGTGTGTACGGGTGTTGGCAGCAATTTCACCGCCGTTATAATCGTCCCTACACGTTTCCCCTTATAAACCGAACCCTGTCCACCAGTGCGCAATGCACCCATATTCTCCAGGCCTTCGGTAATTGTAAATACTTTACTCATGCAATAAAATTACAACAATTTTAGTTCCATAATGCAAATCCATTTCTGCTCCTGCACACCTTTTGCCAAAACGACCGTAGCAAAGGTCTTTTTTATTATAAAAAACATTTCGAGATAGGGGCAAAAGCGTTTCATGTTGTCTCTATTGCAAAATGTCAGTATCCTATATATTTAAAATGAAAAGATTAAAGTATGGTCTGGTCCTGTTCGGATTAGGCCTCCATCTAAAAACCAACGCCCAAAGCATTTTTTCAGGTAAACTCCAGGTAGATTACGTCCCTTTTTCCAATTATGTAAGACCAATTGATAGCCTTAAGACCGGATCAACCAGTAATTTCAAAAGGATTCAGGGCGCCATCAGCATTCCGCTCTCTACTAAAATGGACAAACAAGGCAGACCGATACTATGGGCGATCGGTGCAGAAGGTGCCTATGCCCAAATCACTAACCGAGATTATGAGGAAAAGCTTTTTCCTACAAGAATCCTGAATGCACAGCTTGGATTGCTGCACTCCAGGCCTATTAGCCAAACCTGGTCGATTATGGCCATGGCTTCCGTTGGTGTTTACACCGATATGGAAAAAATAACCTCCGATGATGTCCTGGCGCAAGGAGGTATTTTATTCATCAAACATTTTAACCCTCATATTGCGCTTGGCTTTGGACCGGTACTGTCCAATACTTTTGGAGCACCGATGATCTTACCCGGTATTTACTTTGACTGGGCAACCCGCGGCAAATACCAATTGCATATTAATTTTCCTCAGGGAATGGATTTTGGTGTAAAAATCACCAAGGTATTTGCCCTTAAGGCCGTTATTGAGCTGAGCGGTATGACTGCGGAGGTTAACAAGGACAACCAATCCAAAATTCTGGGATATCAGCAAATCATTGCAGGTCTGAGGCCGGAAATCAAACTTGGCAAATCACTCAGCCTGGAACTTACTGCAGGGTCCACACTCCTCCGTTCTTTCAGTATAAATGACCGCAAAATAAGCGCGATTTTCAAAGAGAAAGCGCTCGCTGACCCACGTTTTACCACAACCGCTTACGGTGCGGCAGCCCTAAAATGGAATTTTTCCAAAAAATAAAGATCCAAAAACTTGCTATATACCACTTCCTTTCGCAATTCCTCCCGGCTCATCCGGGGGAACAGGAAGTGGATCAGAAGTCTTTCGACGGGTATAGATGTCCAAAAATATAATGAACATTCCGGCCATAATGGCCATGTCGGCCACATTAAAAACACCGGTTTGAAACAAGCCAAAATCAATATGTAAAAAGTCGGTAACAGAACCATGGAGCAGCCTATCGTATAAATTTCCGATCCCCCCTCCAATGACCAGGCACAAACCTATAGCATAAACTTTTGCAATATGAACCCTGCTGAACAGGAAATACAAACCGAACGCCAGAACCAATAGAGGCATTAACGAAAGAAAAACAAACCTGATTTCCGAAGAAAAGGAATCACCAAGGCTTAAAAAGGCCCCGGAATTCTCCACTTTTGTCAGCGTCAGATGATTGTAGACAAACTTAATATTCTCGTTATAGCTGAGTTCATTCCGGACAATCGTTTTGGTGATCTGATCACAGCCAACCGTACAACTTAAAACAGCCAGCAGGATTAGGTTTCTGATCCAGATCTTTTTCTTCATGATCATTTAACGTCTTTTTTAGCCGTACTTGCCGGATTATAATTTTGTTTAGGCAAAGGTACGAAATCTGTTTCACCGGGCACCCTTTCAAAACTCTGGTCCAGCCATTTCTGTTTAGCCTCTTCAATCTTTTCCCTGCTGCTGGCCACAAAATTCCAGTAAATAAAACGTTCTTCTTTAAATGGCTCACCACCAAAAATATAAATAGTGGTGTTTTCTGTCATCGTAAATTCGCAGAGTCTGGCTTCTTTAGCCACTAATAACTGTTTAGGCATAAACTCATGTCCGTCACTGATCACACTGCCTTCCAGGATATACAAGCCTGATTCTCCGAAAAGCTCTTCCCCAATATTCAGTACCTGCCGGTCTGTACTTTTGATCTCGATAAAAAACTGAGGACTATAAGTAGCTACTGGTGAACGTTGCCCGAAAATCTCTCCCGCAATTAGCCGGAAAGAAACACCATCCTTTTCCCAGTGCGGAATATCCTTTGCTTCCACATGCTGAAAAGAAGGCTCCATTTCTTCAAACTCCAGAGGCAGAGCCACCCAGATCTGTAATCCATGTAAATGTTTATCGGTATTACGCAAATATTCAGGTGTCCTTTCTGAATGTACAATCCCTTTCCCCGCGGTCATCCAGTTTACTGCACCAGGATGAATTTCAATATCCGTACCCAGGCTGTCCCGGTGACGTATACTTCCTTCAAAAAGATAAGTTAAAGTAGACAGTCCGATGTGCGGATGCGGCGGAACATCCATATTTTCATGGTCACTCAATGCTGCAGGCCCCATATGATCAATAAAGATATAAGGTCCAACCATTCTTTTGTCCCGGAATGGGAGCAATCTTCCCACCAAAAAATTTCCGATATCTGCGGGTCTTTCTTCTATAATAATACTGATATTAGACATGTTTTACTCCTTCTTATGAATAACGAAAGATAGGGTTAAAAATTACTTTTCGCAAACCCATCTGCAAGGGGAATTGCTTAGTTTTATAGTTTAAAAACCTCTTCATATGGCAAAATTCAAGACCTCCTTCCTGGATTATATTAAAACACATAACCTAACCGGCATAAAGGCAGGAAATACCCGGGAAAATTTTCTAAACATCTGGATGGTAGTGGTACAGGACAGGGTATTTGCCAGATCCTGGGGTTTTGCAGAAAGAAGCTGGTTCCATAGCTTTTCGCAAGGAGCAGAAGGTGCAATTCTGGCCGGTGCTTCCATTGTAGCTGTAAGAGGTGTCCTGCCGGAAGACCTGAAAGAACTAACCAACAGCATTAACCAGGCGTATCTCGATAAATATGACACCGGAGGTGACAATTCTTTTTACGCAAAAGGGATTATTGAACCTGAACATATTAAATTTACGATGGAATTCATCCCACTAAACCAATTGTAAACATGAATATTTCTTTAGCACATCAATACGCTGTTGTCTGCGGAAGTACACAAGGTATCGGACTGGCCAGTGCCAGGGCATTAGCCTCACTTGGCGCCACCTGCATCCTTGTCGCAAGAAATGATGAAGCATTAAAAGCTGCAGTAGAAAAACTTTCAACCAAACATGAACAAAAGCATAGCTATAGAATTGCCGATTTTTCCAAACAGGAGGACGTAAAAAAAGCAATTGAAGATATTACCGCGCGCCATCCCGTAACGGTACTGGTGAACAACACCGGTGGCCCCAAAGCAGGCCCTATTACCGAAGCTACTGCGGAGGCATTCAATAATGCCTTTCAGCAACACCTGATCTGCAACCAGATTCTGGCCCAGGCCGTATTGCCCGGAATGAAAACAACTGGATATGGGCGAATCATCAATATCGTATCTACCTCTGTCAGGACTCCTCTGGCCAACCTGGGGGTTTCCAATACCATCCGTGCAGCTGTAGCTTCCTGGGCAAAATCATTATCCAATGAGGTAGGCCAGTACAACATTACGGTCAATAATGTTTTACCCGGTCTCACCAATACCGCACGCCTGCAAAGCCTGGTACAGCAAACAGCCGCCAGCCAGCACACCAGTACAGAGATCGTAGAGGAAAATATGCGCAGCAGCGTCCCGATGAAGAGATTTGGTGAAGCAGAAGAGATTGCCAATGTAGTGGCTTTCCTCGCCTCACCCGCGGCGTCTTATGTCAATGGAACCAGCATTCCGGTAGACGGAGGCAGGACACCAACCGTATAAAAAAAATATTTTTAAGTAATTCCTATAGGTTTACTAGATTATTTCTATCTTTGCAGCAGAAGATCGTTCTTTACGCTTCCTAACTTATCCAGAAAGACTGAGGGACTGGCCCTGTGATGTCTTAGCAACCTCTACCCAATACAGGTAAAAGGTGCTAATTCCAATTCGCAACAAGCGAATAAGATAAGATACTGCAATTCACCGCAAATTTTCTTATCCGCAAAAGCCAACAACTTTCAATTTCTGCAGAGCCGGGAGCTTAGGGAATATAACACCTAAACAACAGAAAATGAAACAACAAGTACGCCTGAAAAAAATGACGCTACACCCTCACTCCTGTCCTTCTGCTACCATGCATCCCATGTGTGCTGCTTTCCACCATCCATGTTGCATGCACTAAAAAGAATACCAGCAGGCTATTAATTACCTTTTAATCTAACCCATATGCTAAAAATATACAAAATTTTTATAGGGATTCTTATGTCCTTTTTTTTCCTCCAGACGACACAGGCACAGTCTATACAATTGACTGGTACGGTAACAGACAGCAATGACGGACAGGCCATTCCAGGGGTATCTGTCACTATTAAAGGCAAAAGTGCCAGTACCGTAACCGATGCCAGCGGCAAGTTCAGCATCCATGCAGACATTAAAGATGTACTTCGGATCGCGTACATTGGCTATACCACAAAAGATGTCGTGGTCACCTCGGGTACTACCCAGCTTCACATCGTCCTAAATGCCTCTACCAATGAACTCAATGAAGTCGTGGTAACAGCGCTGGGCATCAGCAAAGCCAAAAAGTCACTTGGGTATTCCGTGCAGGAACTCAAATCAAAAGACATTTCAACAGCCAAAGAAACCAATCTGATCAATGCCCTGGCCGGAAAGGTCGCCGGGGTGCAAATCACCAACAGCCAGGGCGACATGGGTTCTGCCAGGATTGTGATCCGCGGGGAAACTTCCATCGCCAACAACAATCAGCCTTTATTTGTAATCGATGGAATACCCGTAAACAATGACCAACAATCAGGAACCAATAGTTCCAGGGATTTCGCCAATCCAATTTCCGATATCAATTCCGAAGATATTGAATCCATCAGTGTACTAAAAGGCCCTAATGCAGCTGCCTTATATGGTTCAAGGGCAGCAGGTGGTGTTATACTGATCAAAACCAAGACAGGACGCGGCCAGCAAGGTTTAGGCATCAGTATCAATTCCAACACCACCATTTCCAATTTGCTCACCCTGCCCAATTACCAGAATGCTTTCGGGCAAGGTACCAACGGTAAATTCAGTTATGTTGATGGAAAAGGCGGAGGCTTGAACGACGGCGTAGACGAAAGCTGGGGACCACCACTTGACGGAAGGCTTATTCCTCAATTCAATTCCAATGGTGTTCCTATACCCTTTATTGCGCATCCCAACAACGTCAGAGATTTCTTTGAAACCGGATATGCGCTAAATAATGGTATTGCCCTTTCCGGTTCCGGAGAGAAACAGGATGTTCGTTTTTCTTACAACAACCTTACTCAGGGTGGTGTTATTCCCAACTCCTCTCAGAGTAAAAATTCCTTTTTGCTGAACACCACTTATCGGATCACACCAAAACTAACCTTAAATGCTTCAGCAAATTACATCAAAAGCTACGCGGCTAATTTACCCGCTACGGGGGGTAAACGCGCAACGGGCCCGATGCTTCAATTCACCTGGTTTGGACGTCAGGTTGACGTGAGCCAGCTTAAAAATTACAAAGATGCTAACGGCAACGATTTCAACTGGAACAACAGTTATTACAGCAATCCTTATTTCATCGCTTATGAAAATACCGTTTCTCAAAAGCGTGACCGTATTGTAGGATATGCAGAGCTGAATTACAAGATCACCAGTGCCTTATCTGCCAATTTCAGAACGGGAAACGACTATTATAACGACCGCAGAAAAATTAAAGTGGCTTACGGAACCAACGGTACTCCTTTTGGCTCTTATGAAGAAGAAGCCTTTGCCATCAATGAAAACAATACCGAAGGCCGCCTGGAATTCAATAAAAAACTGAACAGTGATTTCTCTCTCAATATTCTCGGCGGGGCGAATGTGAGAACAGCGACCACGGAGCAAAACGATCAAATGGCTACCAAACTGGCCGTAAACGGGCTTTATACCTTAAGCAATTCCAGGGACCCATTGGTGTCGTCTAACGTCTTTATTAAAGGAAGAACCTACAGTTTATTTGGCTCCGGTCAGCTGGGCTTTCGCGATTATGCTTTTATTAACGTAACCGCCCGGAACGACTGGGATTCCAGTTTACCTAAACAGAATCTGTCTTATTTCTACCCTTCTGTAAACGGCAGTTTGGTCTTAACAGAAGCCTTTGACATCAAAAGCAATATCTTAAGTTTTGCAAAAATCAGAAGCGGCTGGTCTAAAGTAGGTAAAGCCACAGACCCCTATCAACTGGTCAATACTTATAGCTTCACTGCTCCTTTTAACGGAAACCCGCAACAGGCAGCCAATGCCATTCAGCTGAACCCGAACCTTCTTCCCGAGATCACCAAATCTACAGAAGCGGGGGTAGAACTGGGCTTATTTGACAACCGTTTAAGATTAGATGTAAGTGCCTATAACACCAACAGCGTGAACCAGATCCTGAAGGTAAAGGTGAGCTCCTCTACAGGCTATACCCAGAAGCTGATTAATGGCGGAAGCATTAACAACAAAGGTCTGGAGGTTCAGCTAGGTCTTACACCGGTAAAACAGAAAGATTTCAGCTGGGACATCAATTTAAACTACGGATTGAACCGGAGCAAAGTACTTATCCTGGATAGCCAAGGGCTCATCAGCAGTTACACCATTGGTACCAACAGAACCGTAGATGTATTGGCTGCCGTAGGCCAGCCCTATGGTACACTTTTCGGAACCACCTACCAGCGCAACGCTGCCGGCCAAATTCTGGTTAGCGCATCAGGTACGCCTGTAATTGACCCCAACAAACATTACCTGGGCAAATTTACGCCAAACTGGTTAGGCGGTATGACCAACAGTTTCACTTATAAAAACTTCAACCTGAATTTCCTGATTGATGCCAGAATAGGCGGAAAAATCTACTCAAACACCAACCGTACTGGAACATACACCGGCGTGTTGGCCAGCACTCTTCCTGGCAGAAATACAGAAAACGGTGGATTAACTTATTATTTTCCTGGCAATGCCACTTCTGCGGTAGCCGTAGGCCTGCCTGTTGGCGGCAAAGCTCCAGCAGGAGAAATCGTATATACAGACGGAATGATCTTTGACGGTGTATTGGCCGACGGCACTAAAAACAGCCGGATCATTCCTGCCCAGCAATATTACAAAGGCATCACCAACGTAGATGAACAGTTTGTATATGATGCTTCTTACATCAAACTCCGCGAGGTGAAATTGAGTTACAACATTCCATCTTCATGGGCCCAAAAGATCGGATTTCAAAATGCAACTGTTTCCCTGGTAGGCCGGAACTTGTGGATCATTCACAAAAATGTACCCAACATAGATCCTGAAACCGCTTTCAATACCGGAAACGCTCAAGGACTGGAAGATTTAACCCTTCCTACCACAAGGAGCTTTGGTTTTAACCTTAACCTTAAATTCTAACGAACATGAAATTCAAATCCATAACCATCGCATTTTCTGCAATCCTTGCACTTTCTCTTGGTTCCTGCAAAGAACAACTGGCCAATATTAATAAAAACCCTAACGAAGCAGAAAACCCACAGCCGGATTACCTGTTGACAGGCGCCATCAAAAACACCGCCGATACCTATTGGGGAACCACCAATAACATGAATTCCAGCTTACTGTTTATCCAGCATTGGGCAAAGATTCAATATACAGATCCCGATCGTTATATCTTTACCAATAATGATCTGCAAGAGCTTTGGAACAATGGCTATACAAAAGGCATTACCAATTTAAACAAAGTGATCAGTATTGCCGATGCACAAGGTAACACGAATTACCGAGGGGTGGCCAAAGTATTAAGATCCTGGATCTTTTCCCTTTTAACCGATGCCTATGGTGATATTCCTTACAGCCAGGCCATACAGATCAACGACTATATCAACCCTGTATATGACACACAAAGAAATGTCTACTTAGGGATTCTGAATGATCTGAAATCTGCCCAGCTGGATTTAAATGTAAATGGTAAAGCTATTGCAGGCGACATCCTGTATAGTGGATCCATCAGTGGCTGGAAAAAATTTGCAAATTCACTCCGCCTTCGTATCGCGTTGCGCATTGCCGACAGGGAACCTGAAATCTCCAAAACCGTCCTGGCAGAGATTGCGGCAGAGGGCACAGGTTACATCAGTACGCAAGCTGAAACAGCACGCCTGGTGTACTCTTCTTCCCCTAACCAAAACCCCATCAGCAATTTGTTTGATACCCGGGATGACTACCGAATCAGTAAAACCATTGTAGACAGACTGAGAAGCTTAAATGATCCACGTCTTCCTGTTTTCTCCAGCCCGACAAAAGATGCAACAGCGCTAACCTATGTCGGCGTGGCAAATGGTTTACTCACGGGTGATGCAGCAAACCTTGGCCTAACCAAAACCTCTAAACCCGGCGCCTATTTCCTTGCCCCTACGGCACCCGCAGTCATCATCAGCTACGCAGAGGTATTGTTTGACCGGGCAGAGGCTGCGGCAAGAGGGTTTACCACTGAAGACGCTGCGGCTTTGTACAAACAGGCCGTTACGGAATCTTTAAGACAATATTCTATTGCTGAAGGAGACATATCCACTTACACTCAATCAGCAGCAGTTCAGTATGATGCTTCTGATTTCAGAAAGTCTATCGGGAATCAAAAGTGGATTGCTTTATTTGGTCAGGGATTGGAAGCATTCGCAGAATGGAGACGTCTGGATTATCCCGTTCTAAATCCTGCAGTTGCAGGTACCCTGAACGGGCAGCTCCCAGTCAGATTCATTTATCCAGGTACGGAACAATCACTGAATGGTGCAAATTATAAAGCTGCTGTAGCCCACCAGGGTACAGATGTACTGACCACCAAACTTTGGTTTGACGTAAAATAACCAGTAAAAAGAAAATAAAAGTATAAAACGCCCCGATGATCAAAAGTCAGATCATAATCGGGGCGTTTTATTTTTTACTTTTTGTAAATTTATAATGGCTTTGTTTAAAGCCACATTGCTCGTAAAACCGATGAGCCCCATCCCTGGAATTATTGGAAGCTACTTCAATCAGTTCATAGTCTTTTAATTGCGCTTCCAGATATTCCATCATCTTCTTTCCAACACCCTTCCCCCGGCTTTCTTCTTCTACTACAAATTCCACAATCTCATAGATTTCACCATCGTGGTGCAGCAAATTTTGGTTATGACAACTCAGGAAACCAAGGGGTACGCCTTCATTTTCTGCAAGGACCAACAGTATAGAGGGCGACATTACCTGTTCTCTGAAACGGGACTTAAAGGTTTCATAATCCATTTTCTTTTGTTCCAGCTTGCAAATAAAACCATAAACGGCTTCTGAATCTTCAGGATCTGCCTGTCTGAAATTCAAGCTTTTGTATTCTTTGGAGCTCATTCTATAATTGATTAACGTTTTCTAAATATATAAAAATGGTGTGAGTTTCTGGTTATTACAGTTTAATCTAACAATACGCTAATCCTATTTGTTTGGAATGACTTCAATAGATTATTAACTCGGTCCGGAATACAAACCAAGACATAACATCATCGGCATCCTACCCGGATCACCTCCCTCCTCAGCAATTTGCTACGAAAAATTCTCGTACGCTGCGGAAAGACCTCAGAGATCTGCGGCTTCTTCAGCCGCCTGATATCGTTAGTCTTGAAGCAGCTGTACAGAATTTTTCGATCAATTCACCTCTACACAAACCAATTTGCCTTTTAAATTGTAGTATTAAAAATCAACAGTCGGAGTATATATGGAAAAAATGATTCAAGCCCTTTTCAATAGTGAAGTTGAGGCATTTACTGGTTTACAAGCTTTACAACAACTGGATTTAACAAAAGATATTTCACTTGGCGAAACCTATGTCCTCAGCAAGGATGAGTCTGGCAAGACCGCTATCCGGTCTGCGAAAGATAAAACAGAAGGTACAGGCGTGATCAGTGGAGGCTTACTTGGTGGATTGATTGGTTTACTTGCCGGCCCACTGGGTTTTATTGTTGGTGTGGCCGGTGGCATGCTTGCCGGATCCGCTGGAGAAACCTTAAAAGCGGAAGATGTTTCCGACTATCTGGATACCGTGTCCTCACAAATACCTAAAGGCAAATCTGTCCTGCTTGCACATGTATGGGAAGATTGGGAAACACCTGTTAATTCAGTTCTTCTCCCCATAACCTCAGATCTGAAACGCTTCAATGTCAATGATGAAGTCTATCTTCCGGCGCAAACAGAACTCCATAAGATCAATAAAGCTATACAGGAAGCAGAATCAAAGATCCTGGATACAGAAGGCACCGAAAAAGCCGATTGGAAAAACACCCTTACTGATCTTAAAAAACAGCGTGAAGCCCTGCAAAAAAAGCTCAACAGTAATGCAGAACAGCAGGAAAAACAATATCATGAATGGATTCATACTGCCGGTGATACAGAACAAGAACAGAATGAAGAAAAAAAGGCAAAATTACAGAAACGTTTAACGGAGCAAAAAACAAGACTGGAAGAAGTCAGGAAAAACCGTTAATTGTATGAGAAATCTGGTAAAAAAATAAAAAGGAGGTATCCCAAATTTTGATACCTCCTTTTATTTACAGCTGTTTAAGCTCTAGAAAATTTTAAACCCGACAGAAAGATTAAATAAACCAGTTTTTTCATCCAGGCCTTTATTGATCTTGGTAAATCCGTGCGTATAACGGGCATCTATGGTAATGTTGCCGATATCCACACCTGCATTGATCACCCCACCCATATTTACTCTCTTATAGCTAAAATTCTGAGGTGCTTCCGGTTTATTCAGATTATAACTAAAATCAGGACCGGCTGAAAGTCTGAAATTCAGGTTCGCCGTGTTGATCAGTTTGTAACCGATCATCAACGGTACATTCACTTGTCTGAATTTTGGCTCATATTCTTTTGAACCCAGAGTATACTTACTACCAAAAGTAGAAAAATTAACCTCTGGTTGTACGTATAGGTCTTTTCCAGCGCGGGCAAATACGCCGATGTTAAAACCTGCTTTCCCGGCTTTATCACTCAGTTCTTTTAAACCCGAAGGTAGAGTTCCATAGTTCACACCTGCTTTAATACCGAAGTTAAAGTCGGAATTCTGAGCTTTTGCAGAAAAAAAGCTCAGGCCTAATAAAGCAACAATTAAAGATAATCTAGTGGTTTTCATTTTTTGTGATTTTTTAAATAAATGATCGTTCTTTTGGGTGAGACAACCTGCTGCTGCTTTACCCCTATTCATTTTTAAAAAAACAACGATTACTTAACACCAACAGATTGAAAAGCCCTGAGGTACTTTTCAATGAAGGCAGCTTTATCTTTACTTCGATACTGCACAATATACCTTGGGTGTTCCAGAGGAATAATCTGCTTAAAGAACTGATGCTCCTGATTCAACTTCTGCAAAAATTCATAATTCTTCTTACCAAGGCAAAAGCAAATATCCTGTGCCGTTCCTAAAGAGATCTGCTGTTTAAGATTCTCTATGATAGCGGGTCTCAAGAGCTTACTCAGTTCAGCGCTGTCATAATAATTATAATTCTTCCCTTTATAGGTAAGGGCAAGCGGAAACATCGAATTGATGTAAAACTGCTTATAAAATACGGCCGGACCTGCAAAAGCATCAATCATTTCATAGACAAATACCGAAGAAGGCTCGTGCGTCATTACCCCATTGTATTCCAGCCCACATTGCTCTATATAACGCTTTGGATCCGTAAAAGGCACCCCTGTAACTGCGCCACCAAACCTTCCGGGATTAATCCCGATGATGAGGTATCTGGATGCAGTATCTGCATAGAATTTCTCATAAAACCGCGCAGCGAGTTCATAGGTAGCTGATCCATCCTTATACGGATTGAGAACCTCTATCCCCTCCGGAAGCCACTGGAAAACACCAAGTTGTTTATAAAAAGCAAGAACTTTTTCTGCAAATGTTGCTTTCACGGGATATGGGTTATAGTTTGAATATTTAACTCATCGAAGGAAAAGAGATACCTTTAATTTTCCTGAACAATTCTACCGCATAGATATCGGTCATACCAGAAACAAAATCAAGCACACATTGGATCTTAGTATAAGCATCGGTTTGTTGGGTAAGGAATTGTTTTGGGATCAGTTCTACCAGCTTTTTATGGTACTTGGATTCGTTCTGGAGGTAAGCAGGAATAAATTCTTCCAATAATCCGCCCATAACCTGATATCCAGCCACTTCAATTTGCACCACGGAATGGTAGTTATAGATTTTTTTAATCGAAATTCGCTCAATTTCTTTCATCACTGATAAATAGGGCTCTTCAATCGCATCCATCAAACTTTGGTTAAAATGACCACCAAGAATGCTTTCCTGTTCCTGATAGAATACGTTAGAGCATTGCCAGATCAGGGTACTAATGGATTTTGCGCGCATTAAAGTGATCTTTGCATCGTCATCTTCCATTTCGGCCAAACGGGCCGGCAGCTGGGCATCGTTACACAAAGGCAGCAATAGGGTTTCCACTTCCTTATAAGACAGGATCTTTAAACGATGGGCATCTTCCAGGTCAATGATATTGTAGCAGATGTCATCTGCGGCCTCCACCAGGTAAACAAGGGGATGTCTTTTATAAATCAAAGGTTCGTCCTGTACCTTGATCAGATCCATTTCAACGGCGATCTTTTCAAAGCCAATTTGTTCAGATTGAAAAAATCCATATTTCTTGGTGAAGATATTTTTCTTATTGTGACCTGCGATGGATGCGCAGGGGTATTTGGCAATAGAAGCTAACGTGGCATAGGTTAAAGCAAAGCCTCCCGTGCCTTTACCAGCAAATGGATGGGTCAGAATTCTTAAGGCATTTGCATTTCCCTCAAAATTGATCAGGTCTTGCCATTGACTTTCGGTGACCTGCGACTGATAGACCTTTCCGTCGCCGGTCGTAAAATAATGAGAAATAGCCGATTCTCCAGAATGCCCGAAAGCGGGATTACCCAGATCATGTGCGAGACAGGCTGAAGCAATAATATTTCCAGCCTCAATCAGCAGTGGACAGGTATCATCAATATCCGGGTGTATATCTTTCATCTTATTGTAAAAGATGCTCCCCAGGGAACGGCCCACACTGGCAACTTCCAGACTATGGGTCAAACGGTTATGAACAAAAACACTTCCCGGCAAAGGAAAAACCTGGGTCTTGTTCTGCAGCCTTCTGAAAGGAGATGAGAAGATAATCCTGTCATAATCACGCTGAAATTCTGACCTGGCTTCTTTTTGGTTACCTTTAAACCTGTCTTCATTTCCCCAGCGTTTGGCGGATAATAGCTTCTCCCATTTCATCATAGTTGCATTCCTTAAATTGAGGGCAAAGTTCTATTTAATTGCCAGAATTTCAAATTTTATAGCAGGCATTTACAAAAGCATCAAAACAATCAGGTAAAGCAACTGTTGTTATCTTCAAAATAAAATAAGATACTATGGGAACTTTTAACGAGAGTGATTTAAAGAATTATGCTGAAGTTTTAAATACTTTACTCTTGCAATCTGCAAAAAACACAGCTAGAATCAATACCTTACTGGACATTCAGGCACAAATATTGGCCAAGCTGGAAGGCAGGGACCTCGACCAGCTGAAGACCAGCATCAATGCCAGAGTAGATTCTTATGAAAAGGAACTCAGTAAATAATTATCTGCCTTCGTAGATTACTCCAGATCCCGGGGTTTCACTTAATTCCAGTTTAACCAGTTCAGGGAGGCGGCTATAAATCTGGTTCCATATCCAGATCACCACGTTTTCTGTAGTAGGATTTTCCAGACCTTCAATTTCGTTTAAAACCTGATGATCAAGACGGGCTATGACCGGATTGATGGTATTTTTTAAATCCTCAAAGTCCATAAACCAACAGGTTACCGGATCGATTTCGCCAGACACAAAGACCTTAAGCGAATAAGTATGACCATGCATATTACCACATTTATGTCCTTTTTGGACTTCAGGCAAGTAATGGGCAGAATCAAATGTAAAACTCTTATAGATAATCATTTTGTTAATCGTGTGCCGCAAATTGTAGAATCTTGGTTTATAAAAAAATGATCTGCGTCACTAATAGGTTTAATAGTAAAAAAACCTTATGTTAATAGCAGTTTTTTAACATCGGCCACACCATATATCCATCTAAATATGATCAGTAAAGAACAGATTTTCGGGTATCAACCCAATGAGAAGTACAATAAAACCATTGCTTATTTTTCTATGGAATTTGCCATAGATCAATCTTTAAAAATATACAGCGGAGGGCTTGGTTTTCTGGCAGGCTCGCATATGCGGAGCGCTTTCGAACTGAAACACCCCACTATCGGCATCGGGATGCTTTGGAAATATGGGTATTATGACCAGTTTCGGGATACCGATGCCGATATGAAACCTTTTTATGTAGAGAAGGATCCTTGCTTTTTGCAGGATACAGGAATTACTTTTACCATTCCTGTCCATGATGCGCCTGTCCATATCAAAGCCTACCTGTTAAAGCCGGAAACATTTGGCTCTGCTCCAGTATTCCTACTGAGTACAGACGTAGAAGAGAATGACGAGGTTTCCAGATCGATTACACACCGTCTTTATGATTCTAATGAGTCGACCCGAATTGCACAATCTATGGTATTGGGTATAGGTGGGGCTATGCTGCTGGATGTACTTCAGTTCCCTGTAGATGTTTATCATATGAATGAGGGGCATTCTCTGCCCTTAAATTTTTACCTCTATTCTAAATACCAAAGCCTGGATGAAGTTAAGAAAAGAGTGGTATTTACCACCCATACACCTGAACTTGCTGGAAATGAGTCACACCGTTTTGACCTCCTGAAAGAAATGTCTTTCTTTTACCATTTACAGGACCACGAGGTAAAATATATTCTGGGTATAGAAGGTAATGACTTGAATTACACACTTGCTTCCCTCCGTTTTGCCAGAAAAGCAAATGGGGTTTCCAAATTACATGGCGAAGTCGCGAGGGAAATGTGGGGGCATTACCCGAATATCTGTGAGATCATTTCAATTACCAATGCACAAAACAAAACCTACTGGAAAGAGGAATCTTTTGAACTGGCATTGGAAACTGGTGAGCAGGAACAAATCCAGCTGGTTAAGAAAGAAATGAAGGCCCGCCTCTTTAAAACAGTAGCGGACCAGTGTGGAAAATTATTTGATCCCAATGTGCTAACCCTGGTCTGGGCTAGGCGCTTTGCCGCTTATAAACGAGCCGACCTTTTAATGAGGAACTGGGAAAGATTTGTAAAACTCATCAACAATGCAGAATATCCCGTACAAGTGATATGGGCTGGAAAGCCCTATCCTGAAGACCAGGGGGCCATTGATTTGTTCAACCAGATCATCCGCAGTGCTAAACCCTTAAAGAATTGTGCGGTATTGACTGGCTACGAACTGGGCTTGTCTGCCTTACTAAAAAAAGGTTCTGATGTGTGGCTCAACAATCCAAAAATGTATCGGGAAGCCTCTGGCACCAGCGGAATGGCTGCTGCTATGAATGGTAGTATCAACCTTTCAATGCCCGATGGATGGGTACCGGAATTTGCAAAAGATCTGGAAAATGCTTTCGTCATCCAGCCAGCGACAGATGAACTGAGTGATGCAGATAAAGACAAACAGGAAGCTGCTGCTTTGATGGATAAACTGGAACAGGTGGTGGTGCCCCTATATTATACAGACCAGGCGAAATGGACAAATATTTTAAAAACTGCGGCAAAAGAAATTGTACCGCAATTTGACGCCGGCAGAATGGTAGAACAATACGAGCAAGAACTCTATTAAAGGAAAGGTTTTAACAGGAGTTCTTCTTGTGCAGCCGTGGGGAGAACAATTCTTTTACCATAGACTTGTTCTCCCTTTAGTCCATTTCTGATGACTTGAAAATGCTGGCCTGGCCATGGATTTTCCAATATGCAGGTCCTTCCTTTTTCACTGTAGATCCGGACTTCTTTTATGTTTCCTTTTTCCAGGCTGCTGCTGATAACAAATGCACCATAGGCCCTGAGTTTATGAAAACTTGCAGGTTTATTTTTATTCCAGTTGGGGAAAATCCGGATCACACCCTCGTAACTTTGCAGTAGCATTTCATTGAGTGTAAGTGGCACTGCAGCCAGGGTTTCCATACCGCCACCATCAGCCGTGATCCACAGGTTGGGAAGAGATTGTCTGGCAATCCTCGCCTTTAAATAATCCATAATTTCATCTGTAGGATAGCCTACTCTTACCGCTGCCGGAAAACAGGTCTCTATACCATTACCTAGTGTATTTCCCCAGTCTCCCGGTTCCTTTGCTTTATCTTTCCAATGCGCTACATCCTGCAGCAAGATCTGGTTAAATGCAGAATCAGTAACCGGTCCACAAACACCACCCGGAAGAATTAAACCATGAATGGATACTCTTGATAAGCCCATCACGCCCTGGTGCCAGGTAGAAGGACTTTTCTCTACGCTTTTCAAACTCATTCTCCCTTCTATTTTACCCAAAGGAAAAGGGCTCATATGGTCTCGGATCTGTCCCCATGTTGCTTGTCGCTGCTGATCCTTGTGAAGAAAGGTACTCATGTCTACTATTCCTTTGAAGAGCATTTTGACCAGGCCGAGAGAAAGCGTTGAATTGAAATCTCCCAACTGGTCTTTCCAAATACCTTTGTTCCTTAGATTAGGCATCACTTCACCGTAGTGGTCCATATAGATCACATATTTACCATTTTCATATTTCAAATAATCTTCCCAAAAATTGGCACATTCCAGCAGATAGGGGTAAACTTTACGGGCATAATCTTCATCATAAGTGCTATAGAACCGCATCAGCATATTGCCTACACTAAACACCGCATTGATCTTCTGGCCAAGGAATTTATAGCCCCCATCGATGGTATTATCTGTTGTTCCGTATCTTTTAAGCATCTCCTGAGGGCTTAATGGCCAGCGGGTAGTAACTAATCCTTTGGGTCCTATGCCTACCGGGTAATAAATTCCCCTTATACCCAACAGTTCTTTTGCATGTTGCTTTCCTTTCTCCATATAATCGAGCAGGGGCTGATCAAAGTTATCCGTCAGGTCTATATAATTGGAAGAATAAGCCGCCCAGTAAGGTGCCTGATAATTGTAATTGAGGTGATAATCTCCACCCCAGGAAGTGGAGTCTCTGGTTACAAAAGGCCCCCAGATACCCGGTGCGAACTTTCCTTTGCGGGACGAAGAGGCAAAAAGATACTGGGAGGCATAATAGTATTTTTCAAGTGTCGTGTCTCCTATTGAAATCTGAGAGCGGTTCCAGAAATCTTTCCACCATTGCAGATGTGCGCTTTTCAATTGTTGTACAGTGCTTTCATCCATTGCTGCCGCTTCCTGTATAGATCTTTCTTTCCAATCTTTACAGTCTTGATTGGTATATATGGTGATGCTTACCTGTATTTTTTGACCGGCCTTCAATCTCAACGTACCGTTTTGGTCTAATGTTCCTCCAATCACTTTTAAGGCCATAGCAATATGGGCCGGCCAGTCCAGCAAAGGGCTGTTTTCAAAAGAACGTGTTACCCAGATCACATCGCCCGTTTTTCCATAAGGAGAAATAGAGGTATTTCCTTCTGTAGCCTTCAACTTTAGTGCAATTGTTGTTGCCCGGTTGGCGTTGAGTTCAGCGATTATTGTATTTGTTGTTGCACTTACCCAGGTATTCAAAGAAAGATCAAGGTTGGATGTACTAAATCTCCCTTTGATGAATGCACTGTCCAGAAGCTCTTCGGCATAATATTTTCCGCCGTCCAGATCTTTAATGTTCATTTCCAAATATCCTGGTAGGGCTATACCGCCGCCCGGATAAACTGGATAGGCTCGCCAGAAATCATTTTTACCGATGTAAAACCGAAGCTTATCTGGCGTTCCACCAAGGCTGAGCCCAATATCTCCGTTTCCTGCCAGGGGACCGTCCGGGATTTTAGAGCTGGGTGTATGTTTGGGGACTGTATTAAAAACAGCTTTATATCTTCCGGCGTAAATCTTATACTCTTCCACTGAACCGGGCTTTTTTTCTGACCACTGCAATTCACCGGAAACCTGCATACCTCTTGCGTCGGTTAAGGAAAGGTACCAGATGGTAACACCTTCAGGCAATGCCGGCGCAACAATTTCATTGCTCTTGATCGGAACTGTTATACTTTCCCATTTTCTGTTCATCAGTATGGAAGTGGTGTCCATTGTATAATTTAAAAAAGCTTTTTGAACTGGCAGTGCCGAGGTAAATCTGGTCTTAATTTCTGTACCGGTGATTT